>CAZHET010000058.1:2104-19890 GCA_964531585.1 uncultured Planctomycetaceae bacterium | reverse complement strand
TCCGCACCCAGACCGTAGGACACCCACGAACCGATGCTGGGACGCACCGGCTGCTGGTGGCCGGAATGCATCAGCAGCAGCCCCGGTTCGTGATTGGGAACGTCGGTATGCATGGACCGCACCACGCACAAATCGTCAGCAACGGTGCTCAGGTTTGGCAGCAGTTCGCTCATGACAACGCCGCTGTCTCCGTGTGGCCGAAATCGAAACGGCGACGGCATGAATCCCGCCGTTTTTGTGACACGATCCTTCTTCTTTTCGGGCGGCTGGCCTTCGTATTTCCTGAGAGCGGGCTTCGGGTCGAACGTATCGACGTGCGAAGGTCCGCCGTTCATGAACAGAAAGATCACCCGTTTTGCTCGCGGAACGTGGTGCGTTTGCTGCAAAGGCTGTGACTCGGCGGCAAGCACTCCCCGAGCCGCCAGCCAGCCGAAGCCGGCACCGGCTGACTGCAGCATCGAGCGCCGGCTGACCAGCGACGTTGCCAGCTCACGAATCCCTGACGCATTCTCAGTGGTGGCCTGGTGCATGATGACTCCGCTTGAATGAATGTCTGCAGTGAGTGGTGTTTGATTGCGTGAACGGCTGAACGGGCGATCTAATCCAGCCACCAGAATTCGTTGCTGACCAGCAGTGAATGTGCCAGTTGCCGCAGTCCGTCGTCCGGGCGTTGCGCGAGAAACGTAACGGCGGCACCGCGTTCTTCGGAATCGGGCTGTCGCTGCAGGGCAAGTTCAAACGCTGCGTCGACGAAGGCGGCAGCACTCGCGTTCCCGGCACGCTGCCGGATTTTTTCCGCGAAGACTTCTGCCTGTCTTTGCATGAACTCGCTGTTCAGCAGAAACAGTTTTTGCAGCGGGGTGTTGGTTTCAACACGCTTTGCCGCGTGGACATTGGCGTCGGGGAAATCGAATCTGGCCAGCAGCGGATTCAACTGAAAGCGGCTGATCTCGGAATACACAGTGCGGCGAGTGGCTTCGGGATCATCCGCCCTGATGGAAGTTCCGCCGATCGTTTCGTCCAGCCGACCGGTGACCTGCAGCACCGCGTCGCGCCACGCTTCGACGGCGTGGCGTCGTCGCGGGACTCGCCACAACAGCGCATTCTGAGCATCGGACCGCATCGCAGCTTCGTTGATGTCGGACGACTGCTGGTAGGTTTGCGAAAGTACGATTTGCCGGTGCAGCCATTTCAGACTCCAGCCGTTCTGCATGAACCGGAAGGCCAGGTCATCGAGCAGTTCCGGGTGAGTCGGCGGTTCGCCGAGCTGACCGAAGTTGCTGGGAGTACCAACGATGCCGCGTCCGAAATACTGCCGCCAGATGCGATTGACGATGACTCGAGCGGTCAGCGGATTAGTCGGATCGGTGATCGCTTCGGCAAGCCCGGTTCGCCCGCTGTCGCCGTCGAAAGTTCGCCTTTCGCCGGGGAACGCCACGGTCAGGAAGCCTCGCG
Source organism: uncultured Planctomycetaceae bacterium (assembly GCA_964531585.1). Taxonomy (GTDB): domain Bacteria; phylum Planctomycetota; class Planctomycetia; order Planctomycetales; family Planctomycetaceae; genus JAWKUA01. Next base: position 18,435 of record CAZHET010000058.1, on the reverse strand, counting down.
GTACAGCGTCGCCCTGATTGTTGACGTTGCCGCGAATCATCACATTCAGATCCTGAGGCTTACCATCGCGGACGACATGCATTGCTTCGCCGGGATCCTTCGCCGTGCCATCGTCGTTGGCTTCTTTGCCGTCCATCGCCTTGTTGAACATGTCAGTACCGGCGAAGACGCCGGCCAGAGCGTAGTAGTCTTCTGTGGGGATCGGATCATACTTGTGATCGTGGCAACGGGCGCACGCAACCGTCAGGCCCTGCAGCCCGCGAGCCACCACGTCGACTCGATCTTCCAATTCTTCGGCCATGACTTCCGGATCGCCCCGGTTGTAGTATTTCGGCCCCAGACCGATGAAGCCCAGCGCCGCCTGCGATTCGGAATCGTCAGCGGCAATCAGATCGGCGGCCAGCTGCAGCGACACGAACCGGTCGTAGGGCATGTCACCATTGAACGAATTGATGACCCAGTCACGGTAGACCCAGGCGTTCGGGTAAAACAGCGCCTTGTTGTCGCCGACAATGTGAGCCTGGTCTTCTGCGAAGCGAGCGACATCCAGCCAGACGCGAGCCCAGCGTTCGCCGTAGCGCGGCGAATCCAGCAGTCGGTCTACCAGCATTTCCAACGTGGTGCCGGATTCTTCGTCAGCGAACTCGCGCACTTGTTCGTACGTTGGCGGCAGACCGGTCAGATCGAAATACAATCGCCGGATCAGCGCCGCGCGGTCGGCGGGCGCGTTGGGCGAAATTCCTGCATCGTCAAGTCGGCGGCGTACCAGGAAATCGATGCGGTCAGAATCGGCGATTCCGGCTTCATCCAGCTTCGTCGATCGCTGCGGCGGCTGGAAGGACCAGAACTGCCGACCCTGTTCGATGTCGATGGCCTTCGTTTTCTCTGAGGCGGGCGAATCATCGGACGTCCGCGGATCGAACGCTCCGGCCGCGACCCAGGCTTCAAAGTCGTGGACCACGTTGGCAGGCAGCCGCGCGTCGGGCGGCATTTCGAATCCTTCGTAGCGAATGGCCGACAGCAGCAGGCTGTCGCCCGGATTTTCTAAATCAATCGCCGTGCCGCTGTCGCCGCCTGCCCGCAGCGACGGTGCGGTGTCCAGCCGCAGGCCTCCCTGGATCGTTTCCGATTCGGCCGAATGGCACTGGTAGCAGTGTTCGACCAGAACCGGACGGATCTTCGATTCAAAGAAGTGAGCTGCGTCATCGTCATTCTGTGCCGAATCCTGCGCGGGCGACGCGGAAGCGGAAACAACGAGAGCAAGAGCGCACGCGGCGACGGACTTGAACGGGAGTTTCATGGGGTCCACGCATCAGGCAGGAGGGAAGTGGTTGCGGGAACCGGGAGGGATCGGTTACGGAAGAAGTTTAACAGGTGCGCCTGGGAAATGCTCGCGCAACCTGCAGGTCGCTGGACGGCCGGCGGTCCTGCTGGCAATAGTGTTGTCCTGATCCGCGTTCACGTCCTGCGACCTCGCCGAACAAATTCAGAAAGACCGCCATGAAGCCCCCGTCTTTTAATCATTCATTTGTCGAAATGACACGACGAACATTCGTACTTGGAACAACTGCGTTCGGCGCTTCCGCAGCGCTCGGAGGTTCGACACAGCCTGCGCCCGTTCCGATCATCGACACGCATATCCATCTGTTCGACGGATCAAGACCTCAGGGCGCACCTTATGTCGGACCGGGCGGAGATTCGCCGACGATATCTCTTCCGGACGATTATCGTCGGCTGGCCGTTCCGCTGGGCATCACGGGGGCGATCAAAGTCGAAGCCAGTCCGTGGGTCGAAGACAACCTGTGGGCACTGCAGGTCATGCAGCCGGACGACATGATGCTGGGCCTGGTCGGCAATCTTCGACCGGAGTCTCCGGACTTCCCGGACCTGCTGACTCGACACGCGAAGAACGCGCTGTTCCGCGGCATCCGTCACGGTAACCTGTGGGGCTACGACCTTATAGCAATGGTTGGCGATGATGATTTCATGAAGGGGATGCGACTGCTCTCTGACATGGATCTGTCGCTGGACATCGCCAATCCGACCGTGCCGTTGCTGGAAGGCGTTATTAGGCTGAATGACAGCGTGCCCGATCTGCGAATCATCATTGACCACCTGCCAGGTCTGGAGCCGACTCCGGCAACTCAGGCCGCCTACGACAAAGCCATGACGGAACTGCACCGACGGAAAAACATCTTCGTCAAACTGTCGGCCGTGATTCATCGCATTGACGGACAGGTCGTCAAGGATCTGGACGTGCATCGACCGCGCCTGGACCGTCTGGTCGATGTTTTCGGAGAAGATCGCATCATTTTCGGCAGCGACTGGCCCAACAGCGACGGTGTCGCTCCACTGGATCAGATCGTGGGAATCGTCAGGAACTACTTTTCCGATAAGCCTCGCGAGCTGCAGGAAAAGTACTTCTGGAAAAACTCCCTGAAGGCCTACAAATGGACGCCCCGCGCCGTGAACCAGCCGACCGAAGCGTGAGCATTCCTGCCCGGTGGCGGGTTACATCAAAAACGTCAGGTGTGTGCCTGATCGCAGGTCCCGATTTGCCGGAAGCCGATCTGCTCGAAAAAGGAGGAGCAACAATTCGCCGGCGTGGTTAGCGACTGACTTGTTGGGGACTTGTTGGGGCCAACCGGTCGACCAATCGTCCAGCCTGGCAAAGCGTTGCAGGAGTCGGTTGCCCATGCGACAGAGTTCGCAGGAGACGGCTGGTTGAAACAAAGTGTCGACATCGTGCGGCAGTGCAACGGCAGGAGCCTTGTCCTGCCGTTGCGCGGTCGTCGGATGGCCGGGGGCCGTACGAACCAGCGTTTTGTTTGCCGGTGACAATCGCCTGCAACCGGTCGCGGCTGTGTTCGACCCCGATTCAAAGCGCGTGAGCTTCTACGTTTAGTAGACGCCGACCGTCGTCGTCTTCGCAAACACGTGGTACGGCCTCACGCCACTGACGCCGTCCCACGGATAGGCGTCGCAGGGACGTTCACGTTCGCCTTCGTCACGTTCCAGAAAGCCCGGGACGAACAGTTCTTTGGTGAGCGTGTAGAGTTTGACGCGGCCAGTTTCGCCGTAGCCAACGACCTTCCTGTGATCGTCGAAGTCCACGACTTCAACGACGGCTCGCGGTTGAGGAGCGTAGTATGTGATCTTGTAGTCGTCGGCAGGATCGAACGGCTTGCCGCAGGCCAGCCCCATCAGCGTGTTGCCGTAGGTTGGAGTGATGTAGACGTTGGGGCCGAGCAGTTCTTCCTTCGCAAACCGAAACCACTGCGGGGTGAATTCCGTGCCGCCGCAGAAGATTCCTTTGATGCCCGATTCTTCAATACTGGTTCCGTCGTCCAGCAGTCTCATTGCCAGTGCTTCGAGCAGCTTGGGCGTCGTAAACATACATTGAATGTCGTTGTTGGCGGTCAGGATCGTTACTGCCTGGTCGATGACATGAGCACTGTAATCCTTCGCTTCTTCGACCTTGCCTTTCTTCAGCAGTTTGACGACCCAGCGCGGATCGAGGTCCACGCAGAAGCAAATTCCGCCACGGTGCTGGGCGAGATGTTCGACGGCCAGCCGCAGACGACGAGGCCCGGATGGTCCCAGCATCAGCCAGTTGGATCCCTTTGGGAATGACTCGTCCGGCAGCGTGTCGCTAAACACTTCGTAGTCGATCCAGTGGTCTTCAATAACGACACGCGACTTCGGAATTCCGGTGGTTCCACCGGTTTCGAAGACGTAAATCGGTCTGTCCTGAAACGGCTGTGGCACCCAGCGGCGCATCGGACCGCCACGCAGCCATTCATCTTCGAACAGGGGAAATTTCTTCAGATCGTCAAAGCTGCTGACGTCAGACAACGGGTCGAAATCGAATTCTTTCTTCTTCTGCAGCCAGAACTCACTGCCGGTATCGTCGCCGAAATGCCACTTCACGATTTCAACGGTATGGCGGTCCAGCAGCTCTTGTTGTTGGGGAATTGCGTCGGCCACAGTACTCACGTTTAGATCCTTGAATTCAAAGAAACACAGTCAGGCGGGACATTCAGGAAGGTCTGGCGAGTATAGAGATGGCCGTAGCCATTTCAAACCGTTGCGGGTTTCGTCATGACCTGCACTCAACGCCGCCAGCGGCCGTTCGAAGTCTGCATTCTCCGCAGTGCAAGGCCGCGACGGTTTCATTCGTGTGGGCCAGTTGCTGTCGGCACAGTGCTGGACAACGGACAGCGTGATTCATCCAGTCAGCGTGAAGTGCGACCACCCGTCTTGCCTCTTGCCTGCGGGAAAATCGCTCAGTAAGGCGAGCGGCAGGTAAGTTATCACCCGTGGTGTCCCCGTACGATGGCCTTCCAAGGCCGTCGTCAGGACTGCATCGACAGCATTGGAAGGCCATCGTACAGGGAAACTCTCAACTGCCGCTCGCCTAACGGCACGAACGTGTCAAGATGAGCGGATGTGGAGAATCTGACAGGCCTGTCCGGTTGGGCGACCGGCGTGGTCCGTAACGCTTGACAGGTGTCGGCAAAGCAATTGAGATGCGGCAGAGTGCTGTGGTGAGGCGACCAAAATTTTTGGTGTTGATTTCCCTGGCGATCGCCCGACAATGCCCGCTGTCGCCTGCTCCGTGGTGACCCAACGTCAAAACCGATAATCCTGGAGACTGTTGAATGCTTAGTGTACGAACCATCGGTCGTTTTCTCGTCGCTGGCGCAGTGATGTTCACTGTGGTTGCTTTGAACGGCAGCACCGCGTCGGCTCGGCCGAAGTATGTCGCCGTCATGTCGGCCATGTACCCGGAACTGGCAGCCAAACACGGTAAGAACGACAAGCTGACCTGCACCGTTTGCCATCCGGCCGAAGACAACAAGAAGAAGAAACTGCGCAACAACTACGGTGTCGCCCTTGAAAAAGGTCTCGCAAAGAAGAATGAGACCGACGAAGACAAGATCAAGGAAGCCATCGCGAAGGCCGAGAAGGAAAAGAGCGCCACTGAGGGCAAGACATTTGGCGATCTGATTAAGGAACTCGAACTTCCCGGCACTGATGAACCGGCCAACGGCGATAAATAACAATCGCTGTCGATGCGTCGCGAATTCTCGTAAACTCAACGCGAGGCAGAACGTTCTGCCTCGCGTTTTCTTTGCGCGAAGAGTGCGGGCACGGGGATCTCTGATGGAACTGGACTCAGTACTGGCGGCGTACGCATCGGGCTGCGACGAACTGAGAGCGTCGATAGCCGGGCTGAGCAACGAACAATGCGATGCTGTTCCAGTTCCGGGCAAGTGGTCGGTCCGGCAGGTGCTCTGTCACCTGACCGACTTCGAAATCGTCAATTCAGAACGCATGCAGCGAGTGCTCGCCGAAGATAATCCGACGCTTTTCGATGCCGCCCCGGACCTTTTCGCCAGGCGACTGGCATACGCTCACCGCGACATACTCGAGGAGATTTTTACGATCGAATACCTGCGCCGCCGGATGCTGCGGATTCTGCGGTGCTGCGATCTGGAGGATTTTCAGCGCACGGGAGTGCATTCGACCGACGGACCGGTAACGCTGGAAGGGCTGCTGGAGCGCACTACGGTTCACGTGATTCATCATATTCAGTTTATTCAGGCAAAGGTCGACGCCCTCCGCACGTGACCAGGCGACGTATTTTCGCAACGGGCAACCTGCGACTGTGACCGCCATGCGAGACACCTTTCGAAAGCGGGTGAAAGCCATGAAGGTGCTGCTGCGTCTGCTTCTGATTGCATACCTATTGGTGATGGTCCTGCTCGCTTTTCTGCAACGAAAACTGATCTACTTCCCGACAACGGCCGACCGTCTGCCGGTTGCGGCGTTTGCTGATGTTACCGCACTGTATCCGGCCGCCGCTGACGTTCGGATGCGCAGTGAGGACAACGTGGAAATCGCCGCCTGGCTGCTGACGAATGAGCCTGTTCACGATTCCGGAAACGACAGCCGCCGGCCTCTGGTGCTTCTGTTCCATGGCAATGCGGGAGACCGGTCACACCGGTTCGGGTGGTATGATTTGCTGTCCCGGTGCAGCACGGACGTCCTGGCGATTGACTACCACGGGTATGCCGAGTCCGGCGGCAAACCGTCAGAAGCAGCGCTTTACCAGGATGGCAGGGCTGCATGGAAGTATGCCACGGAAACGCTGAAGTACAGACCGTCGCAGATTCTGGTGATGGGTGTGTCGCTGGGCGGGGCTGTGGCCGTGCATCTGGTGTCTGAACAAAGTCATGCCGGGGAACCGCCCGCCGGGCTGGTCGTCGTTGCGACGTTTTCGTCGATGGTTGATGTGGCTTCCGGGCACTACCCGTGGCTGCCGGTGCGAGCTGTGCTGGCGGACCGCTACCCGTCGGACAGCAGGATCGGGCTTGTCACATGTCCCGTGCTTCAGTTTCACGGGGACCGCGACCGCGTTGTGCCGCAGCAGTTCGGGCGGCGGCTTTTCGCAGCAGTGCCTGAGCAATCGGCATCGGCCATTGCCAAACGCTGGGTGAACCTGCCGGGCATCGGTCACAACGATCTGTTGTCTGGCGGCCGTCGCCTGATTCATGCGGAGCTGGCAGCATTCACGAAGCGAACTTTCGCGGAGTAAGTTCGGTGAGACTCAGGTTCTTTTCCCGAAAGCGGCGTACTTTAACCCGACGGAGAATGGTGAAATGAAGGGACCGATGCTGCCGTATGAAATTCGGGCGCTGCGCCTGTGGCGGTGCTCACAGTGCGGTCGGACCGTGCGGGCAGCCGGAAGCGTGGTCAGCAGAAGGTGCGGGTGTTCCGGGACGGATCGCGCGATGACTCTGATCGACCGCGTTCCTAAGCCTGTGTTTGACGCGTCACCTTTTGTGACTTACGACAGTGAGGAGTTTCAGGATGAGCCCGAGGCAGATGAACCGGACACTGAGGAGTTCCCGGTCGAAGCGCCCGCAGCTGCGCTGATCGCCAGCGACGAAGTCGAGGTGGGCCTGGACGACGACTTGCCTTCGGCATTCGAGGCTTCGCAAGCCGCCGCAGACTCTGCTTTGTCGATGTGCAGCGACGCTGAGAGTGCTTCTGCGTCGCCGCACAGCGCCCCGCCGGAATGCGGTGCCGGAGTCGATGCGGCGTCAACGACAGACGGATTCGTTCAAGCGCTCGACATCAGCGCTTCACCGAACGTCGGCTGGCCCACGGACGTTGCCGACGATGTGCCACCAGTGGCTGCTGACGCAAATCCTCCGACAGAAAACGCCGCAGCCACCGAGGGCCGCAAAGGAAAGCGTCGGCGCGGGCGTCGCCGTGGCAAGCGGCGAGGGGCCGCCAGCGGTGACTCGACCGAGTAGGCCGATGAACGTGTCGCGCCGGGCAGCGGCACTTCTGCGAATGCTACTTGCGCAGTGGCGGCAGCCCGGCAGCTCCCTGTCGATTAGGAGTTTCGGGCTTCTGTCCCTTCAGCAGAGACTCCACGGCTGTCTCAAGATTGTCCGCGGTGATTCCCCCGGCGACGACACCTTCGCGGTCGACGAGAAACATTGTGGGGACAAGCACAATTCCGAAGTCGCGTGCGAGCTGTCCATCCATCCCGCCGGCGTCACGGATATGCTGCCAGTTCGCGCCGCCGTGTTTGCGCAGGAACGGTTCGATGGCGGCCGCGTTGGAATCCAGATTGACGCCGAGAACTTCGAACCCGGCCTGGCGATACTTGGCGTAGGCGGCCGTCAGTTTCGGAAGGTCGTCGGTATACGGTGTGCCCCAGGATGCCCAGAAAACGACCAGCAGTACCTTGCCGCGGTAAGCCGCCGCGGCGAGGTTTTCACCGGTCAGGCTACGTCCGGCCAGCTCCAGTCGCTTGCCGGTCAGCTCCAGACGCCGCAGCGCTCCGCGGGCACGGACGCCGGCTTCGCTGCGAGGATAATCCTGTACCAGGACCGTGTACCACTTTTTCGCGTCATCGATTCGTCCCATCAGTTCCAGTCCGACGCCAAGCTGTGCCACGGCGTCGGCCGCATTTTCTGACTTTGGCCACTTGCGGACGTAGTCTTCAAGCTGTTCCAGCCACCACTCCTGAGCCGCCTGTCGCTGATCGTTGTTGTCCGGCTGCATGCGGACGGTGTACTCCGCCCGGAGTCGGCGGAACCAGACGTCCGACAACAATGCTTCATTCGTCTTAACAAGATCCTGCAGATCGGCCAGCCGCTTCAGGTCACCGGGATGTTCTCCGGTCTGAACTGCAGCATCCAGCGAACTCGCATACTGCAGAATCCATTGCTGTCGGTCCTGTTCAGTGGCCATCATCGGAATAATTTTTTCGATCAGGTCCGCTCGCCGGTGGTTGTACTCGCCCAGTCGCGCCGGATCGTCGGTATCGACAGGAGCGTTTTCGTCCAGTGTCTGCAGCTGCTTCATCACGGTTTCCAGCTCCTTCGACATCACGGGGCTGGAATCGGCCGTCGCGCCGACAAGCTGCGGCTGCATCAGAATGCCGCCAAGCTGTATCTGGGCGGAGTCAGAATCGAGCGGACGCGGGATCTCGGTCAGTTTCCAGACGTCTCCGACCTTGACCATTTCGCCGATGGAAACCAGTTCGTGCTTGCCGGCGTTTTCGATGATTGCCATCGCATTTTCGTAAACGGTCAGATCGATTCCCGAGCGACCTTCGTCCGCAGGAACCAGGCCCGGAATCGGCGGGTCGAAACGCACCCATTTGGTGCGGGCGTTGAGTGATCGCGTGTTGGCCAGAATCTCACGCAGTTTCGCGGGAGCGTCGTCAACGGACTTCAGGAGTTGCCTGGCGATATCCGGCGATGCCTGAATCTGCTTGACGTCTTCCGCGTTGATCAGAACAGTGCTCAGTACGGCCGCATCAGCCTGAATCATCGCTTCGACAGCGACCCGAGCGGCTTCCTGAGCCGACAGGATCCGCCACTGATCGATCTTTCCGTCTTCGTTGCGGTCGATTCCCCAGCGCGTGCCGCCCCAGTTCATCCAGCGATGCTGATCAGGCTTTTCATTGTAGTTGCTGTCAATGTCGCGGTAGACCTCAAGGCCCATCCGGTAGTAGCGGAACAGGTCGGCCTTATTGTCGCCGTTCGTGTCAGTGAATCGCCGCAGAACTTCTCCGGCGGGCCCGTAAACGACGTAACCCGGCTTGCCGCCTTCACTTTCCACCTTAAGCCGGCACCTGGAAAAGTCCGACTTCTCCGGTGTGTCAAACTCAACATCCGCATGCACCGGGCGGAACTGAGTCAGAATCTGCTCGGCCGTCGGTCCCTGGGCCGTCGCCGGTGTGGTCGTTGATGCGGCTGCGATCGCGACGGCAGTGATCGAGGCGACGAACAAATTCTGTGCGTGGTGCGTGAGACGCATCCTTGCCACTCCGTATCTCTGAGAAAGGAATTCCCCGGCTTCTGGAAGCTGCAGCCGCTGTATTCCATAGATCTGCGGCAGCTTCCGCCAAAGTGTAGAACAAAACGCAGGAATGAGTCACCACTGATTCCTGGCCTAAACACAATGGAAACCTCACATTCCAAAAAACTCAGCGCACCGCAGATCGGCTCGCGCGGCTTTCCGAGGGCCACCATTCTTCGATTCTGTTTGACAGGGAGGCGATGATGTCCGGATGGTCTGCGGCGAGATTCTGCGTTTCGTGGGGATCCTGCTGCAGGTCGAACAATTGCGGGGCACGTACTGTTCGCGGATGGACCGCGGCATTGCGCAACGTCCGGCCGTCGTATGTCAGCAGCAGTTTCCATCGCCCCGAAATCGCCCACAGGTGCAGCAGCGATTCTTGCGGGTCGTCGATGTCCGCGATGTCGTGCGCGAAGCATTCGCCGAAAATCGCGTCACGCTGCAGCGGCTGACCCTGCAGCACTGGCAGCAGGTTGACGCCGGGCAAACTGTCCGGAACGGCCACTTCCGCAGCGGCCAGCATCGTCGGAACCAGGTCGATGCTGCTGACTAATTCGGGGCGATCAGCCGGTTCGATTCGTCCGGGCCAGCAGAGCATGATCGGCGTGCGCGTGCCTCCTTCATACGGCGACTGTTTCGACCTTGGCGCGAATCCCCATCTCCAGTCTGGCCCAAAGTCCGATTCAGAAGTGCGCTGAATCCAGCCGTTGTCGGTGACGTAAACAATCAGTGTGTTGTCGGCCAGTTTCTTCTGTTCAAGGTAGTCGACCAACTGCCCGCAGGTTTCGTCGAACCACTCGCACATGGCAAAGTACTTTGCCAGTTCTTCCGGAACGTTCGGGTGCCGGTACTTCGTCAGAATGCGTTCGGGCGGATTGTGCGGTTCATGGGGCAGAAACGGTGCATACCAGACGAAGAACGGCTTCTGTTCGCTGACCGCTTCGTCAATGAATTCGAAAATCGGCTGCATCCCCGGGCGTCCGATCTTCAGGCCGTCGTCTCCGTGTCGGCCGCCCTGCTGCGGAAATCCGCGTGTCATCCCGTGAGTAAAGCCGCCTCGCTGGAAACTGCCTTCCCACCACTTGCCGCTTTGATGACTCAGGTATGTTCGCGAGGCCAGCAGTTTTGGAACCGTGTCAAAGCGGTCCAGCTTCTCGATCAGGCGTTCACGCTGCAGAGCGTATTCGTCGGCCGGAACGGACGGGTACGGTGCCGGGTCGTTGCCGGTAATTCCGTGTTGGTGCGGATAGAGCCCTGTGATCAGCGTGGCCAGCGACGGGCGGCACAACGCGGAGGGAACATAGCCACGGCGAAACACAGCACTGCGGCCCGCCAGCCTGTCAAGGTTCGGCGTTTGGATGGTCGGGTGTCCCATGAACCCGTAGTCCGTGAATGCCTGGTCGTCGCTGATAATCATGACGATGTTCGGGGGGGCCGCCTGCTGCGGCTCTGAGCCCCGCGCCAGCGTTTGCGGCAATTGCAGCGTTGACGACGTCAGGATCAGTGCGAACACAACAGGGTGAATTCGGCAGAGTGGCATGGCTCGTCTTTCGGGAGACCGGTGATGCGGCGTTTGAATGAACTGCATGAGAAGTCATGTCGTTTTCGTGAATTGCAGGGACGCACTGCTCGACTTGCGGGTCCAGATCGCCATTATGCGGGATGACTGCCGTTGCGGGGACCGTCGCCACGGAAAAAAGATTCCTCACGCTTCGCTTTTGCAGACAAGTTATCGGCGCGAATGTTTGAACGATTCCGGACACTTCTGACAGGCACCAGCGCAAGCAACAGGTCAACTGGTGCCGACGTTCTGCGGCAGTGGAGCACAGTGCAGGTGGACGATCGGCGAGTTGATGTGTTCGCTCCGTCCGGCGATACCACACCGACGGCGTGTGTGCTGTTTCTGCATGGTCATGGTCAGCTCATGCTCAACAACAACGCGGTCTTCAGCGAGTTGTTTCAGCGCCACGGACTCGCGGCCGTCTGCCCGGACGGGAAGCGGTCATGGTGGATGGACCGTGTGTGTCCCGAATTCGATCCGCAGCTTAGTCCGCAGCAGTGGCTGCTGGATCGCATCCTGCCGTTTATCGAACAGCGGTGGCAGATTGTTCCGCCGCGTATCGGACTGTTGGGAGTCAGCATGGGTGGGCAGGGAGTTCTGCAACTGGCCTATCGTCATGCGCGGCGGTTTCCCGTTGTGGCCGCGATTTCGCCGACAGTCAACTTCCATCAGCTGTACGGCGCAGGGCTGCCGCTCGACACGATGTACGGCAGCGCAGAAGAGGCTCGACAGGATACGGTGGTGCTGAATCTGCAGCCGCTGGCATGGCCTCGACGTCAGTACTTTTGCTGCGATCCGGCTGACGACGAATGGTTTGACGGCTGCACATTGTTGGGAATGAAACTGTCATCGTCCGGCATCATGCATGAACGTGATCTGGAAACGTCCGCCGGCGGCCACAGCTGGGACTACTTCAACCACATGGCGGCCGCAGCGGTGGAACACATCGCCACGGGCCTGACCGGCGTCGAGTGACGAAGCGTGAGAACTTTCCTTTGCGGACGCTGGCCGCGTCCGCCACGTCGCCGTTGCTGCCAGCACCGGCAGGCACGTGCGTCACCTGCGTATGGGCCTGTTCAGTTTACCCGTTTCAATACCGTCTGCGGACGCTGATGAGATCCTGACGGTGCGCGTCGCCCTCCTGAAGGCAGATCGTTCAACGCAGTGCGTTCGAGGGCACAGAGCCCTGAAACGAGACGGCGCGTGCGGCTCCGCAGGAGCCCAACCCTTTCCGTTGGCGTTGGCGTTCGCGTTGACGGCGCAACCCATTGGCACGCGGCAAACGATGTGCCTGGAGTTGCGTTGTCGAGGCGATCACGCGCTGAACACGCCCGTCAGGACAGAGTCTGCTGTTCATATTCCTGCAGCAGTTCAGTCGCGTGGGATTCTTCTGCCTGCATCATCTGAATCACCATCGCAGTTCGCTCGTCGTCGGAACAGCCGGCCTTCAGGATTTCCAGACCGTTGCGGATCGCGAACAGGCAGTTGCGCAGATCGTGCAGGAGCTGCACCTTGCGAACATCCGCCACGCCTGCGATCGGCATTCCTGCTGGTCCACGTTGCGTTTCTGCTCCGTCAGTCGTCATGAGTCAGGATCCCGAAAACGCTGTCATGCAAATCGCAACCGTCGCACGGGTTCACTCGTTGTGCTCGCTGACCCAGCGAAATGCGAAGTGCTGAAGTTCGTGAGCGGAGTCGATATCCAGCTTCGATCGGATGCGGTCGCGGTAAGTCTCGACAGTCTTGGGGCTCAGGTGCAGCTCTGTGGCAATCTGGCCGACGGCATGACCACGACCGATGCGTTCCAGCACTTCAAGTTCCCGATCCGTCAGGCGGTCGACAGGAGACGATTCCGGGGAACTTCCCGCGCGGCGTCCGCCGGTGCGAATCAGCATGCGCTGGACGACTTCGTCACAGGCGAACAGCCTGCCATCAAGAACGGTACGGATGGCTTCCATCAGATCGGTGGAGGAACGATTCTTGTTAACATAACCGCATGCACCGGCACGAAGTGCTCGTTCGGCGTAGATCAGATCGTCGTGCATCGAACACACCACAACCAGCAGTTCGGGCCGGATCGACAGCATTCGCTTGACCAGATCCAGTCCGTTGCCGGTCTTCAGTGAGATATCGACGATCGCCAGATCCGGGTCGAGCGTACCGGTCATGGCCAGCGCCTCGGCGGTGTCCGCCGCTTCGCCGCACACGATATACTTCGGGTCGCTTTCTATTCGCATCCGCACGCCATCGCGCACGAGGGCATGATCATCGACCACCAGAACTCGCTTTTGAGTCTGAAACACGCCGCTCACAAGCGGTGCTCCCTGATCTGAATTCCCACATCGACACGACGCTCAAAGCTTGCCGCAATCATGCTGCAAAGTCAACAACACTATCAGACGCCGGAAATCGCGTTTTTCGGTGGATGCAGGTTCGCCATTGCGTCTGTAGGCTGCTGCCAGCCGAAACCACCTGACGACGAAATCTTCGCCTGTCGGGTTCCCAGGGCGACCGAAATTCCACATGTCAGACATACTTCTCACAACACTGAATGCACGATACCAGCACAGCTCCTTCGGGCTGCGATACCTGCTGGCGAATATGGGAGACCTCTCGCTGCGGACCTCCATGCTGGAATTCGGTATCAGCGACGCGACCGTCGACGTGCTCGCTGCGCTGCTCGCCCAAAACCCACTGATTATCGGAATCGGCGTGTACATCTGGAACGTTGAACCCGCCACAAAGCTGGTGGGCGATCTGAAACGCCTGCGCCCGGACATCCATGTGGTGCTCGGTGGCCCCGAAGTCAGCTATGAAACAGACAGCCAGCCAATCGTCGCCGCCGCCGATTTTGTAATCACCGGTGAGGCGGATCAGGCGTTTCCCGAACTCTGTCGCAGCCTGCTGTGTGGGAAGGTGCCGGACACCAAAGTCGTCGAAGCGCCTCCACCGGTGCTCAGCGAACTTCGATTGCCGTACGCTCTGTATACTGACGAAGACATTGCTCAGCGAGTCATCTACGTCGAAGCTTCCCGCGGCTGTCCGTTCACGTGTGAGTTCTGCCTGTCCGCGCTCGACATTCCCGTTCGGTTGTTCGATGTCGATGCGTTTCTCGCTGCGATGCAGACTCTGCTGGACCGCGGCGTGCGACAGTTCAAGTTTGTGGACCGGACATTCAACCTGAACATTCGTGCCAGCCGGTCGATTCTGCAGTTCTTTCTCGACCGCTGTCGGCCCGGGTTGTTCCTGCATTTCGAAATGATTCCGGATCGTCTGCCCGACGCGCTGCGGGAACTGATCGTGCAGTTTCCGCCGGGAGTGCTTCAGTTTGAAATCGGCGTGCAGACTTTCAACAACGACGTTGGCCGGTTCATTAGTCGATCACAGGACAACGAGAAGCTGGAAGATAATTTCCGCTTTCTGCGACAGGAAACGGGCGTTCATGTTCACGCGGACCTGATCGTCGGGCTGCCCGGCGAATCCTGCGAAAGCTTCGCTGCAGGCTTCGATCGGCTGGTTGAGCTGGATCCGCAGGAAATCCAGGTCGGCATCCTGAAACGGCTGAAAGGCACGCCAATTACTCGCCATGACAGCGAATGGCAAATGGTCTACAGCACGCACCCGCCGTTTGAGATTCTCAGCAATCGGCTGATCGACTTCGCACAGATGCAGCGCCTGCGGCGGTTCGCCCGCTTTTGGGATCTGATTTCGAACAGCGGCAACTTTCGAAGGTCGCGAGATCTGATCTGGCACGGCGGCCGGTCGCCGTTCGCGAGTTTCGAGGAACTCTGCCGCTGGCTGCTGGCACGCGGAGAGCGCACTCACGGAATTCCGCTGGTTCGGCTGGCTGAGCGACTGTTTGAGTTCCTGACGCAGGAACGCGGACTCGATGCTGCCGACGTCGCGGCTGCCATCTGGGCTGACTACGTGAACGGAGGCCGGACGGACAAGCCCGTGTTTCTGCGGCCCTTTGCCCTTCCGGCACCGCATCAGGTTGCCGTTGAGGACGCTGGCCTTCCCCGGCGTCAGGCTCGGCACGCAGCCAGCGACCGTTGATCGCCCATCCATGACATTAGTTTGCGGTGTGGCGTTGAATTTCCGCGAATGACCGAAGCGCACCGGGACGAGCGGGGTTGCTACGTGGCATCGTCGGTTGTGGTATGCTGCTGTATGGCGGCACGGACAACAACAGCGAGCCAGCCTGTGACTCTCACCTACGACCCGTCATCAGCTAAAGGCTATCTGAAAAAGGGGTCTGACCCTTTGGAGGGCAGCAAAATCGTGGCAAAAACGGCTGCTCGCAGAGGGTCTGACCCCTTTTTCAGATTGCTTGTAAGGAGAACTGCATGGACGTTCGACGATTGCACCAACGAAGTCTGAGATTCGCTGTTCCGGCTTGTCTGGGATTCGCAGTGACGGGATTTCTCGCGACGTATTGCGGTGCTGTCAGTGCCGCGGACTGGTCTCGTTTTCGCGGACCGAATGGAACCGGTGTCGCCGAAGATTCGCAGCCGACTCCCGAAAAATGGAGTCCCTCCGAGAACCTGAAGTGGGCCGTTGAACTGCCAGGAGCAGGAGTCTCCAGCCCGATCGTTGTCGGCGATCGCGTTTTCGTCACCTGCTATTCCGGATACGGAATCGACCGCCAGGACCCCGGAAAGATCGAAGATCTGAAGCGGCACATGGTGTGCGTGAGCGCGGATTCGGGACAGATCCTGTGGGTCAAAACGGTGGCTGCTGTCCTGCCTGAAGATCCGTATTCCGGAGCCGGTATTCCCGCTCACGGCTATGCTTCGCACACCCCAGTGTCGGACGGAAAAAACGTCTACGCGTTCTTTGGCAAGTCGGGCGTCCTCGGATTCGACATGGATGGCAATCAGTTGTGGCAGACAAGCGTCGGGACCGGTTCGGATCCACGCGAATGGGGGTCGTCATCGAGCCCGATCCTCTACAACAACCTTGTGATTGTGACCGCCGCAGCGGAAAGCCAGTCGATGGTGGCGCTCGACGCTGCAACGGGGAAAGAGGTCTGGAAACAGGAAGCCGCGTCTCTCGACAACATGTGGGGAACTCCGGCACTGGTTGATGTGGGTGATGGACGGACGGACATCGTCATGGTCATTCCTCAGGAAATCTGGGGCCTGAATCCTGAGAATGGCAAGCTGCGGTGGTATGCGGAAGCATCGGCCGCGGACCAGGCTCAGGCGAGCGTCGTCGTCCACGAACCGGACGATTTCCAGGTCTGGCTGGAGCAGGCCGGAGATATCCTGGGGAACTACAGCCCGGTCGCGGCGGGCGAAATTCTCTTCCGCCGCCATGGCTGCGGATCCTGCCATTCGACGGACGGCACGCCGAAAGTGGGACCGACGCTGAAGGCCGT
>CAZHET010000058.1:0-2094 GCA_964531585.1 uncultured Planctomycetaceae bacterium | reverse complement strand
CTCAGGCGAGCGTCGTCGTCCACGATGGAGTTGTATACGCCGTCACCGGTCGTGGCGGCGGTTCCGTCGCCGTCAAAGCGGGGGGCAAGGGAGACGTGACCCAGTCACACACCGCCTGGACCGGAGCTGACTCCGCAGGTTTTGGATCGCCTGTCCTGCATGACGGACGCCTGTACGTCGTGGCGAACGGGATCATCAGTGTGATCGACTCGGCGTCAGGCGAGCGAGTTTCGCAGACACGGCTTCCCGGCACATCTGGTGGCTCCGGCGGTGGTGCTGGAGGCGGTGGTGCTGGAGGCGGTGGTGCTGGAGGCGGTGGTGCTGGAGGCAGTGGTCCGGGACGAGGCGGAGATGCCGGGCGCCCAGGCCGATCGGAAGGTCAGGACCGACCAGCGGGCGGTCGCGGCGGTCGGGGCGGGTTTGGTGGCTTTGGCGGGAGATCGATGGACTATGCGTCGCCGGTGATCGCTGACGGCAAGCTGTATTGCATCAAGGGCAGCGGCGAGACTCTGGTTTTCCGCCTTGGTGAATCGCTGGAACAAGTTGCTGTGAACAAAGTGACCGACGACGAGGAGTCCTTCGGCGGGACACCGGCCATCAGCAAGGGGCGACTGTTTCTGCGTTCTGACAAGAAATTGTACTGCGTCGCCGACGAATAAGCCGATGTCGTCCGGCGACTGGAGACGGCGGCATCCCGTGGCTGTGGCTGATGGTTCAGGCCGAGAATCCGCCCTTTTCCGGAAATTGCACACTTGGAGATGGCCACAGTTAGGTTACACTCCTCTGCAGACGCCTCCGATTCCTTCAGAATCTGCGTCGATACGGCTGGAGCCAAGCAAGACACGCGATTCGTCAGAATTTCCGCGTTGTCCGGCCGGACGGAGTTTTTTCGCGAAGCTGGATGCTTCAGCAGCTCCGTAGTGTTCTGTGTCGGTATGTTCGCCGCACACCCTTTTGCTGCCAACCATCGGTTGAGTTGACCGCTCTGGAAAGCCGCCGGCGTCATTGCGGACGCACTGAGTTCCGTGACTTTCTTGTTTGTCCGGAATTCGCAATGTCGCGGCGTTCGCGTCCCGATGGTTTTATCGCAGTTTTCTGCGCTCAGGCTGCGGCTTGCGAAAGTCCACGCACTGGCGGCTCGACACGTTCGGACCAGTATGGCCTGGGTCGCTGACGCGAGCCGACAATGATTCACATTCGAGCGGCAGGTCCGATCCGCTTCACCAGCGACACTGTTCCGAATCACCTCACCTACGGCGGCAGTTACGCCGCCAACTCACGAATCTCACAAGGAATACGATTGAAGACTTTTGCAGAACTTGACCTGATTACGCCGCTGCACCGTGCATTGGCCGACGAGCATTACGAAACTCCAACCCCCATCCAGGCACAGACGATACCGGCGGCTTTGGACGGTCGCGATGTCCTGGGCTGTGCTCAGACCGGAACGGGAAAAACGGCGGCATTCGCACTGCCGATCCTGAACCGACTCGGCGAGCAGCCTCCGAAAGCTCGCCCGAACCGGCCACTCGTGCTGGTCCTTGCCCCCACGCGAGAACTGGCCATTCAGATCGGAGAGAGCTTTGAGACCTATGGCCGTCACCTGCCGATCGGCCATGCCCTGGTTTACGGCGGTGTCAATCAGTTCAGCCAGGTGCGAGCGCTGAATCGTGGCGCGCACGTTCTGGTGGCGACGCCCGGGCGACTTCTGGATCTGATGAACCAGGGACATATCAAGCTTGACCTGCTGAACGTGTTCGTGCTGGATGAAGCAGACCGGATGCTGGACATGGGTTTTCTGCCGGACCTGAAACGCATCATGAAGGTGCTGCCCATTCGTCGCCAGTCGTTGTTTTTTTCCGCCACGCTGCCGCCCAAGATTGTGCAGCTGTCTGAAAAACTGCTGCACAATCCGGTCGGTGTTGATGTTTCGCCTCAGAAGACGGACGTCGAACTGATCGATCAACGCGTGATCTTTTGCGAGCATGCTCAGAAAAAACCCATGCTGCTGAAGCTGATTACGGCTGGTGACGTGGGCCAGGCAATCGTGTTCACAAAGACCAAACGCGGCGCCAATTTTGTCATTCCGGTCGA
>CAZHET010000057.1:0-20158 GCA_964531585.1 uncultured Planctomycetaceae bacterium | reverse complement strand
ACTCAGCGGCATGGTTGCAGACCTGCAACAGCAACTGCGTGACCGTAGATGACGGTTCGTGTTTCGGGTTGAGTCGCGCGACGCAGGAACCGCCATCGCCCGGATTATTCAGGCGACTGGGGCGTTCTGACATACCACGCGTCAGGAACACAGGCTGACGTCGAGTGGCGAAAAAGCACACTGTACGACGGGACTTCGGATCCCGTCGCTGCAATTCGACGGGATCGGAGTCCCGTCGTACGAAGTCAGGAATAATCCGGGCTGGTTCGAACAACTCGATCTGCTGATTATTCCAGCAGCCTCATCGCAGCGGGGCTTTCCTTAACCGCCTGCACAGCATGATGCAGGCGCGACTTCACGGTGCCCAGTGGAACCTGCAGCGCCGCGGCGATCTCCGGCTGAGTCATATCGTCCACAAATCGCATCAGCAGAATTTCGCGGTGCGCGTCTGACAGCGAAGCCAGTATGTCGGCGAAGTCATCGCGGTCTGTGGATGATTCCTCGAAACGCTCAGAGAACAGATCAAGATCTTCGTCGGGGCTGGTGGCTCGCTGGCGTTTCCGGCGAGCGGCGATCGACAGGTTGCGGACGGCCGGGTACAGGAACGTCGTCAACTGAGCCGTCAGTTCGAAGCCGGGAAACTTGCGGACCAGGTACGCGAACGTTTCCTGCATGACGTCCAGCGAGTCATCGTGGTGGCCCGTAAACCGAAACGCCAGTCGGACGACCCAGTCGCGGTGGCGATGGTACAGCACAGCGAACGCATCGGAGTCGCCGTTGTTGATCTCGGCAACCAGATCGTGATCCGTCCGCGTGTCGGAAATGCTCGCCATAATTCGTGCCTACGCCCTGCGACGAATTTTCTTCGAAGAAGTTCCTGGAAATCCTGAACCAATCGAGACCACCTGTCACTTCACTCGTTGGAGGTCAAACACCATGACGGAAAACAACGCCCCACAGCATTCCGGCAACGAGCTGCCTCAGCCGCTGGTGGATGCGATTCGAAAACGGCACGGGCCGGAGATTGCTGTCCCGGGCAGCATCGATGAAGCGGTGCTGGCTGACGCAAGTGCTTACCTGCAAACGATGTCGAGGCCCCGCCGAGTGGTCTCACGCGGGTGGACGTGGGCATTCGGGAGTTTGTCGGTCGGAAGTCTTGCCGCGGCGATGCTGTTGGTTGCCGTCCTGCGCGAACCGGTAGCTCCGGAGGCAAGACAGATTGCAGAATCGGCCCGGGCGGAGCGAAGCGTGGCGAGTGCTGATGCCGCCGCGTCGGCCGCTTTTTCCCGCGACGACATCGATCAAAACGGGCGAGTCGACATTCTGGACGCTTTTGCTCTGGCACGCACGATTGAACGCGGCGAAACGCCGCCCGGCTGGGATCAGAACAGCGACGGGCAGGTGAATCAGGACGACGTGGACCTGGTGGCACGAAATGCGGTGATGTTGTAGGCGAGTCTCGCCGAGCCTGACCCGCGAAAGGGTGATGAACCATGAATATGACTTTCGAAGATTCTGCGAGGGGCTTGCGGCAACGATGCTGCATTCCGATTGCCTGGCTGGTGCTGATCGTGTTTGACCTCTGCCTGGTGGCTCTGGCGTGCGCGCAAACAGATCCGTCAGATCGGAGCATTCAGGCTGATCCGGTCGTTGTCACACAAATCGATGGCCCGAACGACGTGGGTGACGACGACGACCGTTTCGAAGCGATCGACGTGTTCGTTGATTCGGGCGATATGCCACTGGCCGCTTATCAGTTTGAGCTGCAAAGCGAAACGCCGGGTGTCGAGATCGTGGGCATCGAAGGCGGCGAACATGCGGCGTTTCAGGAACCCCCGTACTACGACGTGCGAGCGATCCAGAACAACCGAGTCATTCTGGCAGCGTTCAGCACGGCGGATGACCTGCCATCCGGTCGCAGTCGAGTCGCCCGCATTCAAGTTCTGCTGACCGGTCCGGGAATCAAGGAATATCGAACTTTGCTGAAAGTTTCGGCGTCGAAGGATGGCGAGCAGGTTCCCGCTGAGATTTCGATCGCCAGGACACGAGCATGACAAGTTTCCACCCGGCTCCTCCGCTGGAAGCTTTTGCTTGCTGAGTGCCGTTCTGACATCGGCCGCGGGTAAGCAGCGCATTCCGGCGAGTAGCGCAGAGGCATGAAGCCACCTCGCCAGCCCGGTGGTGTGGTGGTGAAATCAAATACAACAGGATCCCCAACAAAAAAGGTCCGCGACCATGACACTTCAAAACACCAACACTCACTGGCTGCTAACGGCGACTGCCGTTGGCCTCATCAGTCTGCTTCATCCTGGTTGCGCCGGAGACGCCAACGAGTCTGGCGAAGCGACTTCGTTGTCCGCTCCGGCAACGGAATCCGGACCTGCGCAGCAGGCCGAGTGGCAGGAATATGGCGCTCAGCCAACGCCGGACGGCGCGGCGATTGTTATGCCTGAGCCGGGCCGCGCGTCCGGCAGGTTCGGCGAACCCGACTCCGCAGAGGCTCCGGCAAATGCGACGGTTGAGCGGACTTCACTTGGGTTGAGCAAGCGTTCGGCTGACGGCGAATCACTGTCGCAGGAAGACGCCGGGAGGCCTGAGTCGACGCGAAGCCCGTTCAGTACCGCATCACCATCACGTGCTGACGGCTACGGGGCGGCGATGGGAGGCACGGGAGGCATGTCAGGCGGGAATACGGCGGCCGGTCCTGCTGGCATCAGCGGTGACGGTGCCATGAACAGCGGTTACGGCGCAACGATAGGTGGCGCAACGGCCGGTGATGCGGCGTTTGGCGGGGCAGCGCTGGCTTCCGGCGATCGTTTGGAAGCCACGACATCTTCATCTCGGGAAAGTGATCTGCAGAAAGCTGCAGACACAGACACACCGACCCTCGCCCGTGAATTCATCGATCCTGCTGCCGGCGCTGACGCAGCCGAAGAAGCTCACGACGAGAGTCCTCAGCTTCGCCTGATGGAAGGATTCGACAAGTTCGCCGAAAAGGCGAGGCCGGCGGGGACACAACGTCCTTTGTCTTTCGACCTGCAGCCGGGTGAAGAGTTGTGGATCATCGCGAAAGCCGTCGACGCGACTCAGCCTGCGACGCCAGACCCGGAGTTTCCCGGCTGTGGAGCGTTGATGGCACAACTGCCGAACGCAGCAGAACGTGTGCCCGTCCCGCTGAAGCACACGTTGGTCGAAGGGACCATCGACGGCTACATCGCCAGCGTCGACGTCACGCAGCAGTTTCACAATCCGTACGCTTCTAAAATCGAAGCTGTCTACGTCTTCCCGCTGCCTGAGAACGCGGCAGTCAATGAATTCGTGATGACCGTCGGCGATCGAAAAATTCGCGGCATCATTCGCGAACGCGAAAAGGCCGAACAGATCTACGCGGAAGCCCGCCGACAGGGGCATGTCGCGTCGCTGTTGACTCAGGAACGGCCGAACATCTTTACTCAGAAAATTGCCAACATCGAACCCGGCAAACGCATCTATATCAATATTCGCTACTTCAATACTCTGCGATATGACGATGGTGCGTACGAGTTCGTGTTCCCGATGGTGGTCGGTCCCCGCTTCAATCCGCCGGCATCGACAGACGGCGTCGGAGCTGTCGCTCGCGGAGCACACGGCAGCAGCGGTCAATCCACGGAGGTCCAGTACCTGGCCCCTCACGAACGCAGCGGGCACGATATTTCGCTGAGTCTAAACATCAATGCCGGAGTCGAGATCGAAGACCTCCACAGCGTCAATCATGCCGTTAGTTCGCAGCCGGTGTCCGAATGTCAGCGTCGTGTCGAGCTTACGTCCGGAGACACAATTCCAAACAGGGACTTTGTGCTTCGTTACAAAGTTGCCGGTGATCAGATCAAAACCGCGATGCTGACTCATGAAGATGAGCAGGGCCGGTATTTCACAATGATGTTGTATCCTCCGGCCGATCTGCGTGCGGTGCAGCGCAGCCCAATGGAAATGGTGTTTGTGCTGGATTGTTCCGGCAGCATGAGTGGCAAGCCGCTTGAGCAGGCGAAGACCGCGATCGCTCACGCTTTGCACTCGCTGACGCCACGCGACACCTTCCAGATCATTCAGTTCTCGAACAGCTCGTCGCAGCTTGGCCGCGAACCGGTCATCGCCACAGCGGATAACATCGGCAAAGGACTTCGCTACCTGAACGGACTCAGTGGTTCCGGCGGGACAGAAATGATTGAGGGCATCAAGGCCGCATTGGACTTTCCTCATGATGAAGGACGGTTCCGGCTGGTGTCATTCATGACCGACGGCTACATCGGTAACGAGCAGCAGATTTTGACAACGCTGCGAAGCAAACTGGGACCGTCGCGAGTCTTCAGCTTCGGGGTCGGCCAGTCGCCAAATCGTTACCTGATGGACCGGATGGCGATCGAAGGTCGCGGAGCGGTCGCCTACCTGAGCCTGAACGATGATGCAGCCACGATCATGGATCACTTCAACCAGCGGATCAGTCATCCGGCGATGACGGATCTGACGATTGACTGGGGTAACATGGACGTTGCCGACGTGTACCCTCGCCGGCTGCCAGATCTGATTGTGGGTCGGCCGGTAATTCTGACGGGGCGCTTCAAGGGCGAACCCGGTACGGTGCGGGTCGGCGGTCTGGTTGGGATGGAACCGACCTCGTTCACGGTTTCGCTGGACGAAAGCACCGCCGCGGCAAAACACGCCGGCATCGCCGCCGTCTGGGCCAGGATGAAGATCAGGGATCTGATGATGGACGCCAATCGCGAGCCAACGGTCGCAGCGGAGATTCATCAACTGGTGACTCAAACGGCGCTGAACTACAACCTGATGAGTTCCTTCACGGCATTCGTTGCCGTCGATTCCATGACAAAGACGTCCGGTGATTTTGGCACGACGGTGGCAGTGCCGGTGCCTGTTCCGCAGGGAGTGAAGTACGAGACAACGGTGCGTTGATGCTCACGCGATGGAAAACCGGCGGGCCACGCTTAACTGCCGACCGCCACTCGTTTGGTGCGATCGATGACGGCTGACGCGGCATCCCCGTTTGTCGCGCGCCGTTTGACCAGCGTTACTGCGTTTCCGGCGTCGTTGAAGTGGACCTCATCCATAAACGCTGACACCAGCAACAGCCCGCGCCCACTGGCTCGCAGCAGATTCTCCGGATCACGTGGATCAGGCAGTGCTGCGAAGTCGAAGCCGGGCCCCTCATCGCGAATGGTGACTTCGGCGACTTCTGATGTGAAGCAGGCATCCACAGTCACTCGCCGTTGTGCGTACGGTGCCTGTTCTCGGCGCATGGCAACGGTATCCTCGTAGGCCGTTGTTCCGGCTTCTTTCAGGTCAGAACTCACTTCCAGATTTCCATGAACAACGGCGTTGACGAGCGTTTCTTCCAGAGCGACTCCAAACTGCACGGCGTCGCCATCGCCGATCACGCCGACTGATCGACCGATCTCCTGCAGATAGGCAACGGTGGCAGGGATCTGCTGCCGGTCATTGGGAAGGCGGATTTCCAGCGCGTGGCGGGTGACCATACTGAGCAGGCGGTGGCGCTGCCGGTCATTGTCCCGTGCCGTGAGCACCGTCGTCACCGTATCGCAGAGGGAGGATTCCAGGTGTTGCTTCGGAACGTAGCTGGCCGCTCCATGTTTCAGCGCGGTCATGGCGACTTCTTCGCTGCCGAAAGAAGTCACGATCACCAGCGGAACGTGTGGATAGCTTTCGCGAACCTTTGCGAGCAGTGTCAGGCCATCCATGCGAGGCATTCGCAGATCGCTGATAATCAGGTCGCAGCGATGTTGGCCCAGATGTTCGAGAGCTTCTGTGCCGTCGGTGGCAGTGGAAACCTGCCAGCCGTCCTGCTTCGTCAGCAGGCGTTCCGCAAACAGCCGGTCAAATTTAGAATCATCGACAAGAAGAATTTGCGGCATGGGGACGGTTCTTTCTGGGACCGGGCACGCCGAAGAGCCGCAGATGCGGTATCATCAGCACGTCAGTCCTGCCTGTGAAATCACACCGGCGTCCATCCTAACTGCAAAACGGCGGTTGCCACAACAGACCGGAGCGAACGGTCGGGGAAACAATCAGAAGACCGGACGATTTAATTCTGAGTGAACGGCCGATTCGAGTTTGCCTTTCCTGTAATTTTGATCCTGTTTGGTCCGACCGATGATCGATCAGCAGCGATTGCTCTACAACACCGGGCACGATGCGGCACTCGCCCACGAACTCTGTGAGACGTTCGTGGGGACGGCCGCGGAACTGGCGACGGAGCTGCAGTCCGCGTGCGAATCCCGTGATCGCTGCAGAATGTCGCGTGCCGCTCACACACTGACATCCAATTTTGAAGTGCTGGGGGCGATTCCGGAACGCGATCTGGCACTTCAGGTGGAACAACTGGCTTCCGTCGGTAACGATTGCGCTGACGGCGAAATTCTGGAAGTCCTGTGTCGTCGGTTACTGGGCGAACTGCACTCCGTTCGCAATCAGGTGCGGGCGTTGTTGACCGGACAACCGTTGTGACAGCGGAGTTCCATGAATATATTGGCAAGTGTACGCTCTCACTCCGGACCAGTCCGAATGCTCAAAACTATGCTTCCCTGCAAGAATTCCGCACCGCCAGATCTTCTGTCACTGATTGTTCTGTCACCCGTTCTTCTGCTGGTGATCACTGCGGTCGTGCCATCGGCTGTGGCTGACGACGAAGACGTTTTTCGGCAGGTTGTCGCGCCGCTCCTGGCAGAGCACTGCCTGCAATGCCACGGCGACGAGGCTCAGGAAGGAAACCTGCGACTGGATACGTTCGCCGGATTCGCTGCCGGCGGAACAGCCGGCCCCGTCGTCGTGCCGAATTTGATCGAGGAGAGTCTGCTGGTCTCTGCCATCGAGTATGCGGACGAAGCGCTGCAGATGCCTCCCGACGGAAAGCTGCCCGACGACGCGATCGCTGCGATAAAGTCGTGGATCGCAAACGGCGCACACCATCCCGACGGTGACCTGACTCCGCGGCCTGTCGAACCGCCGTTTGACGTTGAAGAGGCACGTACGTTCTGGGCGTTTCAGCCCCCGACACGGCCCGTCGTTCCGTCCGTGCGGGATGCGGCCCGCGTGAAGTCGCCGATCGACGCGTTTGTGATTTCGCGACTTGAAGCCGACAGCCTTCCGTCAAACGAACCTGCAACAAAGACGGAACTCATCCGTCGAGCGACCTTCGATCTGACGGGTCTTCCGCCGACGCCGGCGGAAATCGATGCATTCGTCTACGATCAGTCACCGCAGGCATACCGACGTGTGGTCGACCGCCTGCTGGACTCCCCGCACTACGGCGAACGATGGGGGCGGCACTGGCTGGATGTCGTTCGCTACGCCGATTCCAACGGGCTTGATGAAAATGTCGCCCACGGCAACGCGTGGCGCTATCGAGACTACGTGATTGCGTCCTTCAATGCTGACGAGCCGTTCGATCAGTTTCTCCGTGAGCAGATCGCCGGTGATCTGCTCATCGATGATTCGACTCCGGAAGACCGTCGGAACGAACTGCTGACGGCGACAGGATTCCTGGCCCTTGGTGCGAAGGTGCTGGCCGAAACCGACAAAGTCAAACTGCAGATGGACATTGTTGATGAGCAGATCGACACGCTCGGTAAAGCGTTTCTGGGGATGACATTCGGCTGTGCCCGCTGCCACGACCACAAGTTCGATCCGGTATCGCAGGCGGATTACTACGCGATGGTCGGCATCTTCAAAAGCACTCACACAATGGAGTCGCTGAAGACGATCGCAAAGTGGAATGAAAACGCGATCGCTACCGGGTATGACAAGGAGAAGTCCGAACAGCATCAGCGGCAGCTTGAGACGAAAAAGGCAGACATTGAACGCGTCGTCGCCGAAGCACAGGTCGCCGTCGCAACAGCGTCCGGCAGCGATACCGCCAGCGTTGCCGAGGATCAGTTCCCCGAGTCCTCGAAGCAGCAGCTTGCGTCGCTGCGGGAAGAACTCAGGCAACTGGAAGCCTCTGTTCCCGTCCTTCCGACAGCGATGGGTGTCATCGACGGCGAAGTCGCCAGCGCCCGTATCAATGTTCGTGGCAGCCATCTGACGCTCGGCCGACGAGTACAGCGCGGAGTTCCGGTCGTGTTTCACGATGCGTCGGAGCTGCAGATTGACGCCGCAGAAAGCGGCAGAAAGCAGCTCGCCGACTGGCTGACGGATCGCTCACATCCGCTGACAGCGCGAGTGCTGGTGAATCGAATCTGGCGCTGGCACTTTGGTCGTGGGCTTGTGGCGACGACAGAAAACTTCGGTCACCTGGGAACTCCGCCGACCCATCCGGAACTACTGGACTGGCTGGCCACTGAACTGGTGGAGCAGGGCTGGTCACTGAAGCACCTGCACCGCACGATCATGCTGTCGTCCACGTACCGGCAAAGCAGCAACGTGAACGAAGCAGCATCTGCGGTCGATCAGGAGAATCACCTGCTCTGGCGGTTCAATCCGCGTCGCCTTGAGGCAGAGGAGATCCGTGACAGCGTGTTGTTCGTCAGCGGGCTGCTCGACGATAAACAGGGCGGTTCGATCCTGAACGTCGGAAACCGCGAATTTATCTTCGATCACACGTCGAAGGACAACACGTCGTACGAGTCGTTTCAGCGGTCGGTTTATCTGCCGGTGATCCGCAACAATCTGTACGACGTATTCGCCTTGTTCGACTACACGGACGCAGCGGTGCCCAATGGAGACCGCAGCACGTCGACGGTGGCTCCCCAGGCGCTCTATTTGCTGAACAGCCCGCTGTTTCTGAATGCATCCTCAAAGCTTTCTGCCCGGCTGCTCAGCGAATGTCCCAACGATGAAGCTCGCGTTCAACGACTGTATCAGCTGGCGTTCGGGCGCGCGGCGACGGCCGACGAAATCCAAAGAACGCTTGCCTTCGCGCAGCAGTTTGCCGCAGCGGTCCCGCAGCAGGATGAAAAACAGGACGCCGCATGGACGGCGATTTGCCAAAGCGTTCTGGCGTCGAATGAGTTCGTGTATGTGAGGTAACAGCATTCCGCAGCGATCGTCGTCTCGCAGATCGATTTCTCAGACGATGCTGACGGTCGTCCAGAAGATCCCTCCCACCGGCAATTCCGCCATCAGACTTCCCGCCATGAATACCAACTTACTAAGCCGTCGCTGCCTGCTGCAGAACACCGCTGTCGGTTTCGGTCATCTCGCGATGGCCGCCATGCTGCAGCAGCAGGTGTTCGCCGAGTCACGCTCCGCGGTCGCATCGCCGTTCCACGTCGCTCCGCGAGCGAAGCGGGTCATCTTTCTGTTTATGAAAGGCGGCCCCTCGCACATGGACACGTTCGACTACAAGCCGCAACTGCAGAAGGATCACGGCAAACCGCTGCCATTCGACAAGCCGCGAGTGCAGTTCGCCCCCACCAACAACCTGCTGGGATCGCCGTGGCGATTCCGCCCGCACGGCGAAAGCGGCATTCCGGTCAGCACGCTTTTCCCGAATGTCGCGAAGTGCGTTGACGACATCTGTTTTCTGAATTCCGTCCACGGCACGAATGCGGCTCACGGCGGAGCGGCTCTCAAACTGCACACGGGAAGCGACACGTTCGTACGGCCCAGCATGGGAGCGTGGGTGAACTACGGTCTGGGAACCGAAAACGAAAACCTGCCTGGCTTCGTCACGATCTGCCCGACACTTGCTCACGGTGGCGTCAACAACTGGGGCTCGGCCTTTCTTCCTGCGGAAAGCCAGGGGATTCCACTGGGAGTCGCCAGCCAGCCTTCGTCATCTGCAGCGGTGAAGTACATCAGCAACGATCGCTGGTCGCCGGAGGTGCAGCGACTGCAGTTGAAGCTGCTGAAGCAGATGAACGCTTCTCTGCTGCAGGATGCTGCGAATGCCGACGTGCTGGACGCTCGCATTAAGTCGTTCGAACTGGCGTTTCGAATGCAGTCGCAGATGCCGGCCGTGCAGGATCTCACTCAGGAAACCAAAGCCACCCATCAGTTATACGGAATGGATGAAAGCATGACCGAAGACTTCGGTCGACAGTGCCTGATGGCTCGCCGATTTGCCGAAGCCGGAGTGCGGTTTGTGCAGATCACTCACAGCGATACCAAGGTTCAGTGGGATCAGCATTCCGACCTGTTCGAAGGTCATACAAAGAATGCTGCCGAAGTTGATAAGCCAATCGCCGGACTTCTGACCGACTTGAAGCAGCGAGGACTGCTCAGCGACACGCTGGTGATGTGGGGCGGCGAATTCGGACGCACGCCGACGGCTCAGGGAACGAACGGCCGCGATCACAATCCGGAAGGCTTCACAATGTGGATGGCCGGTGGCGGTGTGAAGGGCGGCATCCGACACGGAGCAACAGACGAATACGGCTACTACGCCGTCGAAAAGCCGATGCATATTCACGATGTCCACGCGACCCTGCTGCACCTGCTGGGTCTGGACCACGAACGCCTGACCTACCGTCACGCCGGTCGGGATTTCCGCCTGACGGACGTTGCCGGAAAAGTACACAGCGATATCCTCGCGTGACACTGGGCCGGCGTCCAGATAACGCCCTGCCATCCCCGCGCTGGCGGGAGCCCAGCGCGCATCGAATCAATCCCGTAGATCGCATTCCCGTCATTCCCGCGCAGGCGGGAACTCAGCGTGTACAAGTGGGTTCCCGCCTGCGCGGGAATGACGGGCGGAAGTGGGCTCCGGCCTGCGCGGGTGGATGGCCGGTAGATGGGCTGATTTGAATACGGGTTGATAGAGGGAACGGACAAAGTCACACAACGCAGCACGTCACTTCCCCACGAATATCTCACGCCTGCCGCTTGAATCCGCGGCTGCGCGATTCATGCCCTCTGTGTTGAACTGCATCGTGATCTCGCCGTTCTTCGCGACCGCGATGACACCGCCGATGGTCTTGTGAGCTTCATGCCGCAGCGTGGCGGTCACAGCGTCCTCGACCGACTCCCCCAGGTATTCCATGCGCGCCGCGATGTTGAACGCGACCGCATGGCGAATGAAATCCTCGCCGACTCCCGTGCAGGACACTCCGCACGTGGAGTTATCCGCAAATGTCCCGGCTCCGACGATCGGTGAATCGCCGACCCGGCCGAAGCGTTTGTTGGTCAGCCCGCCGGTCGACGTTCCCGCCGCGATATTTCCGTGACTGTCCAGCGCGACACAGCCGACCGTGCCGATCCGAAACGCGTCAGGTGTCTCGTTCATTGCCTGAGCCTTCTTCAGATTCTGTCGCTGCTCTTCCGTGGAAAACCAGTCGTTGGAAACGCGTTCAATCACTTTGTTGCCGTCGGTGTCAGACCCCAGTTCATCGGCGAAGGTTTCCGCCCCGTCCGCAGTCAGCAGCACGTGGCGAGTGTCCGTCATCACGCGGCGAGCCAGCGTGATCGGATGACGAATTGTGCGGACACCGGCCACCGCTCCGCACGAACGGTCGCGACCGTCCATGATCGACGCATCCAGTTCGTGCGCCCCGGCGGCATTAAAGACGGCCCCGCGGCCGGCATTGAACTGTGGCAGGTCTTCCATCGCTCGAATCACCGCTTCGACGGCATCCAGGCTGGTGCCGCCGTCCTTCAGGATCGTTTCGCCCACGGAAAGAGCTTCGTTCAGCCCGGCGGTTCGCAGATCGCGGTCAGTGTCGTCTGCCGGCTTCGAGCCTGCTCCACCGTGGATGGCGATGGCGTAGGTTGGAGCATCATTCTGCGCAACCGCATGAGTTAACGTCATGGACAGCAGCCCCGCAACAACAGGAACAGCGATTGCCAGTCGTTTTGAGTCGAACATGTGATTGTCTCCACTTGCGGCGAATTCCGTGCGATGCCCTTTTGAAGCGGTCGCGATCCCGGGCGGTGGACCTCAGAGGCAGCGATGCGTCGTTTCGTCGTCCGAATCGACAGCCCTCGAGAGTTCATCATACTGAAGCAAGCAGACATTCGCCTCGCCCGCGGCCACCGCTGATTAATTCTGAGCATCCGCCTGAGCCATCAGTTTGCGTTGAAAGCGGCCCTGCACAATTTCCACAATCACCAGCACGAAGATCACAAAGCAAAACGTGCTCCTGGCCATCGGTTCGACGTGATACGAAAACAGCACCAGGTGAGCCAGGTGGCCTCCTTCAGAAACCAGCATAATGCCATGCCCACGATGAACAGGATGAACAGCCCAGAACTTCGTACAGGCGGTTACGTTTCAGAAACTCACTGACTTAAGCGGTCAGCACGAACATCAGAACTCCATCCGGAAGTTTAGCAACGAGCGGAAAAAAAGTGTCTGACCCCAATTGCCGGGAACCGGCCCTTCGGGTGCTTCGCACAATTGGGGTCAGACACGTATTTTCCGCACGATCCTTAGCAACGTCGCCCGGAGACACACGAGCGCGCCGCCGGACGCCATGGGACTGCAGTTCGTCAGGCGGCCGACCACCTGTTGCTGCATCCGCACCGGGCGCATGCAGTGAACACCTGTTGCGAACGTCTTCAGATTTCGTTCTGGCCTGGTAATCCTGTTGACTGGCCCCGAACCCGGTCTCAGACTGGGACGTCCTTGCGGATTCGGAATGATTCCGCCGACCTCCGCTTTCCAGAGAATTCTGTTCCAATGGCTCAGTTGAAACTCGGTCCGAATCACGGAATCCGTTGCCTGCTGATTCAGCCCGAGTTTAAGGCGTCAAACTTCTGGAATCTGACCGAATCCGCAGCGACCACGGGTGCGAAAACGGTGGCGCCTCCACTTGGGCTGCTAACGGTGGCCGCTTTGCTGCCGCAACACTGGACTTTTCAACTGGTCGATCTGAACGTCCGGTCCCTCCGCGACGATGAATGGGACGACGCGGATGTGATCTGCACCGGCGGCATGATTCCGCAGCAGAGCGGTATTCTTGAACTGATTGAGCGCGCGAACAGAGACGGCAAGTACATCGTTGTCGGCGGACCCGATCCCACCAGTCAGCCGGATATCTACAGCAACGCTGACGCGCGAGTCCTCGGGGAAGGAGAAGCGTCGATTCCTGTGTGGCTGGAATCCTGGCGCTCCGGAAATCCTCGCGGTGTTTTCGTCGCGGACGAAAGGCCAGACGTGACACTGTCACCGGCACCACGCTTTGACCTGGTTGACTTCCGTTACTACCTGCAGGCCGGAATCCAGATTTCGCGAGGATGTCCGTTCAACTGTGAATTTTGCGACATCATTGAACTGTACGGGCGAGTGCCTCGCAGCAAGAGCGTTGACCAGGTCCTGGCGGAACTGGACCGAATCGCAGACCTGGGTTATCGCGGGTGGGTCGACATTTCGGACGACAATTTCATCGGCAACAAGAAGTTCGTGAAGGCGTTTCTGGTTGAACTCGAACGCTGGTGCCAGCGCAGGAAGTTTCCCTTCTACTTCTCCACCGAAGCGTCGATGAACCTGGCCGACGATGACGAGCTTCTCGAACTGATGAGACGCTGCGATTTTCGCTTTGTCTTTATGGGAATCGAAACCCCCGATCCGGATCTGCTGGCGGTGACTCAGAAGAAGATGAATTCCATGAAGCCGATCGTGGAACGTGTGCATCATGTCTACGAACACGGTATTTCCATCTCGGCTGGCTTCATTCTGGGCTTCGACAGCGAAAAGCCGGGTATTGCCGATGCAATGATCGAATGCGTCGAGGAAACCGGGATTATGGTTTCAATGGTCGGGCTGCTGGTCGCTCTGCCAAATACGCAACTGACGCGCCGGCTGATGCGTGAAGGCCGCATGATCGGCAGTGATCATCAACTGATTCCGCCGTCATCCGAAACGATCTATCGACTTGAGAATCCCGCCAGTTCGGACAACACGACCGGCGGACTGAACTTTGTCAGCACTCGCGATCGGCGGGAAATCTATGACGACTACCGGCGGATCATTGCGACGGTCTACGATCCGGCGGTTTATATGCAGCGAGTCATGCGGACAACTCGAATGCTGCGGCCGGAACGCCGTCAGCAGCCTTCACTGCGGGAACTTGTCGTTCTGGCGAAGGCGCTGACCAGAATTGCCTGGTGGATGACGCGCTACCCTCAGGTACGGCGGCACTACTGGATGAACACGCTTCGTACGCTGCCGATGGGAATGGCCAAGTTCGAATTCTGCCAGTCGCACATGGCAGCCTTCATGCATCTGGGGGCTCAGGCCGATCGAGTCGCCGCAGAAATGCAGACGGGCATCGATTTCGCAAACCACACCGCGACGTACCCACTCAGCACTCAGGATCTGCCTTCCGCAGTACTACCGCTGCTGACGGTCACCGCGGGCACGTGTGTCTCGAGCTGACTCGTTCCAGGCCTCTGCCCTGGAACGCCATGCCAGGAGGCACCGCCTTCCATCCATCGAGGCGTCGCGATGCTGCCGCGTCAGTTGCCAGGGCTGGATTCCAGGAATTGCCGGAACTGACGCAAGAGCGTCGTTTCGTCAACCTCCGATCGTTGCGACAAGGCCTTGCGAAGCTGCTCGAACGGAAATCCCGGCAGCGCATTGCTGTCGTCCTGCTCAACGTACTTGCCACCCGCAAGACGATGAATCGTCAGTGTCTCGTCACGCCATCGCCATACTTCCGGGACGCCCAGCCGGGCATAAATCGGCATCTTGCGAATCGCAGCGGCCCTGTGTTCAACTTCAATCGCAAGATCGGGAGGCGGATCAGTTTCAAGGTCGATTTTGTCGAGCGCTCGCACATGCGGCTCGTTCTGAATGTAGTAACTCTGATCGGACTCCAGTCCCCGGCTAATCGAACGGCGGCGCAGAGTCATCGATCCCGAGGAACGGACCGGAATGTTGCGTGCCACTCGCCATTCCGTAATAAAGTCGTGAATCAGGATGGAAATGAGTTCGTGGAAGCTGCTGAGCGTCATGATTTCCAGCACTCCGTCGTCGAAGGTCATTCGCAGTCCGGGATTACCCGGCTTGTCGCGCAGCAGGACATACTCTTCCCACTCGATCTCCGACAGAACCACCGCATTTTCGAATCCGCCTCCACGACCCGGCGGTGAGTCCTGCGTCTCGGGCACGGACGGAATGGTCGTTGTTGACATGATTTGCTCCTGCTCAGCCATAGGAATCGCATTGGTATTCTACGGCGCTGCCAATCACGCGTCGAGAAGGCTCACGCGGAGCGATTGCCACCGTCGCGGCGACCACCGGGCTCTCCGGTGTTGACACGACGTTTCGACCGGCTGCCCCTTCGGAACGCCATGCCAGGAAGCTCCGCCTTCCATCCATCCAGGCACAACCTCGGCACTCGAAGACCGGCCGCTCGCGATCGAAGTGCGCGACAGACGAGCCGCAGGCTGAGCCTGCAAGGCAGTGCGTTCCAGGGCAGAGCCCTGCAACGAGGGGAAACCGGCGTCGCGTGCTTTCTCGCGGGCGGCGAAAGAATCACCGTTGTTGACGTGGCATGGTGCGATGGCACACGAAGGCGGCTCAGTTGTACGCCGGAAGTTCAATCTGCCAGACTTGTTGCGCCTGCTGCTGATGTGCAACTCGCAGGCTTCGTGCGGCTGAGTCGCTGACGAGTTGCCAGGTCAGCGGGAGGACCTGACTGGGGATCGGTGCTGGTGAATCGAACGTGGATGTTGCGGCTTCCGCCATTCGGTTGCCATCGTTGCGGTAGAGCGTCAGCTTCCACGGATCGCGGTCGACGACAAGCAGTTCGAGAGTGCCGACGCTGGCGTAGAAGGGCAGTTTGTCCCGGATCCGGTCGCCTTCGCTGACGATTTCTATGCCAAACTCCGGGCCACCGAACCAGAAACTGCCGCAGTTCTCCGCTTTCGAATCGTTCAGAAATACAGCCACATCCGGAACGCGGTAGTTGTCTTTCCAGTTCGCTCGCCGGTCGCTGATGTTGACTCCGGGGCGAGTCTGGCCGAGCTTCTGCCAGTCGATCGCGATCGTCAGAATTGTGGTGAGTTCTTTGACAAGAAACTGATGTTCGTCGTTTGGCCACGGTGCCATCACGTAAACTCCGTCCCAAACTTCGTCGAACCTGTCTCCACCCCAGGCTTGTCGCCTGGTGATCAGATCGTGTTCCAGATCCGGATCGGTGATGAATGTCGGCATTGGCAGTCTCGCGGCGTATGTGCAACGTTGGGTGAACACGGATTGTATCAGGGGAGAAAACGGTCGGCACGGATTCAATTGGCCATCCCGGCGAATGGCTGCGTCGCGCCCGCTTACGGAGCATCCAGCAGCAGGACCGGGTTGATTTTGAACTGCAGCATCCTGGCGGTCTCTCTTCCGTTGTCGCCACCTTTGCGCTGCATGGAAACCCGACCGATTTTCAGGTTGCCTGACCGTGTCATCACGACGTTGCCTTCCGCATAGAAATCGATCACTTCGTGCAGCGGACGAATCGTCCACTGCGGGGCCGCATTGGTTTCCTGTGTCACCATGAACCACTGCGGTGCATCCGGAACGTCACCGGCGAACACGTCTTCCACAATGCGGCGTTTGTTCCTTGTGAAGAACTCGACGACGGCGTCGCGCGAATTGGCGGGTAGTTCATTCAGGTACATTCGGTCTGGCTGGCGGCCGGGTGTTGTCGGAAGCGTTTCGCCGACGTACAGCTTCATGGCGTCAACCACCGGCGGAGGCATCTTCCACATTTCGGCGTATGAGTTCAGCCAGCGCTTGTCGACCTGATTGAATCCGCTGCGGCCGCTGACCAGCTTGATGGAAATGCCCTGCGTTTCTTTCTGTCCGGCTTTCGTGGTGACGTGAACTTCCACATCCGCTTTCCGGCCGTGAGGCTTCGCGGCGCGGATCTCGCGAATCTCCTCCACCGAGTAATTCATCGCTTTCAGCCAGGCTTGCGCGTCGAGATCGTCCATCCAGTTGTTGAACTTGTCGCGGATCTGATCCTCGTTGGAAAAGCCGGCTTTGGCGATCGCCGACCCGCGCCGCACAGCGGATTCGTCAGCGGGCAACAGTTGCTGTGGTGCGGCCTGCGAATCCTGTGGGCATGCCTGAACCGGTTCCGGCTGGCAAACCAGGAGCGTCAGCAGAATCACAGCTGGAAGGCATGGTCGAGTCACAGTCGTCACCGATCCTGATTCAGCGGTTGGTGCAGGCTGTTCAAAGCAGAGTGGAGTTCTGCGCGTTGTGGTCGCGTGTCGCCCGAGAGTTGTTGATCGCTGAGCGGGAAGGATTCCAGCGGATCGGTTGTCAGATCAAAGAAGCGACCATCGCCGTACAGTTTCGCGTTGAGTGATCGAACGCAGCGTTCGCCGCGGTGTTCTATGCAAATCCAGTCGCGTTTGGGTTCCTGACCGGATGTACCGAGCAACGTCGGAGCGAAACTGACACCATCGCGAGGGACTTCTTCGGGAGGAAGCTTCGCGAGATCAGCCAGCGTCGGCAGGAGGTCGGTAAAGTCAACCATGATGGCCGTTTCCGTTCCCGGCTCGATGCGACCGGGCCAGTACGCAATGAGCGGGACTCGCGTACCGGTGTCGTCGGTCTTGCCTTTGCCTCCGGGAACGACTTCGCCGTTGCGAATGGAGAACACTTTCTCTTTGATCATCCTTCCGTCGGCGTTCAGTCTGGAATAGCTGGCCGCGGCGGTTCCGTTGTCGGTGGTGAAGATGATCAGCGTGTCATCGCGAATTCCCATGTGTTCGAGTGCAGCGATGAGCCGGCCCACCCTGTCGTCCATCGACGCCATCATTTCGCCGAATGTCATCCAGCGGCCGTCTGTCGCGAACGCTACGAGTTCACCATTCAGATCGTCCGTGACGTCGTGGCACAATGCCATCGGATAGTATGCAAAAAACGGTGTGTCGGCGTTGTGGCTTCGCCGCATGAAGTCGACCAGAAACTCGACGTAAATGTCGGGACCATACCGGCCGGTCGTGTCCGTTCGGCGCACTCCGTTCTGATAGATCAGCGGATCGTGATAGCGTCCGCCTTCGTGCCAGCCGAACAGGCACCATTCGTCGAACCCGGTGCGGCGAGGGTGGTCGAGGTCGTCCTTCATCAGGCAGAGCTGCCACTTGCCCGCAACAGCCGTGCTGTAGCCGGCCTGTCGCATGCGATGACCGATTGACAGTTCTTCAGCTTCGTCGGGGAAATCCCCCCACTGGGAACCTGCTTCTCCGAAACGAAACGGATACCGGCCGGTCATCAGACAGATGCGAGTCGGGTGGCAAACAGGCATCGAAAACGCGTGACTGAACTTCAGCCCGCCGGCCGCGAGTTTATCAATATGCGGCGTCGGGTAGCTCTGTCCTCCGTAACAGCCGATCGCATCGCTCCCGACATCGTCTGCCATGATGAGCAAAATATTCGGCCTGTCGGCACCGCGGACGCTGATCGGCATTGCGACAAGCAAGGTCAGGACGCACCCGATGAGTTGCCTGTTTTGCATTGTGAGGTTCCTTTCTCAGGAAAACGCATCTCCGTCTCGCCGAGACGAATGTCACTTCGATCCGGACTCGCTCAAGCGGCACGGAGCTTTCAAAAAACGGTGTTTGGCGCAGGCCGTCATGGTGGGAATGATGGCAGATCGCGCGAACAACGTCTGGCCAGGAATCGCGGAATTCGGTAGAAACTGCGTGTTCCGCCGGCAGGGATTCCGGCAGTAGCTCAGTCAAGGAAGACGACGATGACTCATCCCGCTTCGCTGCGTCTGGATCAGCCGCAGCTCCCTGTCACGCGGGGGTCACTCCTGCAATTTCCGGAAGATCCACTGGCCTGCATGAAGCGGCTTCATGCGGACCATGGCGATCTGGCGGTTCTGGAAGACGATGGCCAGCGGCTGGTGTTCATTTTCGGGCCGGGGTACAACCGCCAGGTGCTGTCGGACTCGAAGCGTTTTCATTCGCAGTTCTTCGCTGTGCGAGGCGGGCGTCGGACGGCTCAGCGGCGAGTCACGTCCGGCCTGCTGAGCCAGAACGGAGCCGAACACCGCGACGGCCGCCGCATTCTGATGGATGTCTTCAGCAGGAAGACGCTGCCGGGCTATCACGACACGATCTGTGATATCACTCAGGAACTGATCGCAGACTGGGAGGTCGGCCAGCGCCGCGATTTGAATTCTGAGATGACACAGTTCATGCTGCGGCTGACCGCGGCACTTCTGTTCGGTGTGGACGACGCCGGGTATTCCACCGAACTCGGGAGAATGGTTGATCGCTGGGTGCATCGCAATCACGAAGTCGGGATGGGAGCACTTGTGTCGTCGCCCGAGTTCCCCGCGCGCTACGAAACGCTGCTCACGATGGCCGACGAACTGGAAGCCTGCGTTCAGCAGATGTTCGAGATTCATCGCCGACGAAATTCGGAACGTGTGGACATCCTCAGCCTGCTGTTCCGCTCACAGAGAAACGGCGAAGGGCTCCCGGAAGACAAACTCGTTGGGCACACGACCCTGCTGTTCGCGGCCGCTCACCTGACGACGGCTCATACGCTGAGCTGGACGCTGTTCCTTCTGGCTCAGCACCCGGACGTGATGCGAAAACTTCATGCCGAACTGGACGAAAACGTCCGCGGGCCGATCCCCGAACCCGGCGAACCCGACCGCCTGACGTACATGGACAAGGTCATCAAAGAAAGCATGAGAGTCCTGCCGGCGTCATCGTACTCCCAGCGAATCTGCGCGGAACCCGTGACACTGGGACCACTGAACCTGCGGCAGGGCACACCGATTATCTTCAGCCAGTACATCACTCACCACCGCCCGGATCTGTTCGAGCAACCGGACGTCTTTCGCCCGGAACGCTGGGACACGATCAATCCGACTCCGTACGAATATCTGCCGTTCGGTGCCGGACCGCGGATGTGCATCGGTGCTCCGCTCGCGATGGTGGAACTGCGAACGGCTCTGGCCATCATTCTGAAACGGTTTCACTTTCAGATTGAGCCGGGTTCGACGGTCAACGGCGAGGTGGTGTCGACGATGCTGGGTCCGACCAGTACGATCGAAAGCAGGCTGCTGCCGCCAGCAACCATTGCGGCGACGTCACCGGTCTCCGGGACCATCCACAGCCTGCTTCAGCTTCCTCCCGAAGCCAGCGCCAGCCAGCGCAGGGCGGCCTAGCAGGACAGCGCCATGTTCCGTGAGCGGCACGGCGCTAGCCGCCGGTTTTTCCCGGCGTTTTTCAATGCAGACAC
>CAZHET010000056.1:0-20443 GCA_964531585.1 uncultured Planctomycetaceae bacterium | reverse complement strand
TGCAGACACCGGCGGCTAGCGCCGTGCCGCTCACTTCGACGAAATCCTGCGGATGATCGGGTAATGCATCCAACATGGCGCTGTCCAGCCAAGCTTCCGCTATCGACCTGGGGCCTGTTCGCCTGCCGCGTCGTTCATTCGATACAGCGGCAACAGGCGGTAGTAGACTTCCAGCGTCAGCGTGGCCAGTGCGGTTGAGTAGATCCGTCCGCCGTAGCGTCCCCACGGACCATCAGGGTCCCAGCTTCCCGCGAACGGCCCATCAATCCGCTGGTGCTGAATCAGGCTGTCGCGAACGCTGGTGTTCCACTGTTCCCAGGGCTCACCGCCGAACTGGTACATCGCCAGAGTTCCGTAGTACCAATAGTACAGGTTCAGCTCTGACAGTCGCGGCATGTTCTGCAGCAGGTAGTCGACCGATTCGCGGCTGCTGGGGGAATCTCGCGGATAGCCAAGCATCTGCTGGCAAAACAGTGCTTCGGCGGTCATGACCGGAGTGATCTTTTCGCCGCGACGATATCCGAACAGGCCACCGGCGCGGCCCTGCCGCACGCTGTTGAGAAATTCCACCATCCGCTGGCGCACGCGGGGATCGAGTCGTACCCCGGCGATCTCGACGCTCTTGAGTGACATCATCTGCCAGCCAAACATGCTGACGTCGCCTTCCTGGCCGAAGCGATATCGCCAGCCGCCGCTGTCTGGATCCTGCTGGCTGATGGTGAAGGTGACGGCTCGCAGCAATGCTGCCCTCAGGCGGACGTCATCGACTTTGCGCAGGTTGTAGGCCACGAGGTCTGTCACAGTGGCCGAGGAGTACTCCGAAACGCTGAAGCTGGCCAACATCGGAACACCGCAGGATGCCAGCGCGGCGGCATGCATGCTGTTCGCTCCGGTAGCTGCCGCCTGCAGCACGTCCGGTGGAACGATCGGCCCGAAGATCAGATCTCGCTTCTGCATCCCGAACGCTTCGGCGAGCGCGTACGTCGCCATCGCGTGACAGTACATGCGAGCGTAATGGCCTGCGTCTCCGCCCAGGCTGCCGTCTTCGTGCTGGCTTTCGATCAGCCATGCCAGCGCTCGATCGACTTCAACCGCGTATTTTCCCTGTTCGTGCGTGTAGCCGGCTCCGAGGAATGACAGCACAGCCAGGGCGGTCAGTCCGTTGTCCGCGTCACGACCGGCGAAGTTTCTCTGGACGCCCTGCTCGTCAACTTCCACCTGTCCGGCACCGAATTCTTCCGCGTCCCAGTAGCCACCGGGAGACTGCACGGAGGCCAGCCAGCTCAGGCTGCGTTCCACCGCCGATTCGGATTCGGAAGTGCCTCCGAAATGACGAGCCGCCTCTCGGCGCTGTTCCTGATTTCGCAACTGATAAGTGGGAGCGACCGAATCTCGTGGGCGAATGTTGTGAACGTCGGTATCAACCAGCATCGCGGCCGAACGCAGCGCGTCACTCATCAGCGGCGCGACTCGGCCGACACGAACCTCGTTGTAATCGGTGGACAGCGGAACTTCGGTTCGTGGTGTGGAAAAGGTGTCTCTCACGGGCCGATCAGCAGGATTCTCGGTGGCGAATGATCGTTCCGGCCGGGGCAGCCGCGATTCGAACGAGCGAGCCGGCAGAGTGCGTTCCGACGGCTGCTCAAGACTCAAACCGGCCGTATCCAGCGGATCGGTGCCGGTTAGCGGTGCCGATGCTCGCCGGGGCACTTCCAGCGGCTCAACCAGCGGAAGCGATATGGCGGTTGACGACTCGCTGCTGGTCGTTGCCGCGATGGACACATCATCAAGCTCAATCTCGCTGTCGAGCTTCCGAACAGCACCGGCAGGAAGCTCGCGTTCGCGCGGGGAATCTTCGGGAACCAGCGCACCGCGTTCGGTGGGTGTTCGTTCGCTTTCCGGAACGTAGACATCGGCGGTGCTGCGTTCGTAGACGGTGTCGAGGTCCGACCGCGGATCTTCCGCGGCAACCTGCGTGGGCCCTCGTTCGCCGTTGTCGACAGGAACCGCGGCAGCGGCTGCATCGCTGGGTTCGAACTGCGAGACATTGTCCATTTCGGTACGCAGTTCCTGGAGCACCTGCTGTTCGCGATCAGGGATTTCCGGAAGCTGCATCTGTCGTGAATCGGTCGGCAATCGCTGCAGCCGGATGTCCGGTGCCGTGGGCCGATCCGGCAAAGGTGTATTGCCGGATGCATTAAGCGCAACGGAATCTGCGCTTTCCACCAGAATGTGAGTCTCGACCGTCGGCGGTCGGTACTCGACGGTGGCTGCCATCAGCCGGTTCGGGTCCAGCGGGTCAAATACCTCAAGGCCCAGAATGCACACGGTGTGAACCAGCAGCGACGCAGCCAGCGACTTCAGCGCGATATGCCGGTCGCCCCAGCGTGTGATCAGCATGGTGAGCAGGTGCGCCAGTGACGCGATCATGGCCAGCAACAGCACTAATGCCACGATATCGTCGCCATTGAGCGACTCTCCGTGCCAGACTTTTTGAACGACCTGCCGCAGCGTGTTCATTCGGTGGACTCCGGCTGCTTCGGCTGAAACGCCAGCGAGAACCGTGTGATCTTAGACTGATGGCAAATGTTCATGACATCGACGATCGCCTGATAGGTTCCTTCGCCGTCGCCGCGAATCAGCACCGCCTGCTCGGCCCATGCTTCCCGGGCCGCGACCAGCCGCGCCTGCAGCGCTTCCGGCGACAGCCGTTCGTCGTTGATACTGACATCACCGGCACGAGTCACGTTGACAACGATCGGATCGGGACGGCGGGACATTGGTTCGACCGCTGCAGCCGTGGGCAGTTCGACGTCGTACTGCTGCTCGATTTCGCTGAAACGCGTTCCCACCATGAAAAAGATGATCAGCAGAAACACGATGTCGATCATCGGTGTCAGATTCAGACTGGGTTCTTCCAGCGATTCAGTGCGCAGCGGCATGGTTCATCAGGCCGAACAGAGAAAAGCCAAACAGGAAATGGCAGACAGGACGTCGGAACGGTTGTCGGTGAAGTATATCGCGTCTGGACACGATTTCAGACACCGATTCCCGCCGCATCGCGCCGCATGCACGGAGGTGCGGCGATTACCGAATTTCCTGCGAATCAGCGCGATGCCCGCAGGCTGGCGGTGACTTCCTTCAGTTTCGCCTGCTGTGCAGGGTTTTCGGGCAACGGCTTATCACCGAATGCAGGCAGCAGTTTGTCCCACACCACGGTCAGCTGTCCCTGCAGATCGCGCGAATTGGCGGTGATGGCAATCACAGCGTCCTGTTCAGGAAGCACGACACAGAACTGTCCGTCCTTGCCGTCGCCGCGGAAGGCTCCGTGCCGGCACCGCCAGAACTGGAAGCCGTAACCCTGATTCCAGTCGCTGTCCGGGTTGCTGCCGTTGGAAACCTGCTTCGACGTCGCCTGTTCGATCCATGCGGCCGGAATGAGCTGACGTCCCTCCCACTGGCCATGCTGCAGGTAAAGTTGTCCGAACTTTGCGATGTCTTCGGTTCGCAGGAACAGGCCGTACCCACCGAGAGTGATCCCCTGTGGGCTGGAGTCCCATTTCGGCTGCTCGATTCCCAGCGGTTCGAAGAGTCGCGGTGTCAGGTACTCCAGCACCGTCTGACCGGTGACATTCTGGACGATCGCTGACTGCATGTACGTTGCGGGCGTGTTGTACCGGAAGTGAGTGCCCGGTTTGTGCGGAACCGGATGCGCCAGAAACGCACGAACCCAGTCGGCGGCTTCGCGCAGGTTGACTTCGTCCTGATGCCCTGTGGACATTGTCAGCAGGTCGCGGACTCGCATCGCTTTCAGGTTTTCCGACGGATCGGCCGGTGCGTCGTCCGGGAAGAACTTCAGGACCGGGTCATCGATGCTCAGCCTGCCTTCTTCCACGGCAAGTCCGACCGCCGTCGACGTGAAGCTTTTGCTGAGGGACCACAGGACGTGCGGGTTGTCGGCTGTTTCCGGTTCCCACCATGCCTCTGCCACGACGTGTCCGTGGCGCACCAGCATGAAGCTGTGCATCGAATCAACTTCGTGATCCGCTGTCTGAATGAAATCGAAAATCGCCTCCGACGAAATCCCCTGAGCCTCCGGCGAGCTGCGGGGAAACGCAAAGTCGTCCGCGAACGACCGGCCAAAGAATGCCGACAACGATGCGCAGGACCACAGCAAAACCAGTAGCGGCAGTTTCATGAGTGCTTGTCCGTAAAAGAGTGAAGCGGGTTTCGTGCGAAGCAATTCTAACTCGATGGCTGCAATTTGAGCCATGAGCAGCTCTCTGAAAAAGGGGTCTGACCCTCTCCGGGCAGTCTCTCCGGGCAGCCCAAAGGGGCAGACCCCTTTTTCCAGACAGAGAGCCATGAGCAGCAGTGTTCTGGTTCGATCGCGCGTCGCGGCACTGTTGCAACGAAGGCTGTTCAGCGGACAGGTGAGGACCTGCACTGCTGTTCCAGCACCCCCGCTCGCTGCTTTCGATCCGGGCTGCCCCAGTCGGGATGCAGCAATTCCACAACCGCCAGTCGCCGCTTTGCGTCGTCTGAGCGGCCGCGATCGAATGCCAGTTGAGCGAGCTGCAGCGAAGCTTCCAGCCATGCATCGCTGCCCTGTGCGCTGGCCTTCAGCAACTGCGACCAAAACTGATCAGCGATCGGTGAACCGGCGTCGCTCGTTGAATGCCAGTCTGCGAAGGCAACGGCCACATCGCGGAGCTGCGTTGGCGTCAACTGCAGCGAAGCCAGGCGCTGAAGCAGCGTGTCTCGAAGTTCTGTGTCACCATTGATCTCGGCAGCGGAAGCAGCGATCGCGAACAGTGCAACGAGTTCATCCGCGGTGACTTCATCGTCTCCTGCAGACGTCAAAACAGCCTGTGCCAGTTTCGCGCTGGTGTCGGCAAGCCACAGATCTCCCGCCGCCACTCTTGTTGCGCCTGAATACAGGCTGTGCAGGTAACTCATCGCACGCCACTGCCAGTCGAGATCCTGTGCGAGCAAACGGCCTTGCAGTTCGCGGAGCTGCGCGGCATCGGCGGTGGTTCGTGCGATCGACACGAACTGCAGCAGGTCGACTCGCCGCAGATGGCTGCGTAGTTCCATCGGGTCCGCCGTCGACGGTGTGTTCTGCAGAGCGTCGCGAATTT
The DNA here is from genome assembly GCA_964531585.1 of uncultured Planctomycetaceae bacterium. Taxonomy (GTDB): domain Bacteria; phylum Planctomycetota; class Planctomycetia; order Planctomycetales; family Planctomycetaceae; genus JAWKUA01. The sequence continues at coordinate 15,302 of CAZHET010000056.1, read as the reverse complement.
GCTGCAGGCGGGTCGCCCGATCACGCCAGGCTTCGTCATTCGCGCCGCTATTTGTGAACTGCAGTTCCAACTGCAAATCCACAAGCCGTGCCGCAGCGATATCCGCTGGCGGAAGCGCAGGAGTGCTCTCGTCGAATCGCGCCAGCATCGTGCGGAACGATCGGAAACACTCTTCTGAGCGCGCGTCTGAATCATCGACTCTGCCACGGACAACACTCAGCAGTAGTTCGCCCGCCTGTTGCACGTACTTGAGCTGTTGCTGCGGCGATGTCTCTGCCTCAGCCAGCCCGATTGCGATTTCCGCGGCCGTCAGTGGATCCTGCTGTTGCAGTAGTTTCACCAGCCATTGACGAGCCCGCGTTGCGGTTGGCAGATCTGCAAAACGCTCCAGATGCTGCTGCAGAGCGACACGATAGTCTGCCTCAACGGCCTCCGGATCAGCACCGGAAGCCACAGTGGCCTGCCAGACCTGGCCGATTGCGAATACTCGCAACAGGTCGGCGGTGGCAGCTTCGGCCGGCATCCCCAGAGCGGCGAACCCGTCTGTTGCCGCCTGCAGCCGCTGACGGCCGCGCGACCACTCCTGCTGCTGAACAAGTAACTCGCCGGAACGAAGCTGTAACGCCGCAGTGGCGCGGGGAGGAGCCCCTTCACGAAGCTGCTGCAGCGTGGACTCGATCAGTTGAACGGCAGCCGTAACGTCGCCGGCACGCTGGAACCGGTCGGCTGTCTCAATCTGGTCTGCCAGTTGAGGACCAAGGCTTTCCACAAGTCGGAAGCGAGCGGACACACGACGCGAGGCTTCGTGAAACACGCCGCGTGTACGCGGCAGAATGTTCTCCTGAGACTGTCGGAAGTCAGCGGCGGCCCGATCTCTGACTTCCGCGTCGTCCAGTTGATGCACAAGTTCGAACAGTGCCAAACGCGATTCCAGATGCAGATACAACAGTCGCTGACGATGCAGAACGGAGCCAGCGGAAGGATCGGCATCGATCGCGATCGCTTCCGTTGGCTGGTTTGACTGCAGCAGTCCGCGAATTCGCAGAGATTCCTGGGACCGACCGCCGAGATCGTCCGCGTGCATTTCCAGGCTGCGCAGCCGAAGCTGGAACATGTCGGTGTCATTCGCCAGCAGAGCAAGTTCTGCTTCCAGCCAGCGGGCCTGCGCCTTCACGGCGGGCGACGTCGCCGACCGGACCAGCGTGCGCAGCAGCTCCTCAGCTTCTCCTCGAACGGCATCGGCAGGCGTTCCGGCAGACGCGAGTGCCTGAGCTTTCCGGACACTCAGCTCCGCCAGCAGCAGCCGAACCTGGTCGCGGATCTCGCGCACGGATTCGTAGTCCAGTTCCCGCCGCAGCTTCTGCAACTGATCCAGCAGCGCTGAGGCAAGTTCCAGTCCTGTGGTGATGGCTTCCGGAACCTGCGGACTTTCGGACGCGTCACGAGCTGAGCCCTGCGGACGCGAAAGGTGCCCGGCGGCGTCCAGCACACGTGCAACTTCCGCCATCTGCGCGAGCGTCGCGATCTGATCGGCTCGCAGCCAGAGTTCTGTTTCAGGCGCGACGACATTCGTCTGCAGGAACTGCGTGACACTTTCCGCCGCCTGCGTCAGCAAGCTGTTGCGGTTTGCCGCCACGGCGAACCACGCGTGCTGACGGTACACGTGACACAGCCTGCCGGTCCAGAACGCGGTGCGTTCCGCGTCGGTCAGAATCTGCAGTTGTTCGCGGCAGTGCTGTTCCGCCTGTTCGAACAGCAGCCGCGACGTCATGCGTTCAACGAACGTCGCTTCCAGCCGGTCGGCCGCGTTCTGTGCGACTGGCTGTGCAGCAAGCTGCGGCGGCCGGACGGCCATCATAACCAGCAGCAGCAGCAGGACCTGATTGGCGACTCGCGGCGACATGCAACAAGTCTAGTTGAATTCAGCCAAGTTTCTGCAAGGATTCTGCCGCGTCCCCGTCATGGGGTGTACGCCCTGAATGTTGCCCGATGACTTGCGGAGAATTCGTAATGCCGTTGAGAACGGTTTTGAGTGTTGGACAGTGCCGACCGGATAACGCGGCGATTACTCACTTTCTGACATCCAACTTCGATGTTGAGATCCTGCGAGCCGATCTGGCTGACCAGGCGCTGCAGGCGCTTCGCGAGAATTCCGTCGATCTGGTGCTGATCAATCGCAAACTCGATGCGGACTACAGCGACGGAATGCTGATTCTGGAGGCGATTAAGTCGAATCCCGCGACCGCCGATATTCCCGTGATGCTGGTTTCAAACTTCCCGGAGTGTCAGGAAAAAGCGGTTGCTGCCGGTGCCGTCTACGGATTTGGCAAAGCCGAACTGCGCTCCCCCGACGCGGTGAATCGCGTGGCTCAGGCGCTGGGGGTGACCGTACAGACGGCGTGACGATGCAGTCGGTCGGACGCAATTAGCGCTGCGGTTTGCGGCGCTGGCGCTGAAAACGAATCGAGCAGCCACGAGCCCCCGTTTGCCGGACTTCGGGGGTTTTGCCCGCGAGCGTCGCAGCAACCGCGTCTTCGACGTAGCGTTGTGTCACCTTCTGCTCGTCCGTGCTGTCGTCCAGCGCGCCTTTGTAGACGATGCGGCGAACGGAGTTCAGTACAAAGAATTCCGGCGTGTAGATCGCACCGTACGACTTCGCGACCTCCTGAGTCTCATCCCACAGGTACGGGAAGTTGAACTGCTTGTCCTGCGCCCGCTGTTTCATCTGCTCCATGCGATCTGCGGGAATAACGTTGCTGTTGATGGCCACCAGCTGAGCCCGCGAACCGTCTGCAGCGAACTTTTTCTGCAGTGCCACCAGACGGTCTTCGTAGTCGACAGCGTACGGGCACGAGTTGCACGTAAAACAGACGACCAGGACGTCTGCCTCGCCAAGATCGCCAAGAGAATGCGTCCTGTCGTCGGTGCCCGCCAGGTCGACCCATGCCGGAGCCTTGTCGTCGATCACCGGTGGACTGGCTGCCTCATCAGCGGCTGTGGCGAGTGCAGGAACGGAGAGGAACGCAGCCAGAGTCAGCAGACGCAGGCACATGGATTCGCCTTTCTTCCGGCAATAATCACGATTGGAAGTCAGCTACGCCGCAATGCGGGCCTTCAGACCGTCTTCGCCCACACGCGCACAGAAGTCGCCGAAGGATTCACCGGGACGTCGATCCGTCTTGTAGGCGGCAAGCAGCGGAGACAAGGTCTTCACAATGTCGTCCTGCGGCACCAGATCCTGATACACGAACGACAGTCGAGTGCCTTCGGGGTTACCGCCAACGAACACTGTGTACTTGCCGAGCGTCTTGCCGACGAGTCCGATATCGGACGTGTACGGACGAGCGCAGCCGTTCGGGCAGCCCGTCATGTGAACGGCGATCTTTGCGGATCCCAGGCCGTACTTTGCGATCTCGACATCCAGTTCATCGATAATCTGCGGCAGAACACGTTCGGATTCGGTGATCGCCAGCCCGCAGGTCGGAAATGCCGGGCAGGCAATGCTGTAGCGGCGGGCCAGCGTCAGTTCCTCCGCTCGCTTCATCCCGTGATCGGCCAGCAGACGTTCGATTTCGCCTTTGTCGTTCGGATCGATGTCGCACAGGATCACGCCCTGCAGCGCGGTCAAGCGCGTGTTCATGCCGAAGCGGTTCAGGATCGCACGCAGACCGGTTTTGATCCGCAGCTCGCCGTCGTCTCTGATTCGGCCGTTTTCGATATTGATTCCCAGGAACAGTTTCCCGTCGCCCTGTTCGTGCCAGCCCATGTGGTCATCGACACCTGTCACGTCGGCGGGGTGCGGTTCCGGTAGTTCGTTGCCGAAATACTCTTCGACGGTGGCTTTGAATCTGTCCAGCCCCCAGTCGGCGATCACGTACTTCATACGAGCGACTTTGCGGTCATCGCGGTTGCCGTGATCCCGCTGCACTTTCACGATCGCTTCGGCGACAGGAAGGACCTGGTCGGGAGTCACAAACGCCATGCGTCTGGCGATTGCCGGAAATGTCTTTTCGGCGCTGGGAGTCGTACCCATCCCTCCACCGACGAGCACGTTGTATCCGACGATCGTTCCGTTCTCGACGATGGCCAGAAAGCCGAGATCGTGCGTGTAAATATCGATGCAGTTATCTTCCGGAGTGGCGATTCCCATCTTGAACTTGCGAGGCAGGTAGCGTTCACCGTAGATGGGCTCTTCGACGGGCTGGAATTCCGTGACGTCGGTCTTTTGCCCCTCGTCGTCGGTCAGCCAGATTTCGTAGTAGCCGGTCGTGCGTGGTCGAAAATGTTCGGCCAGTTCCTGCGACAACCGTTGGATCTGGTCGTAAACCGGATTCTTCAGCGGGGCAGGGCAGCACATGACGTTGCGATTAACGTCGCCGCACGCGGCAAGCGTTGTCAGCTTCGTCTCGTTGATTGCCCGGATGGTTTCCTTCAGATCACTTTTCAGAACTCCGTGAAGCTGAAATCCCTGGCGCGTGGTGATGCGCAGCGTTCCGTTTCCCAGCCGATCGCAGAGATCGAGTTCAGCCAGAAACTGGGCGGCAGAGACCCGTCCGCCGGGCACACGCGTGCGCACCATGCATGAGTAAGCTTTGCCCTTTCGAGTGCCGTCGGGGTTCTTTGCCTTGCGAAGGTCACGATCGTCCTGCAGATAGCTGCCATGATGTTTCAGCAGACCGGCAGCGTCGCCACTGAATTCCGGTGAATCGTTTTGCAGTTCTTCGGCGATTGTTCCGCGAAGCTGCCAACTGTTCTTCTTCCGCAATTCGTCTTTTGTGAGTTCCGTTGTTTCTGACATGAACCTGAGCTTCTGCCCGTCCTGAATCGAGTCCTGAAAAATGCCACCCGGTTGCGGGCGTCAAAGCCCGTGAGTATAGGGCGACCGAAATCGGTTGAATAGCCGATTCGATGCATAGCGAGACGCCCGCACACGCGGTTTCCGGCAATCTCTCAACGCTGAGCATCGGGGTGATTTCGGGCAGGTACCGCAGTGGAAACGGCCCCGCAACGATGTCAATTGTTCCGATTGCGTCGGCTGTACCGGTAACTTCTGCAGCCTGAACGCCATCAAACTTCACCCGTCTTGCCAACCCGAATGAGCTTGCCCAGATCAACACGAACTGACTGGTCTCATTGACCGTTGTGGATCAAGCCATCCCGACGGCCTGTCGAAGAACAGCAAGGGGCAAGCTACGCCCCGGTTCCTGTTTGATTTGGAAAAGTGGCGGAGTCGTCTTGATGCGACAGCTTAGTGGCCATGCTGATGTTCGGCCGTTTCTGCTTGTGACCTGTCTTGTGGGCGTGTATGCCACAGGCACAGCCGTCGACTGCCCGGCTCAGGACGCGCCGGTTGCAAACGAAATTAATTCCAGCGTTGAAGAACCGAAGATTCACCTGCCGGAATTCGGCCAGGATTCACCGTTCCACACGGTATCGAATGCGAAATCGATTTCGGATGACCCGGTGGTCAAGGTCGTCGAGGAAGCCGTTGAAGCGACTCGTCGCCGACTGCTCTCCACGGAACAGCATACTCCGTGGCAAATCATGCACGGATTGCTGGCGCTGCGGCAGAATTTTGATATTCGCCATGAGGGAAAGGTTGTTTCCGGCATCGACTGGGTTTCCACCGGCCCCACGTTCGACAAAGTGCGGTGGTTCGAAAAAACGCGGCACGGCGGCCGGGCTCAGCCGTACAGCCGGCCCTATGCATTCGAAGGTCACGCCAATCAGTTCCTGGCGATTCTGTCGATGTCCGGCCTGCCTCTGGACCATCAGTTCCAGACGGATCAGGGACCGATCACGATGAGGGACATGCTGAAGCATGCGCAGCTAACCATGAACTCGAAAGATGAAGTCACGTGGTCGCTGTGGGCGCTCAGTCGTTATCTGCCTCCGGATGCTCAGTGGCTGAACGAGCAGGGCGAAGCCTGGAGCATCGAGCGGATGGTGAAGATTCAGACCGATGCACCGCTCAAAGGAGCCCCCTGCGGAGGAACGCACGGATTATTCGCGCTGGCGCACGCTCGAAACGTCTATCTTCGCCACGGCCGACCGCTGCGAGGTGTCTGGCTGGAAGGCGAGTACAAGATCCGCACTTATATCAACACCGCACGGATGCAGCAGAATTCGGACGGCAGTCTGTCTTCGAACTACTTCCGCGGACGCGAATACGATCAGGACTTCAACGAGCGAATGGGCAGCGCCGGCCACGTCCTGGAGTTCCTGATGATCGCACTGCCTCAGGAAGAACTTCAGGAACAATGGGTGCGCCGCGCGGTCCATGCCACCGCAAGCGATCTGCTGAGGAATCGAAAAGCGTACGTTAAGTGCTCACCGCTGTACCACGCGGTGAACGCTCTGAGCATCTACCTGGACCGCATGCGACCCGTGGAACAGCCGGACAATCTGGCGGCTGGCGAAGACGAAACACGCACGGCTCAGGCCGACGCACCAGCCACTGACGGGACCACACCCAGCAACTCACTTTCAATACCGACCACGAATATCTCCACCGCGAAACCGCTCACCGGCAAAACGGCCACGGATTCTCCGAATGCTGACGGAACGCCACTGCTGATCCCGGGCACCGCTGACGATTCAACGACGGATGAATCCACAGAGAAAAACGCCGACGTCGCTAAACCCGCGGGCGCTGATTCGACGGGCAAAGTCCCCGATGGCGACGCGAAGTGGCGGGCGACACTGAAGGCTCGGCGGACGCCGATTGCTCTGGAAGATGACGCCGATCCTCAGGCCGGGCAGGTAGCCGAGCCTTTGATGCCGGTGCCGGCCGAACCCGGGATTTAGTCGTCCGTCAGTCGCCGGATCCGTGGAGTGGCAGGACAAGCGGTTATTCGCCTCTGCGGCACCGGACGGTTCCCCAGGTTTCGCTGAACGAGCGCAACCTGTTTCCGCTCGCGCCTTCCGCAGGAGTTCACGGCGCTCTGTCCGGCCCGCGGTTGTTGTATTTCACAGATGCAGGTCACCGCGGCCACACCGCGATAAAGCCGTCGTCGCCGGATGTCACGATTTCACCATCCGCGGAAACATCCAGAGCGTTCACCGTCAGAGAATGCGGCGGTCGGTTGCCGATGCGAAGCTCGATGGACGAATCACCTTCGAACGGTTCGTTGCCGGGGCCGGGGTCGGAATAGAGCCATTCGAAAATGCGACCGTCAGCGCCACCGGTCAGCAGCGTTCCTTCGGCTGGACGGAATGCAACCGCCGTCACTCCCTGAAGCTGATCTTCGGCTCCGCGAATGATCGCGTGTCCTCCGCGCAGGATGGCGACGGTACGGACACTGTTTTGTTCGCCGGGTTCCGGCTGAAACACCATCGCGAAGGGTTCCAGGTCACCGTCTTCTGAAATCCAGACGCCACCGGCAACGAAGCGTGTTTCGTCGTTGGCGAATGCGGCGGCGTTGAAGACGATTCTGCCGTCTTCCGGCAGACTGATCGCCATGCGCTGAGCCTTCTGGCCGGAAATGCTCCACAGCCCGAGGTGTCCGCGCTGCACAGCCAGCAGCAGGCTGCCGTCCGGCGAGATCGCGACAGAATTCGCTCCAGGAATGTCCGTGTCGACATCAGAGTTCTCATCCGAAGGAGCGGGAGGCTCAATCGTGACAGCGGGTTCAGACGGTGGCGGGGTGTGCGGCGTCCAGTTCCACAGCTTGAGATCACCGGTCGCGCCGATGGACGCGATGCGATAGTCATTGGGTGCCGGGCTGAACGTGACTCCGTCCACTCGACCGCTGTGCGGATTCGGAATGCGAAACACCGTGCCGGCGTGGTTCGGGCTGTTCTCGTCGGCATCGAAGACTCGCAGCGATTCACTGGCGGTCGCCAGGTATTTCTTATCGAACGAAAAGCTGACTCCCAGAACCGCTGCGTGCGCGCGGAATTCGGCCAGGTGTTCGCCCGTCTGCAGATCCCACAGATGAGCGGCTCGCCCGTCGAACGTCGCAATTCTGTTGGGCGGTTCGTCGCCCGGAATGAAAGCCGCCTGAATGGCAGGAGCATTGAACTGCAGCCGGTCGCGCTGCGACAGTTGCTGATTCGGATCGGCCAGGGACTGCCTCATGCGATTCGTTGCCCGCCAGGTCGTTGTGTCGTACACAAAGATTTCGGTGGCGGCCGTCGATTCGGTTTCTTCCTGATTCCGCACGAACAGCAGCCGGGCCCCATCTGGCGACCAGGAAACTCCCTGTTCGAACGCCCGCCCGCGTTCGTTGGCGGCGATCGGGATGGACATCAGTTCTTTCACCGGAGCCGCTTCTTCAGCGGACCAGATGGTGACTCGGAACAGGTACGATTCGTTGCCGGCTTCCTGATTCTGCAGTTGCTTCAGTGACGTTGTCGCAAATCGCTTTCGATCGGGGGACGCACGCAGACTCAGAACGTAGTCGTCGACATCCGGCTTGTCGTCGACTTTGGGGCGGCCAAAGGCGTCAGGAACCTGGGCGATTTCGCTTTCGCGGATGTTCCACCGTCGAACGTAGCCGTCATAGCCGGCACTGATGAGTTCGTCCTCGGAAATGAATGCGATTCCCGAAACTCCGTCCCGGTTGTGAGTTCCCTGCGCGCGGGCAATGACGGAACTGTCGGCGACGTTCCAGATCACCATCTTTCCGCGCCGGCCTGCCGTCGCGATGCGGGCACCGGACGGAGAAATTGCCACAGCCGTGATTTCATCTTCAAAGTGTTCACCGACGAACTCGTGATCGGGCCGCGGCGTCGGTGAATTCTCGACGGTGCTCATCTTCCACAGCAGCGCCACGTGCGTTGTTGTCGCCGTGCCGGTTGCCGCGTCCGGGGTCTCACGAACTCCCGCTGCCAGTACCAGACTGCCATCGTCGGAAATCGCGATTTCGCTTTGGGAGTTTTCCGGCAGCAGCCGTGACACTTCGCGCCCGATCCCGTCTTCATCATCCTTCGCATCCCAGACAGAGATCGAACCGGACCAGTCGGAGGTCAGCAGCCGGCGTCCATCGGGCGGCAGTACCCGCAGCGACTGCAGGTTGGGGATGTGCCCTTCAAGAAACACATTCCGATCCGGATCGAAGAACAACGATTCGCGTCCACCCATCGCCATTGTGCCCGTCTTCCGGCCGTTGGCGGCATCGTAGACGTGAGCGGCACGGTCGTTGGCTCCGACGACAATTCTGGTTCCGTCACGGCTGAACCGGGCCGAATAAGTCGCGATAAACGTCGGGTTGCCATCGGGTGTGCCAATTCGAAACGGCAGCGCGGCCACACGCGTCTGAACGGCATGTGTACTGACCAGAATCGGCTGCCGCCCGTTCGCTTCTCGTCGAGGTGCCGGCCGCGCGGCCGCCGCTTCAAAAACGTTATCCAGCGAGTCGAACGCCCTGACATAGTCGCCGTAAGTCGAAATCTTCCAGCTTCGCACGGATTGACCATCGTCGCCGACGGTGCGCGCTCGATCGCTCGAACCGCCGACAAACGACACAAACCGCACCTCACCGGAATGCCCCGCCAGCAGGCTTCCATACTTTCCCGCAAAGCTCCACAGTCCCGGCACCGCGGATTTTTCGAAGTGGCCATTCTGCCGGTCCCAGACCTGAATATAGCTTTTGCTGAATCCGGTCAGCAGCCGCTGGTTGTCGTTCGAGAACGCAACGCTGGCGACGATAAACGGACCAAGATTCAGCACGGCAGCGCTGCGATCCGGCAGTTTGTGGGGAGCGACGAAAGGAAACGTATTCGGTGCGGCATCGATCTGCCGCGGCAAAATCATCAGTCGATTCGGACTTGTCAGAGCCAGTGCCAGCAAACTGCTGTCGGGTGAAAGGTACATGGCCTTTGGAGTCGATTCGTTGCCGCGCAGACCTTCAAGCCCCGGAGCTGAGCCGGCTCGGATACGCACGGGCGGAATGGCGTTGAAGTCCAGCGGAATTGAAAAGATACCTTCTGTCGCTGTGTTGACGATCAGTGCCGACTCGTCGCTCAGAAGCACAACGTTGCGGACGGAAAAGTCCGTCCGTCCGTTACCTTCGCCTGCCAGACTGCCTGACCAGGCGAGTTCCGCCGTTGCTCCGTCGACGTGGAAAATCTGTACCGTTGCATCCGGATCGTCTCCGACGAAATACAGTCGGTTTCCGGATGCGGAAAACATCACGTGGCGATATGCCATCTTTCCGGCCGCAGCGGCAAGCGGCAGCATGACGCGGTGCGGGTCAGCTCCGGAAAGGTCCCATAGTTCGCAAAGGCTGTTGCGTCCGCCGATGGCCAGCCTGGAACCGTCCGCTGTGAGAGCAACCGTTTCAACGCGGCCACCGGCCGTGATCGCTGCCACGGGGGCAGGTCCTGAACCGCCATCGTCACTGATGCGAAGGACCGTTACGGTGTCGCGTTCTGCCAGGGCGGCGATTTGTCCATTCTGACTGACCGTGCTGAAGCGAGACTTGCTGACCCCTGTACTTTGTGCCGTTTGCTGCCTGTCCGACTCAATCTGCTCACGCCAGCGTTTCAGGAATTCACGCTGCTGCTCAGTGTTCTGATCGTCTTTCAGAGCCTTGTCGATGAATTCAATCGCTTCGCCGAAGAGGCCCAGATCGCGGCTGGTGCTGACGGTTTTGCTCAATGCATCCCAGTTCGCTTTGGCAGCGAGCTTCTCGGCAGCGGCAGCAAGTTCTTCGGCCTGCTTTCGCTTTTCGTCGGCAGCCGCAACTTCCTCGCGGAGCATCTCTGCCTGCATCCGCAGCGGAGCAACTTCCCGCTCCGCCTTCAGCTTTTCGGCTTCCGCCATTTGTCGCTGCTGTTCGGCTGCCATGGCCAACTGGTCTGCGGCCTGCTTTGCCATTTCCGCTTCCATCGCGCGCGCCACAGCGGCGGTGGCCGCCTGTTCCTTTTCCACAAGCTCGGCTTCGACCTCCGTCTTGCGTCGCTCCGCCTCAGTCGCCAGCGCTTCGGCTGCCTTCTTCTTCTGTTCTGCGACAACCATCGCGGCGTCAGCGTCCTTCAGACGGGCATCTTTGGCGATCAGTTCCTCATTGGCTTTCTGCAGCCCGTTCTTTGCCTCCTGTGCGACCAGCATCTGTTGCGTACTGACGAACACGCCGGCCACGGCAGCAATAAACATGACCGCCCAGGTCGTCTTAACGAGCGTTCGAAAACGGCGCGTCTTGCGCAGTCTTCTGCGTATATCTTCGAACCGCTGGTCACCGTGTTCACCGACAATCTGCAGCCCCAGGTCGATGTCACCTTTCTTATGCGCCAGCGCTGCGTAGCCCAGTCGCGCTTTGACATCACCTTCCGCCGCGCGGCGATTGTTCGGCCACTTCCGCAACGCTTCGTCGTACAGAGCCACCGCATTCTGGAACTGTGCGTAGCCGCAGCTTTCCGGGTCTTCGGCCGTGGCCCGCATCAACTCCTCGGCTCGCCCGGTGATCCGGTATTCGCGAATGGCCTCCTGGAACTCTTCGACATTGCCGAAGCGATCGGTCGGATTCGTTGCCATCGCCTTCAGAGCAATGTTCATCAGCTCACCGGGATGAGCGATGCGTTTTTCGATCCTGTTGTTCACAACCGCCCAGATGACGGCACTAAGTTGCTCACCGGGATCCTTTACGGACCAGAATTCGCGCAGCAGATGCGGCGGAAACCCTTCGATTACTTCAAACAGGATCGCTCCCAGAACATAGATGTCGCTGTGCGAACCGATGGCACTGATGTCGTCATCGGCCAGTTCCGGTGCCATGTAGACCGGCGTCCCGGCACCGCCGCGGAAATCGACAATCACACTGTCTTTGCGCGGGAAGGCATCCGTCGTCACCGCCAGGCCCCAGTCCAGCACAATCACTTCGCCGTAGTTGCCGACGACGACGTTCTCCGGCTTCAGATCGCGATTGATGACACCGCGCGAATGAGCGTACGCGACCGCGTCGCACAGCTTCATGAAGATTTCGAGATTCTCTTCCAGCGTTCGTTCGCGAATCGTCTTGTTCCACGCCGTGCCCTGAACCTGCTTCATCGAATAGAACAGCTTCCCGTCACTCGTGCGGCCGAGATCATGAATCGGCACAATATTTGGATGCACCAGGTTGGCCGTAACAACGGCTTCCGAGACAAACATCGCCTGGTCGTGATCGACATGCGGCGAGTCGGGCTTAAGCGTCTTGACGGCAAGGTCGCGGTTCAACGACGTCTGCCGTGCTCGATACACGATGCCCATGTTGCCGGCACCCAGCCGGTCAAGGATCTCGTACTCGGGTGAATCGTCATTCGTCGCCAGCGCCGACTGCAGGCCCGTCAACTGCGTTCCGTCTTTGGGAATCTGATTGATGATTCCCGAGATATCACCGGCCACGTCGCGGCGATGAATCCGGAGGTTCCACGTACTCTTGCCGGCTTTCGCCTTCGGAATGGAGGCCTTCGACGGCAGCGTTCGCGTCACGAAACTTTCGGGGCTGGCGACTGTCCTGCCGGAATCAGCTGCGAAGTGCGGACGGTCGGGCACTCCACGATGATGCTCCGCGATTGTGCTGATCGGTGTCTCTTCGGCGCGATGGGTTTTGAGCACTGTGGCGTGGCTGGCATAAACCGGAAACACGTCAACCGGCAACGCGTCGATACTGGCATCGGCCGCGGAAGCCCGGGGTGCGAAGTGAGTCCCGAACGCCGCCCCTGGCTGCTCCGTGTCGGACGAAGCCTTTGCTCGTGGCATGTCCGGGACCAGTGTCCCGTCGGCTCCACGGAACGACTGCGGTTGCTTTTCGGACGTTTCTGCCAGATTGCCGAATGAGGGCGACAGCGTTCCGAAGCCCGTTGCCGGCGGTGCCTGCGGGCTGCTGTCCGGTTTGTTCACATTCTTCATCGAACTTCGCTCTCTGAGGATCTGTCCCGTTCCGGCGGTGTGATGAGACGACACAAACAGCCGCCCCGCCTGATTCTCGCAAAGACGTCGGCAATCCCGCCAGCCCTGATCCGCGGATTTCGGCGATGAGGTCGAATGTGGCCTGAACACTGCGCGGCACGCGAGCGATTCCTGTGACTCGCGGACGGCAACTGTGCACAGGTTGCCTCGAATCCGCGGGTCACCGGAATCGCTCGCGTTTACGCACCGGCCTTCGGGCTACAGGCCCATGCGCTTACGCAGGCGGTCTGCCAGAGACTCCGCACGCACCGATGATGAACCAGCCCCGCTGCGTCGCAGGACTCCGGTGACCAGCAGACCGGCAACGGCTGACTGAGCCAGACGGGACTCGCCATTGAGTTGCGTCGCGACGTGTCCTGCCTTCGCCGGATGCAGCAGAGCCTGGTCAGCGTCGTCGCCAGGTTCCTGCTGCGGCCGAACTTCGGGCGGTTGCTCGGGCGGGACAGCATCGCTGTCGGGAAGCGCATCCACGGCCGGCTGTTCGGCGGCGCCGGTACCATCATCGCTGGCGTTGGTGCCGTCCGGAGCTTTGTCCGGCTCATCAACCGGCATCGGAATCAGACGCAGTTCCGGGAACACCTCCGGCAGGTCTTCTGTGGCCGGGGTGGGTTCGCGGTTGAAAACGTCAAACTTCAGAACGGGCCGTTCGATGGTAACTGTCTGTCCGTTCTCATTGACCTTCGTGGTAATCAGCCACAGCTCGTAGCCGGTCCCGTTGTCGATCCGAGGTTCCTGTTTGACGTATTCACGCAGGCGTTTCGGCCGCATCAGGTTCTCACCAAATTCCTCGGCAATGCGATCAACAACCGGTTCGTCGCGACCTTCCTGCCGCAACTGGTAGAAGTCTTCAGACTGAGTGCTGTAGCCGCCGTTGGCGAATTCGGCAGGTGCGACTGCCGCTACAAAGACCGGCTCCTCGACAACAGGTTGTGACACCGCAGCGGCTGCCGGAGCCGGTACGATCGGCTCTGCTTCGACTTCGATCGGCGGCAGAAATGTCGTCACCAGCAGGAATTCCACACGACCGCCTTCGAAGTTCAGATCCAGGTCATCCGTGGCCTGGTTGGTGGAGCCGACTCCTGTAAATGCGCTGTCGTCAATCGGAGCATTCGCCGGATTCAGCGGATTGAAGCTGCCTGTGGTCGGATCATCGGTTGATGAAACCTGCCCGCCCGGAACCATGTTCGTCGCAACGTCCTGAGTAATCATCCCGCCAAACACCTGAATGGTTTCGTGATGGGAAACCGAGAAATCAATGATGATGTCCGTGACATTGGCCAGGCTGAACGGAACCAGGTCTTCGATGTCGAAGTAAACATGAGCGAACGTCTGTGTCATGCCGCCGTCAGCAATAACGATTGTCTGATACCGGTTTGAGGTCACCGGCAGCGTGATGGGTGCCGGCAGGGGATCCGTGATGACGCCGTCATTTGAAGGGTCGCGCCAGTCCAGGTAGATGCGGAGGTTCTCTTCGCCCGCCACGCCAACCACAATTTCGAACGCATTCAGAAATCCGTTCGGTCCGAACGGGGCGTTGTTGATGGTGGCCGGAATCGGATCTCCCGGCGATTCAAAGAACGCTGTGCCGACACCTCCAGGGAACGGCCTGGCCGCGAAATTCGTTGCCACGCCGCCATCGGTGCGGATGGTGATCATGTTACCCAGCGTTACGGTGCCGTCCGCGACGTTGTTGCCCATGCCGTCCATCGTGATCACGGCCGGGTTGTCAGCGATGATGCGCACACCTTCCGTTGTCGCATCGGTGCCTGCCAGCGATCCGGCCGGGACATCGTCTGTACTGAGACTGACCATGTGCTGACTGTTGTCGCGGTCATCGAAGCCGATGAAGACATCGGCGCCGCTCAGCGTAATGATTTCCGGCGTCGTCGTGCCTGCGACTTCCGAGGTGACATCGCCGAGAATCCGCAGAGTTGCTCCGGCGCTCATCATGATGTCTCCGCCCTGCGCAGTCACCGTTCGTCCCGGCTCCGTCGTCAGATCCTGCCCGGCGACAAGATCAATGTCCCCGTTGTTCGAAGTGACCGACGTCGTGGTCGCAAACGTGACCAGTCCGTCCGTCTGCATCAGGACTTCATCGATCAGCACACTGTTCGCATCGGTGAACGCCACGGCTCCGTCGGCGGCTGCGTTGTGAATGGCCACAACAGCAGCATCGTTGGCAGCGGTCAGTGTGATGTCTCCGCCTGCGGCTTCGTTTCTGATGCCGAGTTCGTTCGTCAGGATCGTGCCCGACGCTGACTGCGTCACGTTGCCGTCGGCAGTCAGGCGAACATCCGCCGTTCCGCCGGGGCCACCGGTGTTGACCGCTTCGTTGATCGTGAGAGAACCATCAGCGTTCAGCAGCACGTCGTCATTGGTCGTTGTGATCCCCGTCGCGGTGGAAGCC
>CAZHET010000055.1:0-20523 GCA_964531585.1 uncultured Planctomycetaceae bacterium | reverse complement strand
GCCGCTCGGACGAACTCGCATCGTACTTGGCTGGCTGACTCTGGCGTTTTTGATCATTGGGTTTACGCCGCAACCGATCGTTGTGTCAGAACCTGCGGCTGAGAAGATTGAACAGCGCCGGCAGTTTGATCCGGATCGGCGTGTTAAACCGGCGAACGTTGACCCCGACCGACTCGTCTGGCGTGACGCTAACGCCGCGGACGCTATTGTTCAGAACACCACCAGCGGGTGAGCTGCAGAGTCAGCATGCCGTCAGCGTCAGGGGCGGCGCTGGCAGTGTGAGAAGCCGCATTCGGGTGACTTCAGATACAATCCGCTGCACGCTTCCCGCATTCCCCAACTCGGTCAACGAGGATTCCTGTCATGCGATCATTGTTCTGCTGCGCGCTGGCTGCCATTGTGAGCGCCGTGACTCATGCTGAAGCTCGTGCGCAGGATGACTACGACGTTGTGATTTACGGTGGCACGGCATCCGCCGTCGCCGCTGCGGTTCAGGTCAGACGCATGGACGGCAGCGTTGTCATCATCGAACCATCCAGCCGCATCGGCGGACTCACCACGGGAGGGCTTGGCCAGACCGACATCGGCAACAAGGCCGCAATCGGCGGAATTTCCCGCGAATTCTATCAGCGACTGCGGCGCTACTATCGCAATGATGCTCACTGGAAATGGCAGACGGCGGACGAATATCGCAGCGAAGGCCAGAGCCGAACATCGGCCGACGAAGACACGATGTGGACGTTCGAACCATCCGCTGCGCTGGCGGTCCTGAATGACTTCGTCAGCGAATACGCGATCCCTGTTGTCTGTGAAGAACGGCTTGATCGCGGTGGAAACGGAGTTCAGAAGGACGGCAGCCGCATCGTCTTCATTCAGATGGAAAGCGGCCGCCGGTTTCGCGGCCGGATGTTCATCGACGCAACGTATGAAGGCGACCTGATGGCGGCAGCGGCTGTCAGCTACACCGTGGGTCGTGAGGCCAACGCGACCTATGACGAGACGCTCAACGGCGTCCAGACACAGCGGGCCGTTCATCACCAGTTCGTCGCCGGAGTCGACCCCTATGTCACGCCAGGTGACCCGGCAAGCGGCCTGCTGCCCGGAATCGATCCGGATGGTCCGGGTGCAGAAGGGGCCGGCGACGGTCGCGTTCAGGCGTACTGCTTTCGCATGTGCCTGACCGATCATCCGGATAATCGGCTGCCATTTACAAAGCCCGCCGGCTACGACGAATTGCAGTACGAACTTCTGTTCCGCAATTTCGAAGCCGGATCAGCAGACATTCCGTGGCACAACGCGGCAATGCCAAACCGAAAGACGGACGTGAACAACAACAAGGGCTTCAGCACTGACTTCATCGGACAGAGTTACGACTACCCCGACGCGACCTATCAGGAGCGGGCCAAAATCATCGATCGCCATCTGACTTACCAGCAGGGACTCATGTGGACGCTGGCGCACCATCCGCGGACTCCGGAGTTTGTGCGAAAAGAAATCTCGCGCTGGGGACCGTGCCGGGACGAATTCGAACAACCCGATGGCTGGCAACGGCAGCTTTATATCCGTGAGGCTCGGCGGATGGTGGGTGAGTACGTGATGACACAGCACAATTGTCAGGGGAAGGATGTGGCACACCGTCCGATTGGCCTGGCGGCCTACACAATGGATTCGCACAACGTCCAGAGACACGTTGATTCGAACGGACACGTGCGCAATGAAGGTGATGTCCAGGTCGGCGGCTTTGCTCCGTTTCCGATCGACTACGGTTCGCTGGTTCCAAAGCAGCAGGAGTGCAGCAACCTGCTGGTGCCGGTGTGCCTGAGCGCATCGCACATCGCGTTCGGCTCGATTCGCATGGAGCCGGTGTTCATGGTGCTGGGGCAGTCAGCAGCGACAGCAGCGATGCATTCCATTGCAGAAGGCGCGGACGTTCAGCGCGTGAACGATGTGCGCTTGCAGGAACAACTGCTGCGTGACGGCCAGGTGCTGAGCTGGCCGGTCCGGTGAACGGAAACCGCTGTCAGAACAGCCCGCCAAGAATGCTTAGCAGCCACGATTCGCTCTGACCTGGCTGAGTCCACAGCCACATCGTCCGAACCAGTTCGACACCGATAAACGCGCTCAATGCGGAGAATACAGCGGCGACTGAGACGGTTGTTGTCCAGGCGGTGCCCCATGGGGCATCAGATACGACGCGGCCCGCCGCTGGTGCGGCAAACCCGTCGACCTGGCTTTCGCCGGATTCGAAGTCGTCATCGACTTCATCTTCGGCGTCCCAGACGTCGTCCAGATCTTCTTCGAACTCTTCTTCAAAATCTTCGTCGGTCCCGAACTCATCTTCCACGCCGACGACGGCATCGATTGACTCATGGGAGCCCGTACCGTCGTCGAACATCAGCACGCTGGTATCGGTTCCGGTGTCATCGTCGTCGCGATCGAGTCCGGCCAGTTCGAAGTCGCTGTCTTCGCGGTCCGGCTGCGGAATCTCCATGTGAGTCGTCTGACCGCCCCGCGCGTCTTCCAGTGCTGCGCCGGCACCCGCCACGGCCTTCATTGGCATCGTGGAACCCATATCGCCGTCATCGAGAGACAGTCCGCTGTCGTCATCGAACAACGCGATTCCGCTGTCGGCTGCGTCCAGAGTGATTCCGCTGTCACCGGCATCCAGCGTGATCCCGCTGTCATCGGCGAACCCGGTGCCGCTGTCGAGACTTTCGAGCGAAATGCCGGAGTCGTCTGCTTCCAGACTGATACCGCTGTCATCGATTTCCAGACTGATGCCGCTGTCGTCCGTTCCGACGCCCATCGCGGCCGATTCCAGCGTAATGCCGCTGTCGTCTTCGTCATCAGCTTTTGAAGAGTCAATCAGTTTCAGATCGCTGTCTTCCGGCAGCACCATCCCCGGATCAGTGCCGGCGGTGTCATCGTCCGGTGCCTCGACAAGACGGATATCGCTGTCGGTGCGATCGACTCCCAGCTTGACGTCGCTGTCGCTGTCTTCGGCCAGCACGTTGGAGTCACCTTCAACCAGATGCACGTCACTGTCGGAATCAATATCACCGAGCAGGTCTGCGGCCGAATCGGACGACAGTCGTACGTCGCTGTCAGAATCGGTCAGCAGAACATCGCTGTCGCTGTCGTCATCGCGTGTCGCACCGCCCGGAGCATCCGTCAGCAGGACATCGCTGTCAGAATCCTGCTCAACTGATCCCGCCTGCGGCACCAGGTTGATGTCTGAATCGGTCTTCATGCCCGGCAGTTCACCGCGAGCGCCGCGGCTGGGAACCGTATCGCCGGACAGCAGGTCGAAGTCTGCCTCTGTACCGCCACCGATCAGGCTGACGTCGCTGTCGGAATCCGACTGCTTCTTGTGATCGCCGGTTTCCAGGACGCTGCCGGAATCGGCAATGTCGCCGCCTTCAAGATTTGGTCCCGAGTCGCCGGACAACTGCACGTCGCTGTCGGAATCGGACAGATCGACTTCTTCGTCATCGAACAGCGTTTCATCGAAAAACAGCCGAACATCGCTGTCTGATGCGCTCAGATCGACTTTGCCTTCGTCGTCCAGCACGGAATCGTCATCATCGGCGTCTGGTGACATCATAGGAATGTCAGGAGACGAATCGGCCTGCTGGCTGCGGACAAATTCTTCCACATCCTGCTCGCGGAACTTCCAGCTTCCACGATCTGCGAAACCGCGGATTTCGCCTTCTTCCCGGAGCCTCAGCAGGCGCTCGGTGGTCGCCCCGATACGTTCCGCGGCTTCATCAAGACTCAGGTATTTTTTGGCCATTCGTCGCAGACTCCCGTCGGAAAGTCGATCTCGGCAGTGGAAAGCGTGATTTGATACAGCGGCATCCGGGCCATGCGGTTTCGAAGGCGGGCACCATCCCTTCCTGCGGCGCAAAAAGTCAGCCGATACAGATTCTCACGCTGTGCCAATTCTAAATGTCGGCAGGGTTGATGCAAGTTCTTTGTGTTTGCACCCGCACCGGTTGCTGGCATCAGCAGGCTGGCCGCCATTCGATTCAATCAACCGACTTCACTGCCCAAACACTTGCGCGCCGTCACAATCTGCACAATCGTAACAGTCACGTCGTTCCGCGTGCCGGAATCAGGGAATTTACGATGAAGCACCTGGCCTGCCTCTTGATCGTCGGCCGCACGAGGGGCGGCTCTGCATAGTTTCCCGCCCTGGCGGAATCCAACGGACAACGTGAACTGCATTACCGGAGCATCAGGCGTGACCGGTCACTGTGCCGCGTCAAAATTGTCACGAATCATCACTGCGGTACAGCGGCCAGGCCGAACTCCGCCCGCAGTGCGGCCAGCGACTCCTGAACGGCCGCCGGAGCAATCACCACGCTGACCTTAATCTCACTCGTGTTGATCATCTGCACGTTCACGGACTTTTCGGCCAGGGTCCGAAACAGCCTCGCTCCGACGTCCGTGTGGCTTCGCAGGCCGATTCCCACGACGGACAGCTTGCCAATGCGGCGATCACAGGTAACTTCGGTTGTTGGCCAGCGTTCCAGAACCTCACGCAACAGCAGTATCGAGCGGTCCACATCTTCACTCGGGACTGTGAACGAAATATTCGCGACACCTCGATGGGCAGCATTCTGCACGATCATGTCGACGAGCACTCCGCCGTCGGCGACAGCCGCGAAGACACCGGCAGCGACACCGGGATCGTCGGGAAGCTGATTGATGGTGATTCGCGCCTGCTGCGTATCGGCGTACACATCACTGACGACGATGTCTTCCATTCCCCGCAGGCCGGCGATGATGTCTTCGTCGAGCTTTGCGGGATCACGCCTGACGCTGTGCTGCGGCTGACTGGCTCTGTACCCGACCGTTGGAACAGCCGCCATCCCGCGCTGCAGGTTGAAGCCCTGATGCACGGCCGTGACAGCTGCTTCACACTGCGACCGGTCAATCAGCACCGAGATCTTGATTTCGCTGGTTGTCACAAGCCGGATGTTAATGCCGTGGCGGGCCAGAACCTCGAACATCTGAGCGGCGACACCGGTGTGCGTCTGCATTCCGTGGCCAACGACCGACACCTTCGACAATTCCGTGGTGCTTTCCACTTCGCCACGGCCCAGTTTTGCGATGGCCTGCTGACCGACCAGGACGGCGCCTTCCAGATCATCTTCCGCGACCGTAAACGAGATATTCGCCGTCCCGGATTCGCCAACGTTTTGAACGACCATATCCACCGGGATTTTCGCCTCGGAAAGCAGTGCGAAAATCTGACTCATGACACCCGGCTGGTCGGGGATGCCGTTGAGGCCGACACGCGATTCATTGCGGACGAAGGCAACTCCCGTAACGACGGGAGCCGGATTCGCGGGTTCCGGTGCGATCAGAGTGCCGGGACCGTCGGAGAATGACGGTCGGACGCTGAGATGCACTCCGTATTTCTTCGCGAACTCGATCGAACGTGAATGCATGACGCCGGCCCCCAGACTGGCCAGTTCCAGCATTTCGTCGTACGAGACGCGGTCGACCTTTGTCGCGTCAGGAACGACTCGCGGGTCGGTCGTGAAGACACCTTCGACATCGGTATAGATTTCACAAAGTTCGGCATCGAGAGCCGCTGCCAGAGCCGCTGCGGTTGTGTCACTTCCGCCGCGTCCCAGGGTCGTGATATTGAACTGGTCATCGACACCCTGAAAACCGGCCGCGATTACGATGTGCCCGGCGTCAAGAGCTTCCCGCATGCGCTGCGTCGATATGCTGACGATTCGAGCGCGCGTGTGAGTCGTATCCGTCAGGACACCGATCTGCGCGCCGGTGAGACTGATGGCCTCCTCGCCGAGTTCGTGAACCGCCATCGCCACAAGGGCCACGGATTCCTGTTCGCCTGTGGCCAGCAGCATGTCCATCTCGCGCGGTCGCGGACGGCGAGTAATCTCCGAGGCGAGCCGGACCAGCTCATCGGTTTTCTTCCCGCGAGCGCTGACCACCATCACAACCTGGTAGCCAGCTCGTTTTGCAGCCACGGCGCGCCCCGCGGCGCGGCGGATTTTTTCGGCGTCAGCCACGCTGGTTCCGCCGAACTTCTGAACGATGACAGACACACCAGACCTTCACGTTGAACTTCACAAAAAGCGGATTTCGCACCGCGATACAGAAGCGGCAAGGTGATACGGAAGACAGGCCGCTGCAAGGATTGCCGAATCGAATTCCTGAAAGAATCCGCACTTTGCTCGCTTCCCCCCGGCCTGAAGCGTTCCGTCGAACCGCAACTCTCTGATCTGCACACGGCGGCACCGTTTTCGCGGCTCGCGGCACTGCCCCGCACTCCGTTTGCAAGGTGCATCGACCGGCGATGTCCGAGCATCGAACGGGATGATTCAATGCACGCCGCACGGGGGGACGGCGAAATTCGCCCCCGACTCGCTCAGCACGCATGTGGCGACGCAGGCGATTCACTACACTCCGTCGCCGCGCGCGACTTGTTTCCATCTGCCCGCCGTCCGCCCTGTTTGAAAGCTCACAGCATGCCGGCTCTGGACTACCTGAAGTCACTCATCGAATTTCCGAGCGTCAGTTGCACGTCAAACTTCGACGTCAGCCGATGGCTTGAGGACAGGCTGAAAGCACTGGGCTTCGAAACCGAATGGCTGGAATACACCGATCGCGCCGGCGTCGCGAAAGCCTGCATCACCGGTCGCCGCGGACCGGTGGGAGAAGGCTGGGTGCATTGTTCTCACACCGACGTCGTCCCGGTGAGTTCGTGGAGCTTTCCGAAGGCCGGTCCGTGGGAGCCGCTGGTCACGGACGATCGCGTCTACGGACGGGGTTCCTGCGACATGAAGGGATCACTCGCGTGTGCTCTCGCGGCAATCGCCTCGTTCGGCGATCAGCCTTTGAAGCGACCGTTCTACATCCTGAGTACCGCCGACGAGGAAGCAGGCCAGATCGGGGCAAAGAACGTCGTCGAACGCAGTGCGATGTTTCGCGAAATCGTGGCGTCGGGTTCTCGAGCCATTATCGGCGAACCCACGAGCATGGACGTTGTGCATGGTCACAAGGGAGGCCACGGAATGAAGATCATTGCAAAAGGCCGGGCAGCTCATTCCAGTACCAGCGAAGGAATCAACGCAAACCTGGCGATGATCCCGTTTCTCACGGAACTTCGTGAGCTGTGGCTGACGGTCCAGAATGATCCCGCATGGCGCGATGAACGCTTCGAGCGCCCCGACATCTGCATGAATGTCGGTATCAACGATCACACGTTTGCATTGAACATCACTCCACCGCAAAGCATCTGCACGATCCTGTTCCGCGCTATGCCCGACCAGGACGGAAACGCGCTGACCGAACGCATCCGTCAGATGGCGACTCGGCACGGGCTGGAGATGGAGATTCTGTTCCAGTGTTACCCACTTTTCACGGATCCCGGTTCTGATTTTGTCCGCGAACTGCTGGCGATTACCGGATGCCCGGCATCTCGCACCGTGGGATACGGCACCGATGGCGGCTTCTTTTCGGAAATCAAGCGCCGAGTCGTGCTGGGCCCCGGCGACATCTGCCAGGCGCACACCGACGACGAATGGATCAGCCTGGAGCAGCTACAGCGCGGGACGGATGTGTACCGCACGCTGATCGAACGCTGGTGTCTGGCCGATTCCTGACCTGTCGCTTTCGGTTGACGCTTCGTAATTCTGAACGCGTGACGGTCCGCCGATGAGCACCGTCTGTGAACGACAGACCGGGCCGTTACGGCCGGGTCAGGTGCGACGGTCGCCAGCCGGAATCGAAGTCGAACGTGGCATCCAGCGTCTTCGGCGGCGCGGTCGCCGCAGCTGGCGCAGGAGCTGCGGGACGGTTCTGCCGCGCGGAATCCATGGCCGCGTCCAGCGCCGCAAACGGATTTGGTTCGTCGGCGAACGTCGGGGTCGCTGGCTGTGACGGCGCAGCAGCAGCAGCAGACGCGATGGCGGGCGTTTGCTGGGGACGCGGCTGGATCAGCGGCTGACGCGTCGCCGGCGCTGCCACCGCTCGTTGTGGAATCGCCGCCACGGTCGCAGGACGTCCCGCTGGCTGGGGCGTTGTTGCGGCGGAAGCCCACGGATTCGTGACTTGCTGAATTAAGGGCGTTGCGAATTCATCGTCAATCGAAGGAGCCGGCAGTGTGGGTGTGAAATCCTCCATCGAGCGTTCGATTGCCTGAGCCGCCTGCGTCACGCGCCCACGGGAGTTCTGCACGGTGTGATTTGCCTGAGTCGCGGTATTGCTGACTTCCTGGTCCCATTCTTTGGCCCACACTGCGAAGTCGTTTTCTTCCGTCGTCAGACTGGCGGACGCGGTGCTGCCAGCACCTCGTGTGTTTGCCGCCAGGGCTCCGGCAGTTCTCCGGCTGGTGCCGGCCGCCTGTTTTTCCAGAAACTGGCCGAAATCTGCCAGTTCATCCACAGCGCTTTGCGTCGGCGTCGCGGCAGCGCCGGGCTTGCCGAGTGAGGTGGAAGGAACTGCAGCCGTCTTCACTCCAACCGGCGAAGATCCACCGCCTGTCTTCCCGACGAAATCCGCCAGTGACGGGCCGCCGGTTCGCGGCAGGCCGGACCCCGCAGTCGAGGGATTCACACCGGGAAATGTTGGACTTCCACCAGGCGGCGCGGTGGCAGCCTTCTGACGTTCCCGCTCAGCCAGGCGTTGTTCGTAGCTGGCAATAATCGCTTGTTTCTCAGGGGCTCTTGTGCCGGTCAGGCTGGCCGGCCCGCCCAGTTTCACGACACCCGCTGAAGGGCCGGCGGCCGTGCCGTCTGCCAGTGCTTCGCCGGACTCCAGAAACGGGTCGCTCATCGCGTAGTCGCGGCGGTTCATGCCTCGCCAGCGGGAGCACCCGCCGACAGTCACGGTTAGCGAGACGACGAATATCAGGCATGTGGAAATTCTCATCGCGAGTCCTTTCGCGACCTGGTGGTCGTTTCGAATCGATCCGGATGAAATCGACGGTTGAAGAGGTCCGGATCGAAGGCGTCTGAGCGATTGGCGTTCTCGGCTTCTCGCAAAAACTTCTGGTCGGTTTCGGCAATCGTTTGAAATCTGCCGTGCGGGACGGGACTGCCAGGTATCTCCAGCTCTGCATCGAATGTCGCAGAATGGAACAGGCGGGCAGAAACCTGGTCTTCCGGGATGTCCACTGCGGAAGCCTGCACAATCTTACGGTCGGCGGCCGACGCGTCTGGTACTGCCACAGCCGTCGCTGAGGAAGGTGACTGCGGCGCGATCTCCGCGGCGACGGCCAGCACCCATTCATTTAACAGCTCGATCTGCACCGCGCCGTAACGCCCGCGGAACAGCGGCGTGCGGGAGCCACCGTGCAGGCCGTGCAGATCCTTCAGCAGCGGACTCTGGTGAGGAGCGTCGAAGTCAATCTGATTCAAAACTGCTGCCAGGTTCTGTTCTGCCAGATACGGCCGCGAATTGTTCCTGAGCGGATGAATCATGAACGGCCGCTCGACAGCTCCGCCGTGGCAGGTGGCATTGCCGCACTTATTGGCCAGCAGTGGCTGAATCCGACTGCCAAAATCGCGAGCCAGCGGCTTTGACAGTCCACCCAGCGAACGGCTGGGTCGGACAGTGACATTCTTTGATTCCGCACCTGTCGATCCGGTGCTTGTATCGTCGGCTCTTTCGCCAGACTCCTGCGACTGAAAGCGCTGCAACGCGTTCAGCATTCGCTGAGCGTCATCGCGGTAGGGGTCAAGGTGCAGCGCGTCGAGCAGTTCCCGGCGCGCTTTGGAGTAGAGCTGATTGGCATGACACCAGCGGGCCAGGCTGATGTGATCGTCGGGCGTCAACTGCGGCAGTGACGCTCTCATTTTTTCGTAAGCGTCGTCGATATCGGTGGCAAAGAATCGGACGGACTCTGACGGAATGAAGTGATTTCCGCCGGGTACCGTGACTTCATAGCCGTTCGTTCGCGGCGTCAGTTCTCCGCTGACGACTCGCCCGTTGGTCAGCACGAGCAGCGCCGAATCGCGTACCGCTGGTTCGTCGGCCCCGGACGCAGGTGCGTCGCGAAGCGCCGCGCCAAGAGCGGCCAAAAGCGACAGCAACAACGGGATTATGCAGGAATGTCGTGTCACGATATTGGTACAGGGCCAGCACGGGGAAATCACGAAAGAACAAGACGCGAACCCTCGGCCATCCACTAAGCGCAGCAGAATTCCGGCGGTTTCGTCATCCGATGTCCGCGAACCCTAGTGCTGAACGCCAAAACGGGTCAATACGAGCCACCGGCCCGGAACGAATCCCGCTGGACAGGAAACGCGGCCTTTCCCGCGTTTCTGCCGACGTTTCACATCAGCCGACGGGAATGGCAAAGTCCGCCGAAACACTACCGTGTGCCGCCGAACATCGGGACCCACGGATTCCACGAGCAATAATACATGGCTCGCGGCACGGCCGCATCGAGCAGTTGTTCGGCCACTGTGGGCGGACGCTCTGCGCTGGCTCCCAGAAACAGGTCGATCAGGCCGGTTCGGGATTCGTATTCCACCACGTTGTAGTCGGACAGGCCCGCGGTTGCTGCCAGAGCTTCGACCGCTTCTTCCGAGAAGCCGACTTCGTCAACCATGCCGTTCTGAAGCGCCTGTCTGGCCGTGTAGATCTGCCCTGTTGCGAGTTCGCGAACCTGTTCTTCTGTCAGCTCCGGCCGGTTCGTGGCGATGACTCCCACGAAACGTGCGAACGCATCATCCATGATTTCCTTCCAGACAAGAGTCTCCCGGTCACTCATGTCGCGAAACGGATTCAGGGAATCCTTGAGTGGTCCGGTAACGAGGGGTTCTGAGGAAACGCCAATCTTCTCCACAAGTTCGGTCGCGTTGTAGCGAGGAATAATGACGCCGATGGACCCGGTCCATGTACTCGGTTCCACGAAAATGCGGCCTTCGGTGCCGATGCCCATCGCAATGTAGTAGCCGCCTGACGCCGCCAGTCGTTTCATCGCCACGTAGACCGGCTTCTTCGCGACCAGCTTCTGCAGTTCGTGATAGATCTGGTGACTGTCGGCCACCAGACCGCCAGGACTGTCAATTTCCAGCAGCACCCCCTTGACGGAGTCGTCATCGACGGCGTGCCGTATCTGTTTGATCCAGCGCTCAGTGAACGGCGGCATGATCGTGCCGCTGACAGTGATGACGGCAATTTTGCTGGTGGCGGACTTCGACCCGAACCGGTGTCGCTCGCGGATGCCATCTTCAGACCCGCCGCCGCTTGAAGCCAGTTGGACGACCATCAGCAGGTTCAGCAGCAGTGACGCCGTCAGCAGAGAAATCAGAATGCGCCTGCCGACGGACTTCCACGAAGTGTCTGCGGATTCCACGCGGATGACGACGGAGTTCCCGCTCGTTTCGACCGACTGCCCTGCCTTGAGCCGATGTTCTTCCGTCATTTCTGCAACGTTCCCGATTCTGCCGCGAATTCAATGAAGAGCCGGCGTTTTCAGCGCGGTGTGCGTCGCCGGAGTCGTCGGATTGTAGCCTTACTGACTGTAACCGACTGAATATTTCGGACACGGCCGAAGAAATGATATCGATCTGCGGGCTGTTATGACCGACACTCCGGACTCCCGCGATTCAAGGGGCCAGCATGGCAGAACACACCCGGCTTGCCGCCGTGATCGAAGACGGCATCGCAAAGCGGCTGCACACAGGAGTTCAGGTCTACGTGTGCGTGCGCGGCGAAGCTGTCATCAATCGCGGTTTCGGAACCGCCGGACCTGGTCGGCCAATGACGTCCGATACTCTGATGTGCTGGCGTTCCGCAGGCAAGCCGCTGACGGCGCTGCTGGTGCTGAAGCACGTTGCGGCGGGCCGGCTGA
Source organism: uncultured Planctomycetaceae bacterium (assembly GCA_964531585.1). Taxonomy (GTDB): domain Bacteria; phylum Planctomycetota; class Planctomycetia; order Planctomycetales; family Planctomycetaceae; genus JAWKUA01. Next base: position 8,678 of record CAZHET010000055.1, on the reverse strand, counting down.
CGCTTTACGCCCCATTGTCAGACTCGCTCCCGGAACTGGATGGCACTGCCTGCGATTCCCTCACGCTGTTTGAACTGCTGACTCACACCGCAGGGATTCCGCACATCGAAACCGGCTGGCCGGGCGATTCGTGGCAGCAGATTCTGGACACGATCATCGCAGCCCTCGCTCAGCGTTCGCCACCGACGGCAGCGTATCAGCCACAAAGTTCGTGGTTCCTGCTGGGAGAAATCCTGAGACTGCTGGACGGCCGACGCCGGGATTTTTCAACGCTGCTGCAGCAGGAACTGCTCGAACCTGCCGGAATGCTGCATTCCTCCTGCGGAATCGATTCGCAGCTGGCTGCCGAACAGAACGAACGCATCCCGACGCTCTATCATCGCGATCGTGGTCAGCTTGTGGAATGCCTCCACACCGGCGGCCGCTGGCTGACACAGCCGTCGCCGGGCGGCAATCTGCGCGGACCGGTCAGAGACCTCGGGCGGTTCTATGAACTGCTGCTGCGGCAGGGGCGACTCGGCGACGGCACCGAGTTTGTGGCTCCGCAATCAGTTGCGGCCATGATCCGTCGGCAACGCGCTGGTGAATTCGACGCCACGTTTCAACACGTGATCGATTTCGGGCTGGGAGTCATCGTCGACTCGAAGCATCATGGTCCCGACTCGGTGCCGTATGGGTTCGGCCGGTATTGTTCACCGGACACGTTTGGTCATGGTGGCGCTCAGTGCGCTCAGGCATTCTGCGATCCCGCGCGCGAACTGGTCGTTGCATGGGCTGCGAATGGACTCTGCGGTGAAGGACTGCACCAGCAGCGCAACCGCGCGATCAACGCAGCGATCTACGAAGATCTGGGGCTGGCGTCGCGCGATGGCGTGTGAGCCGGTCAGCGGCCGGCAGAAAAAAATGCCTCCGCGAATCCAACAGGGCTCGCGAAGGCATTGGAGGCTGGAACAAAGATCTTCGGTCAGAACTCAGAACGCGGCCAAAGCAACGTCAAGGCCGACGTCTGCCAGATCCTGCATGATGTCGTCCAGAATGCTGTCCAGTTCCGGCAGCGAATTCCGTTCGAAGCTGACAACGTTTGGAGTTCTTGCGAACGTGCTGCCGGCGGCGACTGCGATTGCGTCTGTCGAACTGCCGCCATTGACCGTCAGAGAATCTCCGAATGTATTCGCACCTTCGATGGCCATCGAATCGCTACCGCCATCGAGGATCGCTGTCGTGCTGTTCAGGAACCGGGAATCGCGGACGAACACGAAGTCGTTACCCGTGCCGGTGCTCAGCAGTGATGTGCCGACGACCAGAAGCTTATCGACCAGAATGCTGTCGTTGCCGCCACCGGTACGGACAGAAACACGCCCGCTGACCTGTGAGTCGCGGATACCGATGATGTCGTCACCGCCGGACGAACGATAGATCAGGTCATCGCGGATATGCAGCCCTTCGGCCAGCAGATAGTTGTTGCCGCCGTCCAGATTGACATCCAGATCATCGCCAATCTGCAGGCCCTGCAGAATCACCGCGTCGTTACCGCCTCGCAGGTCGATGTGCAGGTCGCCGGAAATCTGCGTCACACCTTCCAGAACACGCGGGGTGCTTTGGTGGTTGACGGTTGTGCTTCCCAGACCTTCGACCGTGACCCAGCCGTCCGCGTTCAGATAAACGATAATGCCGTTGTGGCCTGAATCGCCGATCAGCCGCAGGTCACCCCGCAACAGTGCCAGATCAACATTGCCGGTGCCAGGGAAATCAATCGTGCTGCTGACTTCGACCTGCCGATTTCCGAAGTTGATTCCTTCAAGCCGCTGCCCCGGCTGAAGATCAATCTGGTGCCCCGCTGCATCGACCGCCTCCGCCAGCAGCAGCGGATTCTGATAGTACTCCGGCGACAACTGAGCGACCCGCGTTCCGGAAAGATTGCCGCGGGCACTGCCGTTCCACTGGAAGACATCGCCGTTCGGCGTGATATAGAACCAGCCGTCGGCACCCAGCAGCCAGCGTTCATTCAGGCCGCCCCAGTTCTCAAACACGTTGCCTGTGTGCCGCAATTGTTCCTGCTGATCCAGTTCGAAGGCTTCGAGTGCATTGCTGTCGAATGGAGCAGTCTGTTCCCAGCCGTCCTGCAGGACTTCACGCACGGTGTACTGACCGGGGTCGACGTCAGTGAACCAGTACCAGCCGCTTTCCGTGGCAGGGTCGATCTGACCATTGTTATTGAGATCCTGGTCCATCGTGACCTGTTCATCGACCACATTGCCGTTGGCGTCGATCAGCTGGATCGTCCAGCCGTTCAGCCAGGCTTCGCCGGGGTCATGCGTTCCGTTACCGTTGGCGTCTTCGAACTTGCGACCGTGAATGGACCCGGGCAGACCGTCGTTGACGTTCCCGAAATCGACGCCCTCGGTGCGTGAACCGGCCGTGACCATGATCCTTGCCGAGTCAACTGCAGGCGGCTCAATCAGTTGACTGGTGTCCGCGTGGAATGACGGATCAAACTGAGCGATCGAAGTCCCGGTCAGCGCTGTTCTCGGACTGCCGTCCCACTGGAACAGTTCGCCCGTTGGCAGCACGTAGAACCAGTCGTTGGAGCCCCGGAACCATCTTTCCTGCAAGCCGCCCCAGTCTTCGAAGTTGTTGCCCGTTGCGACAAAACTGAACTGAGCGTCAAGATCAAACGCAAGAATCTGCAGTGGCGTTGCAGGAGTTGTCTGACGCCAGCCGGCCTGAGCAACTTCCTGAACGGTGTATGTGCCCGGGATCACGTCGTTGAACCAGTACCAGCCCCGTTCAGTTTCCGGATCAATCTGGCCGTTGTTGTTCAGATCCTGATCCATCGTGACCTGTTCGGCAACGATGTTTCCGTCGTCGTCAATAAGCTGGATCGTCCAGCCGTTCAGCCACGGTTCACCAGCGTCGCGTGTTCCGTCGGCGTCCAGGTCGTTGAACTTGCGTCCGTGAATGGAACCCACCGGCGGCGGCGGGTCGTCATCACGGATCGTGCCGACTCCGACATCATCGGCGATCGTCGCGTTCACGGGATTTGTGAGGCGTACGCGGAAATTCTCGGTAGCTGCTTCGTGAATCGTGTCATTCAGAATCGTCACTGTGACCGTGGCGGTCGTCATCCCGGCTGCGATCGTGGCCGTGCCGGAGGCTGCCTGATAATCCTGACCGGCGGTCGCCGTGTTGTCTTCCGTGGCAAAGGCGACCGTAACCTCCTGCATGCTGGCGCGAGACAGCGTGATCGTGAACACGGCTGTTCCCGCGGATTCATCCACCGTCACATTGTTGATCCGCAGAGTCGGCAGGTCGTTGTCGACGATCGTCGCCACACCCAGTGCAACGGCGATGGTTGCATTCGTGGGATTCGTCAGAGTGACGTTGAATGTTTCGTTGTCCTCGTCGATCGTGTCGTCGATGATCGGAATGCTGACGGTTACCGTTCTTTCGCCCGCCGGAATTGTGGCAATCTGGTTGCGGCGGGAATAGTCCTCTCCGGCAACCGCAGTGCCGTCGGAAGTTGTGTAACGCACGGTCACTGGTAATGTGCTGGCTGCCGATAAAGTGATTGTGAACGTGACCGACCCGGCTCCTTCATTAACAGTGCGGTTGTTGATTCGCAGCGTGGGCAGCGGCGGAGCATCGTCATCAATGATCGTGCCAACGCCCTGAGCATCCGCGATGGTTGCATTCGTGGGATTCGTCAGATTGACGTTGAATGTTTCGTTATCCTCGTGGATCGTGTCGTCCAGAATCGGCACACTAACCGTGGCCGTCGTCATACCGGCGACAATCGTGGCCGTACCATTCGTTGCCGTGTAATCACTGCCCGCCGTCGCGGTGCCATTTGCTGTCGCATAGGCGACTGTAACATCCTGATTCGTCGCAGCGGAAAGCGAAATGGTAAACACCGCCATGCCTGCGTTTTCGTCCACGGTCACGTCGTTGATCGAAATCGTGGGCGGAGACTCGTTGTCGTTGATCCGCCCGGTCGCCTGTGCAGTGGTGATGTTGGCGTTCGTCGCGTTGGTCAGAATCACCCGAAATGTTTCGGCAGGGCCAGGTTCAAGCTCGGTGTCGTCAATCGTGGCAATGCTGATCTGCTGAGTCAGTTGTGTCGTGCCGGCAGCGAACGTCAGTGTCTCGTCCGTTCGAGCGGTGTAGTCAGCACCGGCCGTGGCCGTGCCATCGGCCGTCGAATAGGTCACTGTCACTTCACTGGTCGGGCTGGCACTCAAGGTGACGGTGAACAGAGCGGGAGCCCCTTCCGTTACCGCCGCTGCATTGGCAATCGTGACGTTCGGAATCACGGGGGCTGCTTCGCTAATCACAACCGAAGCAATTGGCTGCACTGTGTTGCCCGGACCACCTGGATCGGCGGTGAAATTCACCGTGGACGAGCCATCGAGATTCGCCGTGCTGAAGCTTGAGGTCAGCAGGCTGAACGGCTGTGCCGTAGCCGCCGGCGGCCACGTCTGCGTCAGGTCGAACCAGGAAGCAACGGCCACCATATCCGTTGTCGCATCGCCGTCTTCGTTGCCCATATCAGGTTCAATTTGGATACCAAGGCTGCTGGCCGCGAACACGTCGGTGATCTGAACAGGAGTCAGACCCAACTCGCTGGAATCAAAGTGCATCCGCAACGTCAGCCCGCCGGTCGTCCCGTCCGCCTGGTAGTTCAGGTCAAACGTTGCCGGACTGCCCGGAGCGACAGAAATCGCTGTCATTGACGGTATGATCGTCTGTACGGCCAGCAGGGCACGATCTTCCAAAGCCTCGATACGCCGACGTGACGCGTGTCGGCTGATGCCACTGCGGCGTGAGTTCAGCCGGCGGAAAAGTGTTCCGTGAGTGATATTCCGCAGCCAGGACGACAGCAGCATAACGCAACCTTTCAAATTTATGTAGTTTTCCGGAATTGGCCAGTTTTGCCGAGTCGTTCGGGTGAGTCAACTGCGAAGTTTCGGGGATTTACGCCATCCACACAACCTGCGATGCATCCGTGTTCGCGCGCTGTTCACACGGAAAGCAGTTCGTCGAATTCCGCGAATGCCAGATCGACGGTTGTAACGAACACGTCCGCCGGGCTGTCGGAATTCACAGGCCACAGCGGCACCGGACCTTGGGAAAGACTGCTGTCATCGCCCGACGAAACGCGTTTTGTCACCGCCATAGCGTTGCCACGGTCGGGAGTTTGTGGTGCGACGAGGCGCGCGTCCGGCTGGCTGCTTGCAACAAAGAAGCTCCCGGTGTCGACGGTGCCCGCCGCGACGACTGGCGTTGTCGAGGCCGCAAACGACGCCAGCCCGGAGTTATCGCCATCGCCGACGCCCTCGTCACCCGCGACCTGACCGCCAGCAACCCGACCACCAGTCCCCCGACCCGCGGCCGGAGGCTGGAACCCGTTCAGAAAGTCGATGATCGCCGCCGCAGTGGTGCGGGTCGCTGATGCCCCAATGGCATTTCGAATCAGGTTGTTTCCCGTGAATCCAACCATGTACCGCGCGATCAGAATGCCGTCTGTGAAGACGTCTCGCGTGCCGTTTCCGTCCACATCCAGCATCCCGGCTCCGGGGCCGTTCAGGAATGTTGAGATTTCCCCGGCGGTTGATCGTTGAGCGCCGGTCCCTACCGCGTTGCGGATCAGGTTGTTGCCGGTGAAACCGACCATGTGCCGGGCGATCAGAATTCCGTCGGTGAAGATATCCAGTGCTCCGCCGCTGAGATCGATGTCCAGTGTCGGACCGTCTCCGCCCCCGCCCATCGTTCCGGTGACGTTAATTTCCACCACCTGGGACAGGTTGTTCAGTTCGTTACTTTCCGTGACAGCGCCGAAATCGTCGACCGCCATGATGAGATAGTACGTACCGTCGCCGCGCGACCAGAAACTATCCCCGCGGGCAGGCAGTGTCAGCGAAGTCGTGCGGTTTCCTGTGGTCGTGTTGTTGCCGGCCAGCGATGTGGTGACAGCAGTCGCCAGAAGCGGAGCCGTCGGTGTAACGCCCTGCTCATCGCTGAGATAAAACATTGTGCCAAAGGCACCGGCGGCTCCCTGCCCCGTATTCTTCACGCGCCAACTGACACTGATCGATGCACCCGCGGTGCCGCTCGTCGGCGGCACGAATCGATCCGGGACAAGATCAGGAAGCGGACCGGACGTGACATTCACCTGCAGCTCGCCGACAACTTCATTGTTCGCGTCTCCCGGATCAGACTCCGGAACATCGTCTGCTCGGTCAATGAACATGACGATGTAATAGACGCCATTGTTCGGCTCATCCCAGATCGGACTGTCGGATGGCGGCAGCGTGTAAACTTCTGTCTTCACACCGTTGGTCGCATTCACCGCCAGCGCGGGAAGCGAACGTGTCAGAAACGGTGTGGCTCCCGGCGACGTGCCCGGCGAACTCGACAGGTAGAATTCCACCTCCGTCGCAACTGAAGCGGCGACGCCGGTGTTCGTCACTTCCCAGGTGAAGCTCAGGTCTGTTCCTGCATCCACCGGACTTGTCGGCAGCATCAGCGCTCCGGTCAGGTCAGCAAAGGAATTCCCAGTGTTGGTCACCGACAAAGTATCACTTGCCAGGTTGTTCGTTTCGTCGGATTCCGGCACGACCGACTGCGAATCAACCCTCATCAGCACGAAGTAGTTCGTGTCGCCCGTCCAGAACGGATTCGCTCGAGCCGGCAGGTTCAGCGAGGTGGTCCGGCTGACCGTTCCGCCCGCACCCAGAGTGGCAACCTGCTGGACGCCGATCGATACGTCGCTGGCATCTAACTGGTCGTCCAGGCTGATCAGGAACTCCACGTCAAACGGACCGACAGCACTGGTACTGGTACTGGTGACGCTCCAGTCTGCATTGATCGAACCGCCCGCCGCGCCGGATGCCGGCACATTCAGAACTCCGGTCAGGTCGCCGGTCGCATTACCTGTTCCCGTGATGTTGATTGGCGTGCCGCGAGTGTTGTTGTCTTCATTTGTCTCTGCGATCACACTGAACGCGTCGACCCAGGCGAGCAGGTGATACTGCATATCCCCCGTCCAGAAAGAATCGGAGGCGGGTGGCAGCGTCACGGATATTGAGCGTGTCCCCGTTGTGCCGTTGGACGCCGCAAGCCCTGTGACGGCTGCCGATCCCAGCACCACGTCGTCCGGACCGCCCGCCACTTCATCGGCACTCAGGTAGAACTCAACGGCAAAGGCATCTGCCGCATCGGCCCCGGAGTTTCGAGCAGTCCACTGGATGTCGATCGTGCTGCCGGGCGTGGACGACGCCACCGACTGGAGCTGCGTCAATGTCAGGTCCGCAGCCAGCAACAGGCGAGCTTCCAGGCAATCGACATTCGCCGGCACGCAGGCCGAGGTCCGCGATGAAACCAGCGGACTCTGGCCGACTCCCCTGCGTCCGTGTCTGCTCCGTCGACTGGCTGAACAGTCCCGGCCGAACAGTGCTGCGAGCGAACCGACGTACTTCCTCATTGTGTGTATTCCTGTCCGTGTGACGCGAACGTGCTTTGTGCATGGCCGAGATCCATCCGACTGCATCTCTTGCCTATTCTTAGCAGACTACGGAGGTATTCGGCAATTGACAAAACCGGGACGCAACGCGGTTTCACAGATCTTCAGGGCCGAGGACTGGCTCTCGGGCAGACGTTTCGAGTCTGCCGTCCTAACACCTGGAGACTCAAACAGAACCCGGACAGACAAGCTTGCGAGCCAGTCGATCACCGTGAATGTTGCTTCGTCCGGAAGCCAGTCCCGGTTTTGTCAGGCGTCCTTAACCAGGCTCACAGACGGCCGCCCGTCGTGGTTCTTCTGCCGGTGGCCTGTGCTGCGGAGGCGTCTGAGTTATTCTGACGGTGCATCGGCCGCTCGCGGGAACAGCATTCTCATGAGCGTAAGCCGCTTGCCTGCCGCTCACCTGCCAACGAAGCAAGGAACCGTTGATATGCCGTTCATTGAACTCGACGAAATCAGGCCGGTCGAACCTGTGCCGGGCTGCCGCATGAGAACACCGTTCGGCGAAAATCTGATGCTGTCCTGGCTGGAGATGGACGAGGGAGCGGAAATCCCGCTGCACAATCATCCTCACGAGCAAGGGGGAATTCTGCTTTCAGGCCGACTGGAGCTGACGATCGGGCAGGAAACACGAACTGTCGAACCAGGTTCTCTGTACCTGATTCCGCCGGATGTTCCTCACCGAGCAGTGGCCGTGGACGGCCCGGCGGTCGTGTTGGATGTCTTCACGCCGGTCAGGGAAGACTACGCAGCGCTCGTCAACCGCTACATTCCGACGACGGAGTAAGCGAGGACACAGGACATGTGCAGGCGAGCGGCCCGACGTCAGTCCGCCATCCGCGTTCCGGTGTTCGCAGTCCGGCATCCAGGCCAACCGACCGCATGGCGTTTGAATCGTCCCGACAAGGCGGGACTGCTTGCAGTTGTGGCGACGGCCTTTGCACTGGCGGCTCGTCACGGCAAGCGCTGGCGGTTACATTGAGAGTGCACCCCTTGTTTTCAGTGCCGCTTGTTTGCTCCGCGCCCGTTCTGCGCGGGCGCGGATTTCTGCGGCACCTGCACCACAGGAATTTTGACATCGCATCTGGCACCTGCTGCATTGCCTTCGCCGGCGGAGGATCCGGCGGCCATCTGACTCCTGCGATCGCCATCGCTGAGG
>CAZHET010000054.1:12015-20630 GCA_964531585.1 uncultured Planctomycetaceae bacterium | reverse complement strand
TCATGGCACTGCGGTTCATGGGCCCGGACGGATCCGGGGCAACCTCGGATGCCGTACGATGCATCGACTGGGGTGTCGCCAACGGGGCACACATTCTCTCGAACAGTTGGGGCGGACCGAGCACTTCGCCGGAACTGGCTGAAGCCGTCGCGCGAGCCGAGCGAGCAGGAGTTCTGTTCATTGCTGCCGCCGGAAACACGGGCGGCACAGGGAACAACAATGACCAGCGACCGAGTTATCCGTCGTCATTGCAGCAGGCAAACGTGATTTCTGTCGGAGCGATCGACGAGCGCAATCAGCGCGGTTCGTTCAGCCATTATGGCAAGCTGTCCGTCGACATCGGGGCTCCCGGTGTCAGCATTCTGAGCACTGTCCGCAACAATGGCTACGAGTCATTCAGCGGAACGTCCATGGCGACGCCTCACGTTGCCGGGGCGGCTGCCCTGATCTGGGCCAGCGTATTTTCGTCGCCTTCGCAGGATCCCGCTCAAATGGTCAGAGTGCGGGATCTGATCTATCAGAATGCCCGCCCCGTCCCTGAACTGCGTGACTTTTGGGGACATGCCGCCCCCGCCAGGGTGCCGGGCGGAGTCCTCGATTTGAGGTTTCTGCTGAAATCACCTCCCGACGTCACTCCACCAGCCCCCGGGCCGCCTGTTGCTGAACTTCCGCCGCGAAGGAGACTGGTCGAGAACAGAATGATTGTCGACCCGGCACGGTTGAAATAGCTGACTTTCGCAGAGTTCGATGGAATCACGAGTAGAGTGCAGAACACATTGTCGCGACGCAACCTCGATGTCACGGACATCCTGCTGCGGTCACGCTTTCCTGACGAGCCCTGCCCGGATCTGTATTGAATAGAGCCTCCAATGTTTAAGCATGTACTCCTAGTCGGCGTCATCCTGGTGACAGGCAGCATGTCCTCCTGGTCGATGGCCACGGCAGGCGAAGCGGGTTCTCAGGAAGACGACAGCAACTGTACGAACTCATCTGTCTTAGTGCAGTGTCATGGCCGTTTGCGGCACGGTGTGGTTGCAATTGGCGGCGAAACAACCGGCACGACAATTACGTTCCACCGAATCACGTGGGAACTGCAATTGCCGGACGACGCCAGCAGAGAGTTTGCTCAACAGCATCACAAGCAATCCGTTGCTGTGACCGGCACACTACGCAAAATTGTAGGCACTGCAGACAGAGTCCGGTGGATCATCGACGCGACCCGAATTTCAGAACTCGATTCCCGGGAGGTGCCGCAGGAAGTCGCAAAGCTCAACATTCGAGGTACGCTACGGGCGGCATTGTCGCAGACGGGTAACACCCCGGAACTGTCGATCAGCACAGACGCGCAGATCTGGAATCTGGACTTTGCTGCCGACCGCCAGGTTCAGACTGCGGCAGAATCACTGATTGGCCAGCATGTTCATGTTGCCGGAATACTGCGGCCACCGCCGGAAAGAACTGAACGCACGACCGAAGAAAGTCGCGAGCCCGTGAGACATTCCGTCCGCGTCGAATCCATCAAAGCGGCGCCCTGTGCTGCCGCCGCTCCACGTCTTTTTGAGTGATGATTGCGACGTGCGTGCTCGACGGACGGCGGAGTGCAGTGCCGTCGCGTGGTGCGTGCGTGATGAGCCGCTACTCGGTGGACACTTCGATTCGACGTGGCTTTGTCCGCGCTGCACGAGGCAGTTCCACACGTAACAGGCCGTTGTTCAGGCGAGCGGAGATCCGCTCGTGATCCACTTCGTCGCTGAGAATGAAGGAACGCAGGAAGTCCCCGACCTGAAATTCGCAGTGAACGGGATTTCCGTCAGCATCATCACGGCGGCTCACGCGACCAAACAGCGTCAGCCGGTTGTCCTGAACCTGCAGATCCAGACCGTCTCGCGTCACTCCCGGCAGGTCCGCGTACAGGACGAGTCCGTCGGGAGTTTCGTAGATATCAATCGGGGGCGTAAACAGAAGTCGCTGGCCGTCTGGCAGCGTTTCGGGTCCACGTCTTTGTGACAACTCCGTGGCCTCCGGGCGTTCTGCGGACGGTGACGGCTCTTTCTGCGGCACCGGCGTTTGTTCGACGTCGTCACTCATGCTTCCGGCCCCTCAACAATCGGGATGCTGCGCGGTGCGGTGGATTCTGCTTTGGGCAGAAGAATCCGCAGCACGCCAGCTGTGTATTCGGCCTTCAGATGGTCCTCATCAACGCGATCAGGCAGTTGAACGGACCTCTGCCACTGTCCCTGGTAGCGTTCCTGTCTGCGGAAGGAATCATCGCGAGCTTCCGCCGGGGGACGGCGAGTACCTTTGATCGTCAGCAGTCCGCCAGCTGCGGTGATCTCCAGGTCGCTGACTTCCATGCCGGGGATTTCAGCGGTAAGCACAAAGCGATCAGCGAACTCCACCAGATTGACGGGTGGAAACCGCCGAGCCGACCGCACACCATGCAGCGTCAGATTCATTCCCTGCAGAAGCCGGTCCACTTCGCGTTCGAGGTCGCGGAGAGGATCCCAGCTTTGACCCCAGCGAAATACAGGCATGAATTCAGTCTCCCCACGCAAACGGCCACGATGCCGACAAAGTCGTCGAGTGAAACGCAGCACACTGTGTGCCAGCGGTCGGTCAGAGAACGACAAAACCGCCGCCGTGCCAGCCGTCTACGAACACAAGTTGTTTTCCTGTAACAGGTTACAATTGACAGTCGACGTCGGAGCGGCGACCGCAAGCGAACCGCATTTCCTGCCAAATTAACAGTGTCGCCTGTTCGACGATTGCCAGCACCGGCGGAGTTCCGACAATCTTCGCCGCCGCTTGATATCGGGACGCGCGTGTTCGTGAGAGGTCGTGGAGGGGACATGAATGAATCTGAAGCCAACGCTCACGCCGTTTACGTTGGCAGTTTCGATCCGCTGACGCTGGGCCATCTGGACATCATCGAGCGGGGTGCTCGTCTGTTTCAACGGCTAACGGTGGGCATCGGCATCAATCCCGACAAGAAGTCCATGTTCACTCCCGAAGAGCGCGTGAGCCAGTGCCAGGAGGCGGTGACTCACCTGCAGAATGTTGCCGTCAGCACCTTCGAAGGGCTGGCGGTCGAGTTTGTGCGTGACTGCGGCAGTCGCATTCTTCTGCGCGGCGTCCGGACCCTGGCTGACCTTGACACGGAATTCACGATGTCACTCGCAAACCGAGTGCTGGACAACAACATCGAATCGGTGTTTCTGATGGCCGGTGAACGTTACAACCACATCTCCAGTTCGCTGATCAAGCAGATCGCTCAACTGGGTCAGCGAGACATGCGGGGCCGCCTGAAGGAGTTCCTGCCCGCCAACATCATCGAACCGCTGATTGCACGCGTTCAGCGCCCGCATTAGACGTGTTTCCGAAAGGGCATGCGTGCCGCTTGCCAGTGAAAGCCCGCGGGAAACAGAGACAACCGCACGTCGGCCGGTGGCAGGGGTTCGATTCGTTCTCGCAGCTGAGTCGCGGCAAATTCCGGAGGCGCGGTCAGAATATCGACGTCGGCCAACAGCTCGAATCCGGCGATTCGTGAGGTGCGCGGCAAAAGATCCAGCATCCAGCGGAACGAGTCTGGCGATGCCGCAGGCGGCAGCACCAGAACCAGATTCGCCGAAGGAGTCCCCGTCAGCGACTCGACGGCCCGCGCGACTGCCAGCAGGCTTGAGGCGAGTTCCGCCAGACGGTCATGCGTCAATGACTCGAAACAGAACGCGGAGGTCTGCGTGGGGAGCCAGCGCACGTGCCAGGCGACTCGACTGGCGAACGGACAGTACGCAATCAGATTGCCGGACTCGTTCAGGATTCCGGATTTCACGCCCCGCTCGGCATGCAGCACGTCTTCGACAAGGTCAGTCCCGTGCGTGCGCCGATGTTCGTTCGCACGTCGAACACGTTCTCCGACAGTCGGCGGCACGTGGTTCATCGCCAGAATCTGCGAATGACAGTGCGCCAGCGACGCGCCGGCGCTGAAGCCCTGATTGCGAAATACGCTGACGAATTCGGTACCTGGCTGGCTGTTCAGGTCACGGACTCGCAACTGCCACGCGTACAGAATTCGCAGGATCTCCTCGGACGTCAGTTCCGTCAGGCGACTGCGGTCATCGGGACATTCGATGACGACTTCGTGAACACCCGCGATGACTGCTCGCTGCGGCGTCGCGTCTTTTGCCGGGACGGCCCAGTCGCGCTGTGCAGAGACGGCCGGATACAGATTCGCGGTGACTCGCAGCAGCCAGCCGGGCTGATTGACCTCACTGCCGACGGACCGCAGCGCCAGCGATTCGTCCGGTGTTTGCTGTTCGTGCCCTTCGGCAAACGGGTCGCCTTCGCCAAAGCCCGCAGCAACCGGCGGATCCGCAGTCACTGCGCCCGGACGTTCCGAGCGGCCGGGAGCGAGTATGACCTGCCTTCCGGTCAAAACGTCGGTTCGCAGTTCTGCGGGACAGGGGGGTCCGGTCATGACACGTCCGGCTACTGCAGCACCGTTTTCGACGGCACCGCCGCGGTTTTGAAGAACGCAGACACGCTTTCGGGAACCTCGACAGGACGCAACAGGTGTGCGAGCTGGTCGAGCACTCCGGGATTGCTTCCGTAATAGGAGTGCCCCAGCGGATCCAGCCGGTTGACTCCGGAAACGTGAATCACGCGCAGCCCGTCGACTCGCACGTGAGCCCGCGAATCGCCGGCGCGGTGTCCTTCGCCGTTGTAGTGCAGCGAACCTTCCAGTGCCATGTCCGAATCTGACGCGTACAGAACCATGCTGCTTGTCGTGTGGCGAACCGAGGAGACGAAGTGCTCGAACTCATGCCGTTCGACGTCCGGTGCGGCCAGAATCAGATTCGCCAACGCGGGTGATGTCAGCCGCTGCGGAGACCACGCTCCCCAATGAACGAACTGCTCCTGCGTGTGCCGGGGGTTCAGGACCATGTCTTCGCCATGCGGTCCGATCGTTCCGGCCAGCGCGTTAAGTGCTCGCAGAGTGACGCGGTTCCCCATACTGTGAGCGAGCACATGCAGGCGCGCGTTGCGTGGCAGACGATTGCGCAGTTCTGCAAGTACCTCGGCCAGATTCCAGAAATGGCGTTCCGCCACGATCGCGTCGCTGCCGTAGCCCGTTTCCTGAGCGGCTGACGCCCAGCTATACGCGATCATCACGCCGTGAAACGGCATGTCTTCGGCCACCTGCGCGGCCCGCGCCGCGGCCTGTTCCAGCGTGACATTGAAACCGTGAACGAACACCAGCACGTCCGGTACCTCCGCCGATTCCAGCAGCCTGCCGACGTCGGCATAGAACGCATCGCAATCCGTAGATTGCAGGACATCGGGCTGGACATGATCCGGCTGTTTCGCGTCGACGCAGAAAGCTCCGCGCGTGCGATTCAGCGGCACGGTCACTTCTGTGAAACCGTAGCTGGTGTCCGGAAGAAACCGCAGTATGGTATTTGCCCGGTCGCGGAAGGTTGTCATCCCCACAGGAAAGATGGATTTCGAATCACCGAGACTGCGGTTGGTGACAACGGCGATTTTCCACTGACTGGCCGCCTGACCCAGCACACGCCGCGCCGGTGATGCCGACTGACGAACCTGCGACCAGCGATCATTAAGCGCAACGTCTGCGGAAACGACTTCCGGTGGGTCAAACAACCAGTTTCCGGCGTAGCGAACGCCCAGTCCGGCCAGCGCAAGAAACAGTGTCCCCAGCCGGAGGCCTGTAGATTTGAGGAATTCAGACCGAGTTTTCATCCTGAGTCGCTCGCTGGCTCCTTGTGAGCGGTTTCGTCGGCTGCGGGTGGAGGTCAGAGTTTAGTCCGCCGACGCTGCCTGCAGGCTCCGGCATCATGCCTGGCCGCGAACTTCAACAAAGCGGTGACGAGAAAACCGCAGACACCGGCAGAATCTGCCGGACGGGTTTGATAATTAGTCGTCGCGCGTCGATTCCAGCACGGAAAGAAACGCCTTTTGCGGAATTTCCACTGAGCCGAACTGCTTCATTCGCTTCTTGCCTTCCTTCTGCTTTTCCAGCAGCTTTCGTTTTCGCGTGATGTCGCCACCGTAGCATTTGGCGGTCACGTTCTTTCGCAATGCGGAAATTGTCTCGCGCGCTATCACGCGAGTCCCGATCGCGGCCTGAATGGCGATTTCAAACTGGTGCTTCGAGATCTCCTTTTTCAGTCGTTTGACGAGCGCCCGGCCACGTCGGTCGGCAGTGGACCTATGCACGATCGTCGACAGAGCATCGACTCTGACACCCTTCACGAGGATGTCCATTTTGACCAGATCCGCCGCTTCAAAGCGGATGATTTCATAGTCCATCGTCCCGTAGCCGCGAGTCACGCTTTTCAGCTTGTCGTACATGTCGTAGACGATTTCGCTTAGCGGCAGCTCGTACACAATCTGAGCTCGCTTGGGTCCGAGAAACTCTGTGCTCTTGTAGATGCCACGGCGGTCCTGACACAACTGCATGATCGCTCCGACGTTCTCCGAAGGAACGATAAAGCCGACTCGCGCGATCGGCTCGCGGAACTCGTCGATGGCTCCGGCATCCGGGACTTCCTGAGGATTGTCGATCGTGATGACGTTTCCGTCGCGCGTCTTGATTTCGTAGGTCACGTTCGGAGCAGTCTGGATCAGATCCATGTCCTGCTCACCTTCGAGCCGCTGCTGGACGATTTCCATGTGCAGCATGCCGAGGAAACCGCAGCGGAATCCGAACCCCAAAGCGTCGCTGGTTTCCGGCTGAAAGGAGAAGCTGGAGTCATTCATTGACAGCTTCTGCAGTTCATCCCGCAGATTTTCGAAGTCGGTCGCATCGATCGGGTACATGCCGCAGAACACCATCTGCTTGGGCTTCTGATAACCCGGCAGAGCCTGCGCCGCCGGTGATCCGGCCAGCGTGACGGTGTCGCCGACGGTGATGTGATTCAGGTCCTTGATGCCTGTCAGAATGTAACCGACCTGTCCAGGCCCCAGCTCTTTGCAGGGTGTCAGGCCGGGCCGAAACTGTCCGATTTCCAGCACTTCGTTGTTGATCTTTTCTCGCATGAAGCGAATGTTGTCGCCCTTGCGAACACAGCCTTCAACAACGCGCAGGTAGGTGATGACGCCTCGATAATTGTCGTACTTGGCGTCGAAAACCAGAGCCTTCAGCGGCGCGTCCCGATGTCCGGACGGCGCGGGGATCCGCTCAATGATCGCCCCGAACACGTCTGCAACGTTCTGACCGGTCTTCGCACTGACTCGCAGTGCTTCGGAGCCGTCAAGCCCCAGGACCGTTTCGACTTCTTCCAGCACTTCGTCGATGCGGACAACAGGCAGGTCGATCTTGTTGACGACGATCACAATTTCCAGATTCGCCTCGATCGCCGCGTAGGCGTTGGCGACCGTCTGCGCCTGCACTCCCTGAAATGCATCGACAAGCAGCAACGCGCCTTCACACGCCGCCAGGCTGCGGCTGACTTCGTAGTGGAAGTCGACGTGGCCAGGCGTGTCGATCAGATTCAGCTCGTACGGCTGCCCTTTGTGCGTGTAATTGATCGTCACTGACCGCGCTTTGACGGTAATGCCGCGGTCACGTTCGATGTCCAGGTCGTCGAGAATCTGTTCGCGAAACTGGCGTTCGTTGATGGTGCCACTTTGCAGCAGCAGTTGATCGGCGAGCGTGCTTTTGCCGTGGTCAATGTGAGCCACAATGCTGAAGTTACGAATGAACTGGGGATCCATAGAATTCGCGATCGGTCCCGCGGCGCTTGCGGAAAATGGGTGAACGGCGTCCTTCCGGCCGACTCGCAGAAAGGCCTGCTTCGGCGACAAGTCGAGCCAAAACGGCGAATCGTACCCGATGCAGGCCGCCGCGGTCGAGGTTCGTCCGGTGGATTCCCGGCCGCAGGCAGACACTAAGCCCCGCCCAGCAGTTCCTGCATTTCCGCAAAGACTGCCGACTGCTTTTCCTTGTCACCTGCGCGCAGGTTCACCAGCCGCAGCATCGTCAGCGTGGCCTTGAGATTCCGTTCTTCGTCGCTGGTCCTGGACTGATTCGACTCAATCTTTCGTCTGATCCGGAGCATCACAGGGCGAACCCTGTTCCCAAACTCCCGCCAGTCGTTGCCGGAAATGGCTGTCCCTGCCATGCTGCGGTACTCAGCGCTGTATTTTGGCAGGACGGAAGCCGGACTGGGAGTGTACCCCAGCATGGACAGTGAGATCGTATCGGTGACGAAGCTAATCGTCAGCAGCAGGACGATGGCCGCAGCCATGGTCGTTTTCGTTCCGATATGCCCCATGCTGAGAGACGGCATGGAAAAACTGCGACTCGGCCTGCGGGGACGTTTCGGGGGGGCCACCGACCTGGCAACGACTTTTGGCTGCGGAAGGCTCGATGCAGGCGGGACCGCCGCCGGGCTGGCAGGAGCGGTTGGTGTGCTCACTTCGGCCGCGGGCGTGTTCCCCGATGCGGCATAAACTCCGTTGCAGGCCGCGTGCGCGGCAATGGCGCTCGCAGTGTCCGGTGGCGGAGTCACTTCTGCGACAGTGACTTCTGCGACAGTGACTTCTGCGACAGTGGCTTCTGCGACAGTGGCTTCTGCGACAGTGGCTTCTGCGAC
>CAZHET010000054.1:0-11915 GCA_964531585.1 uncultured Planctomycetaceae bacterium | reverse complement strand
CAGTGGCTTCTGCGACAGTGGCTTCTGCGACAGTGGCTTCTGCGACAGTGGCTTCGCTCACCAGTTGCGCTGCGAAGTCCTCATTCGTCATGGCCGCCCGCTTCTTCGATCGCGGATTTCGCCTGTTGTCGGCAGGTTTGCCTTTGCGGCGGGACACCGGATCTGCCGCACCTCGTGCGTGTCACAACGTGCGGGCGTGGCGCGGGCGAAGCTGCACGCGACGTGACTGCTGTCGGGCGTTCGGCCTGCACAGACGAGGCAGCGGCGCCGGACGAGGCAGGACCACTGCTGTCCCGGTTGCCATTCAGCCAGGCCGCGGCAAGGGCGGAAACGTTAGCGAAGGGAATCCAGATCCCATTCGCACTGTTCCGGACGCGATCAGCACCGGTGATAATCCCACGGTCTGCCATACCAATCAGGCGTTCGAGCGGCATCGGACCCAGCTCGTTCCCAAGTGATTCGTAGTACCAGCCCTCCGTATCGCGTTCAGCACCGGGGGACTCGATCGCCCGTGACCGCCGCCGGGGGGCGGAACGCGACGACTCGTCCTCAAACTGAATTTCGTCCATCCGCAGCAGGTTGGACTCATCTGCGATTTCAGGAAGCGCCGAGGAATCGCCGAACGAGAATGACAGTTCTGAAAGATCACCCAGTTCCGACGGGCCACCATCAGAAGCGGTTGCAACCGCAGCCAGGTGCATCTCCGCGAAAGGACACCACTTGACGCTGTCCTCACGGCGAACAAGGTCATCATCGGCCAGAGCGCCGATGTGTACCAGATCATGGATCTCCGCTTCAGACACTGGCCCAAACTCTTCGTTCAGCAACTGGTAATACCAACGATACGCCATCCGGAGGCTCCGCGTGCAGGTCGAGGAAAGTGGTTCCTTGATGGTCTTTTCAGGCGTCATAGCCATGTTCAAATCCTGACGGGATGCCCGGCGATGTTCCAGCCCGCTTCCGGCGAACTTCCTGCGAACTTCATGCTAAGTTCCAACGAAGGTCGAGCGAGTAAAGCCATATTGCTTTGGCAGCAGTAGCAGAACCCCTCATGCTTCGACTGCAGCAATTCTTACAACCGCCGGACACTGTCCTCTGCGCCGTAGTGTTTCGGCAACACAGCGGAATTTTCCGCCCCGCTGGTGTCGTATCGTGTACGTTTCAAAAGCGAAATCTGTCCCTCGGCCCGCCGAGACATCGTCGCGCCCTGCTGTTCAAAAAAATGTCCCTTGAACCGTGACTCCAGTTTTCTGTTCGCTCGGACGACCCATGCCAAAAGTACTTTCACGACTCAACACAAAGCTGGCTGTGCTGCTGACCACAGCAGTCGTGTCCACTACCGCCGTGCCGGCGTTCGCTCAGCCACCGGGGCAGATTGAAGGGTTCACCGAACCCTACGCCGACCTGCGACTGGCGGCTCCCGAAATGGGTACGCTGGCTGAAATCGCCGTCAGGGAAGGCCATCAGGTCCAGGCCGGTCAGGTTCTGGCGAATCTGGATGATCAGGTTCTCAAAGCCGCGCTGGAAGTCGCGCGGGCAGGAATGAGCGGCACCGGAGCACTCAATTCAGCCAGCGTCGAGCTGCAGATGCGCAAGGTGGAACTTGAAAAGCTGAGCGAGCTTCACGAGCGCAACCATGCCAGTCAGAAAGAAGTCGATCAAGTGACCGCTCAGGTCGCTGTTGCCGCAGCGCGTGTTCAGGCCGTGCGCGAAGATCTGGAAATCAAGCGTCTGGAATATGAACGCATTCTTGCTCAGTTGCGGCAAAGGCAGATCCGTTCGCCAATTCGTGGCGTTGTGGTAGAGATCTACAAAGACCGCGGGGAATTCGTTTCACCATCGGATCCGGTGGTCGCGCGAGTCGTCCAGCTGGACCCGCTGCTGGTTGTTTTTTCGGTGCCCGTTGAACACCGGTCACAACTGTTCACAGGCCGTTCCGTCGATCTGCAAATCGGCGCGCCGCCGGAACCTGCCACCGGGATCGTGGAATTCGTCTCGCCCGCCGCCGATGCGTCCAGCGGCACGATCCGCGTGAAGGTGAAACTCGCAAATCCCAACGGACTCTGGCACAGCGGCGACAAATCCATTCTCGTGCTGGTCGGAGTGGCCGCCGGCGATGAGACTTCGCCAGCCGCGCCGGACGTCCCTGGAATCGCAAAGCGCGGGCCATGAATCCGTCCGGAGGTTCGCCAAACATGATCGCCGATCCCCCGGTCGCAACGCGAAGCGCTACGGCACCGATCGCCGCGGGCCAGGTCGTTCGCGCCGTTGATCCGGTGCCTCAGCTGGCAGCGCAGCTCGCTGACGCGACACGAATCGCGAGCGAACTGGCGGCGATGGCAGAACTGGTTCGTCGAGTAGGCTCGACAACCAGCGTTGACGCCGCCTGCCGCTGTGTGGCGGATGAACTTGGCCATCACCTGCAGGCCGCTTACGTCGCGGTCGGCCTTTGCCGCAGACTTCCGAGCGACGACGCCAAAGCAGCCGCCGGAACCGGCTCGCGGGCAGCCGAAGTATGCCGGCTTACCGCTCTTTCGGGACACCCGGTTGTCGATGCGACGTCGGCAATCTGCCGAGCAGCCGAAGCGGTTCTTCAGGAAAGCGTCGCTCGTGCATCGGCTTCCGTATGGCCGCCAACCGATGGCGGCAACCGGCACGCTCTGCTGGCCCATCAGCACTTCGCAATCCAGTATCAGGCCGCAGGAATCGCTGCAGTCCCAATGCATGACTCGCGAGGTCGGACGGTCGGCGCGATGTTTGCTGCCTTCGCGAGATCGCCTGGTGCCGACGAGGCCGTGTCGACATACCGGCGCGCGAAAGAAGCAGACAGCATCGACGATCTGCGGCAGCGCGTGGATTCCGCCGCACGCTTTCTCTCAGCCACAGAGCGGTCGCTGGCCACAACGCTGACGCTGATTGCCCGCTCCACAGCTTCGCCTCTGCACGCACTCACCCACCGCGTTCGAACTTCGCTGACGACCCGGCGAGCCCGGACGTTCAGTGTCGCAGCCGGTATCCTGCTGGCCACCCTGCTGCTGCCAGTGCAATACAACGTCAGCGGCGTCAGCGAACTGCAGCCGGCCGCGCGGCGCTTCGTAGCCGCGCCGTTCGACGGGCCGCTGCTCGAATGTTTCGTCGAACCCGGTGACTACGTCGATGCTGATCAATTGCTGGCTCGCATGGACGGTCGAGAAATCCAGTGGGAACTTGCGGGCATCAGGGCAGACCTGAATCGAGCCAACAATGAACGCAAGTCGAAACTGGCCGATCACGAATTCGGCGAGGCCGAGATCGCTCGACTGGAAGTCAGGCGGCTGGAGAATCGTTCCGAACTGCTGGCACACCGCGACAGCAATCTGGAAATCCGTAGTCCGGTGACGGGAATCGTCATCAGCGGCGAACACAAACATGCCGAAGGCGTTCCGCTGGAAACCGGTCAGGCGCTGTTCGAAATTGCCTCACTGGACCGCATGGTGATCGAAGTGGCAGTTCCCGAAGAAGACATCCGCTGGACGCAAGCCGGTCAACCGCTGACTCTCGTGCTGCACGCGATGCCTTCCGCCAGCATCACCGCAACTGTCCAGCGCATCCATCCAGGGGCGGAACTGCGAGACAACGAAAACGTATTCATCGCCGAAGCGGAAATTGACAATTCCATACTTCAGTTGCGGCCTGGCATGAGAGGCCACGCGAGCATTGCCACGGGACGCCATTCATTGGGATGGAACCTGCTTCACAAGCCCGTCGGACGCATCGTTGCATGGCTGGGCTGGTGATGGATTTTCGATTTGTAACCGTTTGGATTGCCGGTGTTCTGTGATATCCGATCCTTCCACTGTCGACCTCGCCCGCACTCGGCTGAAGATTCGGCCGGGAGTGCAGTTTGTACCGCAGGTCTATGGCGATACACACTACTACCATATTGAAGACTCCGCATCGGGGCGGTATTTCCGTATTGGCTACACTGAGTATGTCTTCGTTTCACTTCTGGACGGCAACACGACCTTCTGCGAAGCATTGGCACTGACCGCGCAAACACAGTCTGCCATGGCCTTGCCCCAACAGCAGGCGATGACGATATATCGCTGGCTCCTGAACAATAACCTGGCACACTTTAATCGCCGGAGTAACGGCATCAGCCATCAGGACCACTCGGAAGAGAAGCCGCGGCAGCCTCTGATCGCTCGATTCAACCCGTTTTGGATACGCATTCCGCTCGGGAATCCGAACGCGGCGCTTAAGGCGCTGCAGCCGTATCTGGGGTGGCTGTTCAGCGGCCCGGCGACAATTGCGGCTCTGATATTGATGGCTGCGGCGGGATTCCGCCTGCTTGCGGACTGGGACCGCTTCAGCGCTGCCTCGGTCGCAGTCTTCGCTCCCGACAACTGGCTGTGGCTGCTGCTGGCCTGGTTGGGGCTGAAGTTTGTTCATGAAACAGCTCACGGCCTGGTATGCCTGCGATATGGTGGCAGCGTGCGCGAATCCGGCGTCATCCTGGCTTTTCTCGCACCGCTCGCATTTGTCGATGTGACATCCGGATGGGGCTTTGGGTCACGCTGGCAGCGCATTCATGTGTCCCTGGCCGGCATGTATATGGAACTGCTGCTGGCGTCGCTGGCAATCTTCGGCTGGTCTTTCATGGATTCGGCTGTGGCAGCGCACCTGATGTACAACGTAATTGTCATGGCCAGTGTCTCAACACTGCTGTTCAACGCCAATCCGCTGATGAGGTTTGACGGTTATTACATACTGTCCGATCTGGTACAGATTCCAAATTTATGGTCACAGTCGACTCAGGTTCTGAAGCAGGCATGCAGCCACGCGCTGTTCGGCGTCCGTTCAACACTGCCGGTATCACTGGGCCGCGCGGCATGGCTGCTGAGAACCTACGGCATAGCGGCGATGCTGTGGAGAGTCACCATCTGCGTGTCGCTGCTGATCGCCGGATCGGTGCTGTTTCATGGAGCCGGTGTCCTGTTGTCTCTACCTGGAACAATCGCGTGGTTCGGTGTTCCTGCATGGCACGGCCTGAAGACATGGCGGCGCATATGGCTGAGTTCTCCCGTTCGGGCGATCCGAGGAATCGCCATCGTCGGCACAGCGGCGGGCGTGATCGCAACCGCATTGTTCGGACTGCCGTTCCCGGTTGGCGCAGCCGCCCCGGGCATCGTCGAACTTCCGGAAGGCAGTGCCGTGCGAGCGGGAGCCGATGGCTTCATTCGAACAGTTCACGTCACTGACGGAGAGGTTGTCGAACCGGGAGCACTGCTGCTGGAACTCGAAAACCAGCGCATTCGGGCAGACTATGCGGATGTGGTGCTGCAGGTGCAGCAGGAAACGATACGGCTGCAGGCGGCATTGAAGGAGCATCAGGCGGGGCTGGCGAATGTCGCTCGCGGAAATCTCGCGTCGCTGAAGGTGCGACTGGATGAAGCCGCCCGACAGGTCGCGATGCTGGAAGTACGTGCGACTACGGGCGGACGCGTTGCGGCGCGAGACCTGGCGGTCCGCCGCGACAGCTACGTTCGCGAAGGTGACGAACTGCTGACGATCGATGCCGGGCAGCCGCGCGAACTCAGAGTGTCCATCAATCAGGACGATTTCCCGATCGCGCAGTCAAAGGTGGGAAGAAGTCTGGCTGTGCGAATTGGAACGCGCGACCGCATCGAAGGAGTTCTGAAGCGGCTGAACCCGCGGGCATCACGACGGCTCCCCGCTGAGGCTTTGGCGGCAACCGCCGGCGGATCGCTGCCGGTCGTTCAGTCGCAGCCAGCCGATCACGATGCGTCGCCTCAGCGCCTGACCAATGAACGATTCGATGCAATCGTTCAGCTTCCTGCGGAATCCGCTCTTTCGCTGCGGCGAGGCGAACGTGGTTATGTATCACTGGGTTTGCGGGATGAATCGCTGGCGGCGCGTCTTCACCGCGTCACAGCGAACTGGTTCCGCGAACAACTGCGGATGGCTGAGTCGATGCAGTAGCCGCGCAGGTCGCAAACCGCGCGAGTCATGGCTCGGTGCCGCATTTTGCGAACCAGTTGCCTGACAGATCGCCGACCCGCAAACGCGTCACCCGTGGCAGCCGGCAAACTTACAGGTTGCCGAGCACAGTGCATCAGCCCCGGCAGAAAAACGTCGCGCGGGTGAGTGAGGACGCATGGACTGCCAACGACCGGTCAGAAAACTCTCCGGCGACCACTTTAGGTGGCTCGAAGGCCATTGTGACCTCATTTCCACAGCAAGTTCGGGTTGTTTCGTGCCGATTCTCTAACCACCACCCCAGCCGCCTCGACGGCCGCCACCGTCGCCGCCCCAGCCGCCACGGCTACGACCGCCGGAATCGTCGCCGCCACCGCCAAAACCGCCACCGCCAAAACCGCCACCACCAAAACCGCCACCACCAAAACCGCCACCGCTGGCCGCTCGCGCCCTCGCGAACGCCTCAGCGAACTCGTCGGCAGACATGTCTTTGATTTGGATTCCGGCAGCGGTGAACATTCGCTCGACAAAGCGATTTCCCTCAATCTCATCGACGGAAACCATTCCGTCCTGATCGCGGTCCACAAAGTTGACCATCCGCTTCGCGCGCTCAATCTGATCCTGAGAAACATCACCCGCAGAACCGCCGCTTTTCTGGTCGCTGCCCGGGCTGCCCGCTGTTGCCGACGGACCGCCGACAATCACCAGGCGGCTGTCCCTGGGATCGTAGAGCATCTTCGTGAGCATCGATTCGACCTTGCCGGCGATGACCTCATCGTAAAACTGCAGCTCAACAGGCGTCAGCAGGCCGTCCTGATCGATGTCGATTTCGTCGAATTCTTCGAGTTCCGATCGTTTCGCCAGCATCCATTCGTACAGGCCGATCTGGCCGTCGAAGTCATGATCCAGCTCGCTGTATTTCGGAGGCAAATCAGTTGTGACGCGTTCCTTCTTCCGAGGCCGAAACGGTTGCGCAGGCTGATACGCCGTGCGGTTGGAATCGCGGCTGTCATTTTCGCCGCTGCCCGGATCGCCGCCGCGACCCCTGGAAAACGATTCGCGAAACTGATTTCCTACTTCGTCGGCACTCATTCCAGGTCGAAGCTGGATGCCGCGGGATTCCATGAACTCGCGAGCACGGTCGGATAACTGATCGATTTCATCCCGGTCGATAATGCCGTTGCCGTCGCGATCGAGTGGCGAGCGACCGCCGCCGCCAAACCCGCCGCCGCCAAACCCGCCACCGCCAAACCCGCCACCGCCAAACCCGCCAGGTGGTCCGCCGCCGAAACCCCCGAAACCGCCGCCGCGACCACCTCGGTCACCGCGCTCACCACCACTGAATCCTCCGCGATCACGACCGCCGCGGTCGCCACCACCGAATCCTCCGCGATCACGACCGCCGCGTTCCTGACCGCCAGCCGGAGCCAGCAGGCAGGCGACCACGATGATCGCGGCGAAAAGTGACATGCTTCGATTCACGTTGGTTACTCCGGTGGCGAAAACGCCGGGCAGCGAAAATTTCAGCCGGGATCGCGCTGATCCGGCCGTTTTGGGGCCTCTGTACTTTGGGCCTCTGTACTGGGAGAAAACACCGATCATCGGACCTCGGTGCCGGCGCGAACGGCGGTTTGGGCAAATTTACCAGTCCAGCCCGTCACGCGGCAGAGATTCTGGCCGGGAAGTCGGCACATTCGACGCAAACTTTTCATTTTGCAGGCAAGTCCGTGCAATGCTGCGGAATGCTGCCAAACGGCGATGAATCTGGGAAAAATGGAGACTCTCCGAGCGACATACCGGGTTGTTCGCTCTGGATCGTCGCTGAACACCCGGCGACTTCCTGTAGAATGCACAGAGTGTAGCCACTGGAGCAAAACCTGTTTTCTATCAGCCGGAATCCGCTGCCTGCGTACTGGTGAGGCATACTTGTCACCTCGGCCACGCTTAGATCGTCCTGATGAAAACGTCCTACAGCGAACCGCCCACAGCCTGCCCTCTGCATTTTCTGTTCAGGACATTTCAATGAAAATTGTCAGTCTCCAAACATACAGAATCGTATTTGCCGCGGTGTTGGCTGTTTCAGGATTGCCAGGTTCCGTCTTTGCCCAGCGAGGTGGCAGCGAGGCGGACTTGTTGCGCCGTGACGAGATTCACGCCGAACTGGGCCTGTCCGATGCACAGTCAGCGAGACTGAAAGATCTGCAGAGCAAATTTGACCCCGGTGCGGAAGCGTTCAATGCGTTTCGGGAGAAAATGCGTGAAGCCTCGACCGAGGAAGAGCGACAGAAACTTCGCGACGGAATTGCCCAGGCCACCGTGGAGGCTCGACTGAAGTTCGACGAGCAAGCCGTGGGCGTGCTTTCGGACGATCAAAAGAAGAAATTGCGAGGTCTGTACCTGACCAGCGCGGGCACGAAAGCGTTGACTGACGAGCGAATTGCAGCCGAATACGGCCTGACCGAGGAACAGCAGACGAAGATCTCTGAACTGTCCGAAGAACGCCGTACCGCATCGCGAAAGCTGGGCTTCGATTCTTCACAGGAAGAACGCGACGCATTCAACAAGGAATGGGCCGAAAAGCTTTCGGCCGTCCTGACGCCGGAACAGAAGGCGAAGTACGACCAGCAGCTCGCACAGGCTCCGATGCCCGCCTCTGAGGATTCCAGCGTTGCCGGGCAGGGGAGTGCCGCAGGAAATCAGCAGGCTGCCACCGGGGCTGCTCCCGAAGAATCGTCGGAGCCTCCTCCGGGGGAATCAGCGGTGGCCAGCTTCGGCAGCGGACCGCGAACGTACGACGGACGCGTCAACTCCTTCAGCTTCAACTTCCGCTACGCGAAGTGGGATGAGGTGCTGCAGATGTTCGCCGAGGGAGCCGGACTGACGCTGGACCTGAGTTCCACGCCGCCGGGCACGTTCAGCCATCTGGATGATAACTCATACTCAGCCCGCAAGGCTTTGGACATCATGAACGGCTACCTTCTGCGGAAGGGCTATATCATGGTGGAAAAAGACAACTTTCTGATTGTCCTGAACATCGACAACGGCATTCCGCCGAGTCTGATTCCGGAACGAACGGTCGAGGAACTGCTGACGCTCGGCGACGACATGAAGGTCGGCGATAACGAACTTGTGTCGGTTGTAATCCCGGTCGCGGGGCTGGAAACCGCGAAGCTGGCCACGGAAGTCGAAGCGCTGCTCGGGCCGTGGGGCCAGATGGTCGCTCTGACCGAGTCCGGCATTCTGATCGTCACCGACATCGGTTCCAATCTTCGGCGCATCCACCGGCTGATTATCGCAGCCACCGATAATTACGCCGATAAGCTGCTTTTCAAGCCGTATGTTCTGACGAACATCGACGTCGAAGAAGCGGAACTGCAGTTAATGGGCATGTTCGGGCTGCGTCAGGCCGCTCAGAATCTCAGCCAGTCAAACGAACGATCTCGTTTTGACCGCGGCCGCGATTCACGGCGCGAACCGGCCGCGCCGACTGCACCGGCGACGTCGACTGGCTTGATGATGATGCCGGACCTGCGAACGAACACTCTGTACGTGACCGGCACAGCCGCGCAGCACGCGCTGGTGGACGAAATTCTGAAAACGATGGATGTCGGCGTCGGCCCGGACGGCAAACCGCTGACTCGCACCGGCAGGCGCGGAACTTACATGGAAGTCTACAAGGTCTCGTCGTCTGACGCGGGCGAGGTTTCGAAGACAATTACAGCAATGAACCTGCCGGGCGTGACGGTGCTGAACGAAGACCGTCGCAACGGAACCATTTCCATCATGGCAACGGAACGCCAGCATCAGGAACTGGCGGCATTGATTCGCCAGATTGACGCGGGGGGAGGAGCGGCATCCGTCGCCGTGTATCCGCTGGTCAAGATGGACCCGCTGGCCGCCGCCGCGACGCTGCGAGCGCTGTTCCTGAGCGAAGGCGATCAGGCACCGACGATTGAGACCGATCTATACGGACGTCGGCTGATTCTTCGGGGAACGATCGAGCAAATCGCTCAGATCCGGGCTGTGATGACGGATCTTGGCGAAGACGGTTCGGGAATTAAGCCGCCACGTCTGGGTGGCAACGTCCGGCGGTATTCCATGCAGGGCCGGAATGCAGGTGAGTTTCTCGACATCCTGGAAAAGGCATGGATGTCGTCCGAACCAAATCCGATTCGCATTGAAATTCCGGCTCAGAGCAGCCCGATTCGGGCGATCGAAACGCCGGATGGCCCCGTTGGCGGCGGTCGCGATGCGGGACGCGAAACCGGTCGTCGACAGAACGAGCGTGTCGGCGGCGATCCGGTGACGTCGAACGAGACCGTGACGGAGTATCGGACCGTTGGAGTTGTGGCCCAGGCCGCTGGCGGCACTCGCGATGGTGCGTCGTTCCCCGGAAATGCACAGGAAAATCAGACAGACGGACCACCGGTGACGATCACCGTCATCGGAGACGAACTGATGTTAAGTTCCAATGACGAAGAAGCGCTGGATCGGCTGGAGGAGCTGCTGGATTCTCTGCAGCAGTCGTTGCCCTATCGAACGACGTGGACCGTGTTTTATCTGCAGTCGGCCGATGCGTCCGAAGCCGCGGATATGCTTTCGCAGATCTTTCCCAGCAGCTCCGTGGCGACGACAACGGCTTCCACAGGAGGCAGTTTTTTCGGTTCTCTGGGCAATAGCTTTTCGTCGCTGGGCAGTAGCCTTGCCGATGCAACAGGGCTGGGCGGACTCGGTTCTGATCCAATGACGATGCAAATCATCCCGGACGTGCGTTCGAATTCGCTGTTCATTTCCGGTACGGATTCGATGCTGCGGGACGTTCGCGAGGTACTGAGAATTCTGGATTCTGACGAGATCCCGGAATCGCTGCGTGACATGCGGCCTCGCACGATTGTAATTGAGTACGGCGACATCGATGCGATCGCGTCGATCGTGCGAGACGTCTACAAGCCGCTGATGGAACCGCCGGCAGGCAATAACAACGGACGCGGTGGCGGACAGAATCCTCTGGCCGCTCTTATGGGCGGCGGAGGCGGCAATGAAGCGGAACGAATCAAGATGACATTGGGAGTCGACCGCCAGACCAGCAGCCTGATCGTCTCGTCCAGCGAAGATGTGTTCAACGGCGTGCGGGACATGGTGAAGACGCTCGACGAAAACGCCCGATCCGCCAATCGAATGATCAGCGTCGTGCAGTTGAAGAACGCGGACGCGGCGATGATTCAAAGTTCCGTCTCGACGCTGTTGCCGAGAGTGACCGTGAGCACCAGTTCGACGTCCGGGGGTGGTTCCTCGACGACGGCCGAAGGCGGCAATTCCGGGCAAACTCCCGACGCTGCCGCCGATGCATTTCGCCAGCAGATGCGTCAGCGATTCGGCGGCGGTGGGTTCGGCGGTGGAGGCACGCCGGGCGGCGGTGGAACTGGCGGTGGTCGAGGTGGTTTCGGCGGCGGTGGTTTCGGCGGCGGTGGCTTTGGTGGCGGTGGCTTTGGTAGCGGTGGCTTTGGAGGCGCCGGCGGACGAGGCACCGGCGGTGCACGAGGAGGCAATCGAGGCGGCGGACGATAGTGGCAACTCCACCGGGCTTGCCCCGGGGTGGCAAAAATTTGGTATTGACATCGCTTGGGATTGCGCAAGTTTTGGTACGTTGTCCCGGGCTGTGTTTCGCAGCGTAGCTGCGGCAGCAGTAGCCCCAGGCTTCAGCCTGGGGACGGAGGTAAAATTACGGTCCATCAGCCGTGCAACGGCGACAGCGATCGCATTTTTCTAACGATATCAGCAAATTGCTGTCGCCGTTTCACGGCTTCACGTTCGTTTGGGGACGTCTTCCCCCAGGCTGAAGCCTGGGGCTACATGCTGCCGCCTCTACGAGGCGAAATCAGAACAAAACTTGCGCAAACCAATTCTCGATGCAATACGAAATTTTTGCCACCCCA
>CAZHET010000053.1:0-20663 GCA_964531585.1 uncultured Planctomycetaceae bacterium | reverse complement strand
ATGGCAATGGGCGCGCAAACGGCGTTCTTCGCGTTTCTGTACGCGATCGTGGAACGCGGGGGTGAGACTCGCGGCGAGCGATGACGGAGTAACGTGTGCGACAGGTGAGAATTGCCACTACCGTTTCAGCGGGTGGGCCGTCCGCGCACCTGGCGTGCGGGGTGATGCCGCGGTCGGCCCTCACCCCGATTTTCTGCTGGGCGCAGAAAAATCTCCCTCTTCCGTTTTGCGGGCAAGGGGAAGATGTCTGACTTGAAACAACTGAACGTGACTTCTTCAACACCAATTTCGGCAGAGCACGCTTCGCGCGGCTTGCGGGTGAGCGTCCTGCTTCCTGTTTACCGGACGGATCCCGCATTGCTGCGGCAGGCGATCGCCAGCGTCGTGGCGCAGACGATCAGTAACTGGGAACTGCTGATCGTCGAAGATCCATCGGAGCACTCGGCGAGCGACGTGTTGGCGGAATTCAATGACCCGCGAATTCGGCACCTGAGAAATACGGCACGAACATCCTTTGCGGCGCAGTTGAATCGGGGACTCGCGGAAGCTCGCGCGGAGTGGGTCGCGCGAATGGACGCGGACGACATCTGCGATCCGCACCGGCTGGAAACTCAGTTGGCGTTTTTGGCCGCGAATGATTCGATCGATGTGCTGGGCAGCCAACTGGCGGTGATTGACGCTGGAGGCCGTGATATCGGATTTCGACGGTACCCCGAATCACACAACGAAATCGTGGCGGCGATGAAGCGGTTTTGTCCGCTGGCTCACCCGGCCGTGATTTATCGCCGGCGGGTGATCGTCGACGCAGGCGATTACGACGAGAAATTCGATGGCACGGTGACAGATTACGACCTGTGGTGCCGACTGGCGAAGCGCGGCATTCAGTTTGCCAATCACCCCGAGCCACTGCTGAGGTACCGCATTCATTCAGGCGCTATGAAGTCCGCGAAGCTGCGACAGATGTTGCGCGGCACGCTCGATTTGAAGCGGCGACACTGGCCCCGTCCCCGAGATTTCCGGACACGACTCAGAATACTGGCAGAGCAAACGATGCTCTGCGTGCCGCCACGTCTGGTGCTGCGGCTGTTCCGGACAACTCACGTCAGCAAGTCGCTGCAAAAACCGGACGAGCGATGAACACATCAACGGCCGAATCGAGACTGGGCCGTTGGAACGCAAAACGCGGCCATTCCCGTCCACCCTGCCTGCCTGGGAATGGCGGAAATCCGGCCGCGCTCGCGCTTCATGGCTGCTGATCGCCTACAATTTGCGGAGCGTCACTGCAGGAAGTTCAGTGTCATCGTACGGTGTTGAAGGCTCACTTTCGAACTTTCCGCCGTTCACCACGCACGTTCCGGTCAGTGTTTATACACGCTTTCTGCCGCCTTCATCCAACCCCTGCCGCGAGCCACTTCGTCATGGCATTTCGTAACTTTCTTTCCCGTCGAACGGTCTGCGCCGCACTCATCGTGGTGATTCTGTTTCCCGCCGTGAACCGCGCTGACGAGCCGAAGTTTTCTGAGGAACAGACCTCGTTCTTCACAAACGAAGTCGTGCCGCTGCTGAAGGCGAATTGCCTGAAATGTCATTCGGGCGACGAGCCCAAAGCCGGCCTGAATCTGACGTCGCGAGCCGGCATTCTGCAGGGTGGCGAATCGGGATCTGCCGTTGACCTGGAAGATCACGCTGCCAGCTACCTGATCGCTGCCATCAACTACGATGGCTGGGAAATGCCGCCGACCGGGCAGATGTCACCTCAGCAGATCGCCGTGATCACGAAATGGGTGGAATCCGGCCTGGCATGGCCTGCCGATCTGCGCGAGATCGAAGTTGAAGCGGAAAAGGGGCCACCGCAGGTCAACGAGCGGAACAAGCAGTTCTGGTCCTTCCAGCCGGTGCGACAACCAGAGGTGCCTGATGTTCAGCACGCCGCGTGGGTCAGAAACGAAATCGATACGTTCGTGCTCCACAAGCTCGAATCGAATGCTCTGCAGCCTTCGCCGCCCGCCGATCCCCGCGAGCTGATCCGGCGAGCTTCCTACGACCTGCTGGGGCTGCCGCCATCGACGGAACTCGTGGAACGCTTCGCTGCTGATCCATCTCCCGAGGCGTATTCGGCAATCATCGACGAACTGCTGGATTCACCGCACTACGGCGAAAAGTGGGGCCGCCACTGGCTGGATCTGGTCCGCTACGCAGAAACAAACAGCTACGAACGCGACGACGCGAAACCGTTCGTGTGGCGGTATCGCGACTATGTGATTCAGGCGTTCAACGATGACAAACCCTACGAGCAGTTTGTCATGGAGCAGCTCGCCGGGGATGAGCTTGAACAGCCGACTCCGGATTCTCTAATCGCCACCGGTTACTACCGACTGGGTCGCTGGGACGATGAACCGGCTGATCCGGAACTGGCATTCTACGACGATATTGATGACATCGTGACAACCACCGGTCAGACGTTTCTGGGACTCTCGATCAATTGTGCCCGCTGCCACGATCACAAGATCGACCCGATTCCGCAGCAGGACTACTACAGCATGGTGGCCTTCTTCCGCAACGTGCGCCGTTACGGCGTGCGTTCGGGGGATTCCGTGCTCGATGCGTCGGTGATCGAAATCGACCGGCCGGAGAACCGCGAACTGCACGATGCCGAAATCGTCCGCTACGAAAACGATGTACGCGACGCAGAACGCAGTCTGAAGCAGATCGAAGACCTCGTTCGCGACGATTTCAGCGATGTGGAGCACGAAGAGTTCCAGTTCGCGATGAACCGTGTTCCCATCGTCGCCAAGCGCGAAGGCACGCTGCTGACCGAGCAGCAGGTGAATCGCTACCGCAGCCAGACCGAACGATTGAAGGACCTGCGAGCCAACAAGCCGAAGGGATTGGCTCAGGCGCTGGTCGTGAAGGAAGATGTCAGCGAACTGAAACCCACGCACATTCTCACACGAGGCAGCCCGCAGGCTCCCGCCGAGGAAGTTCAGCCCGGGTTTCCTCAGATTCTATCGCCGCCGGAAGCCGTCGTGCCAGGTGAGATTCCGGCAGGCGCGACGTCATCGGGGCGCCGTCGCGTGCTGGCGAAATGGATCACCAGCCCGTCGAACCCGCTAACTTCGCGTGTCATGGTGAACCGCCTGTGGCAGCATCACTTTGGTCGCGGCATCGTGCGATCCAGCAGCGACTTCGGGTTCCAGGGAACTCCGCCGACTCATCCGGAACTGCTGGACTGGCTTGCTGCGAAGTTCATCGAGGAAGGCCGGTCGATGAAACGCATGCACAAGCTGATCATGACTTCAGCAACCTGGCAGCAGTCGTCCCGGCCGAACGAAGCCGCATACTCCGTCGATCCGAACAACGACCTGTTCTGGCGCTACGACATGCGTCGCCTGACGGCGGAGGAAATTCGTGACTCGATTCTGTGGGCGACCGGATTGCTGAACACGGAGAAAATTTTCGGCCCGAGTATTTACACAGACATTCCGGACGCAGTGAAAGCCGGCCAGTCGCGGCCGGGCTCGGGCTGGGGAACATCGTCTCCCGAAGACGAGTACCGACGCAGCATCTACGTTCACGTCAAACGGTCGCTGCTGGATCCGCTGCTGGAAGCATTCGACATGGCCGACACCGATTCCACGTGCCCGGTGCGGTTCGTGACGACTCAGCCGACGCAGGCACTGGGAATGCTGAACAGCGAATTCATCGCTGAACAGGCCACACAGTTTTCCGGCTATCTTCAGCAACACGCCGGTGATTCTATCGAATCGCAGGTTCGACTGGCACTGCAGCGAGTCACGCAGCGACCACCAGCACGGGAAGACGTCCGGCGGGGACTGGGGCTGATCGAATCGATGCAGACCGACCACGGCATGACCGAAGACGACGCCCGGCGCTACTTCTGCCTGGTGGCTCTGAACCTGAACGAGTTCATGTATCTGGACTAACGTTCGAAATGCACGGACATCGGTTGCGCATTCGCACCGGGCGGCTACAATCCGCGAAACATCAGCACCCTCGTCATCGGAGGACTTCGCGGACATGAAATCAGACATCACCTCGAAACTTGGCAGGATTCACCACGGCGACTGCATCGCAGGCATGAATTCGCTGCCCGCTGGCTGCGTTGATCTCGTTTTCGCCGATCCGCCGTTCAACATCGGCTACAAGTACGATGTTTACGATGACCGCATGGCGGCCGACGATTACCTGAAGTGGTCGGCGGAATGGATGCAGGCGGTGCATCGCGTCCTGAAACCGGACGGCACGTTCTGGCTGGCGATCGGTGACGACTTTGCCGCGGAGCTGAAGCTGGAAGCTCAGAAGGCTGGCTTCCACACGCGAAGCTGGGTCGTTTGGTACTACACGTTCGGAGTGAACTGCAAATTCAAGTTCACGCGTTCGCACACGCATCTGTTCTACTTCGTGAAGGACGTCAAGAAGTTTACGTTCCGCGAAAAGGACCTGCAGAACCGCATCCCGTCCGCTCGAATGCTGGTCTACAACGACCAGCGAGGCAATCCGGACGGTCGACTGCCGGACGACACGTGGATCATTCCGCCGAATATCGATCAGACCTTCACGCTGCGGCCGCAGGATCTGGAAGAATGTTTTCAGCCGAATGAGGACAGTTGGTATTTCCCGAGAATCGCCGGCACGTTCAAGGAACGAGCGGGCTTTCACGGCTGCCAGATGCCCGAACAACTTCTGGGACGCATCATTCGGTCGTGTTCGGAAGAGGGTGAAGTGGTTATGGACCCGTTCTCCGGCAGCGCGTCGACTCTGGTCGTGGCAAAGAAACTCGGACGCCTGCCAATCGGGTTTGAAATGTCCGACAAATACGTCAAGGCGGGCCGGAGGCGTCTGAAGGACGCAGGTGTTGGTATGGAACTAACGGGTTCGCCAGAGCCGACCATGTCGGCACCGAAAACTTGGGCAAAGGCAACCAAGACGCAGCAACAGGTCGCGCCACCAAGAATAACGCTTGAATCGCGTTTAGCGTCAACAGTTGCCGAGGGGCTCGTCGCAGCATTTCACGCGGTGCATGAGGGTTTCGCCGTTGACCGCGTACTCGCCGATCCAGCCATGAATGCGGCGTTCTTCCAAGAATGCCAGCGGATCGGATTGCCTGGCACTCAGCGGGATCTCAATCTGCGTCTGCTGAAACTGCGAAAGCAAGGCAATGCAGCCCTGAAGTGCTCACGTAAATTTTCTATTCGCATCGAATCTTGTGAACCGTATCTGTTTGCAAGTGAGATCGCTTGGAAACAACAGACTATTTCCGCTTCTGCGACGAGCCTGGACGAGATTCTGGCAGACCCTGAACTTGCTCGCAGATTTGACGAAACTGCACAAAGATTCGCTCCCGGTTACTCCAGTTTGGAGTACCGCTGGGGTGCATTGAGGCTGCGTAAGGATGCCAATGGTGCGCGCACCTACGCGAAGCGGCTCCGAGTACCCAAAGAATTGGGGCCAGGTGTGTCGATCACCCAAATCGATTCGCTTCAATTGTCGGAGGAAGCAGGTATCTACGTCGTTTCCGATCGCAGGGAAGGAGAACTCTACGTTGGAGCGACGTTCTGCATGCGAGATCGAGTGTTACAGCTGTTTGATGAAACGCGGCGGAACCTTTGGGAAGTTGATCCGGAGCAACTCGTGGTCCAGCATTTCGAACCTCTACAGAACCCGAGAAAGCTTCTCGCATGGACGAGCGGATTTCTGATGAAGGCAACGAAGCTGCCTCGCTTCAATGTACCGAACTTGAGGGCGGCTACATGAAAGCCGATCTCATCGCGGCGTTCGATTCAGTGTCTGACGGCTATTCGATCGACCGAGTCATCGCTGATCCGGCTATGAACCTTGCTTTTCTGGAAAAGTGTCGACAGTTGGGACTGAACGCGTCTGCATCTCAATTGAATCAGAAGCTCCTCAATCTCCGGAAAAGCAGCAGTTTGGCCGGGCGGCCTCGAAGCAAGGTCACTCGTTTCAGAGACTCCGACGAATACCGGTTTGCGGCAGAGATGGCGATTCGCTTCATGGAACGCAAGCACGGGTTGAGCCTGGACCAGATCATGTGTTCGCCTGATCTTGCCTCGGAGTTCGACTGCCTCGCTCAGGAAATCTGCCCCGGTTATTCTGCACTTGCATACCGCTGGGCGGCGTTCGGCCTTCGCAAGGCGAAGAAGCTGCTGCCGGAAACAGCGGCCCGCCTCGTTGTTCCGGATCAAGTGTTTCGTTTTCCGGCGGCTGAGTTGGCTGTCAACGATGTTCCGGATGAGCAGGGTTTGTACGTGTTCTTTGACCGCAGCAACGTCCTCTATATTGGCGAAGCGCAGAGCCTGCGAAAGCGTATCAAGAAACACCTGGATCATTCAGATAACAAGGGATTCGCGCGTTGGATGTGGCAGTATGGGCCCGATGACCTTCATCTTGAGCTTCAGGTATTCTCGGCGATTTCTGTACGTATGCGTAAAGCACTGGAGCTGGAACTTATTCGATCAAGGGGGTCGGTATTCAATGTCAAACGATGATGAGCGTTCTGTGGACCGGGCGACCAGGTTTGCCGGATCATTCGAAGCCGAGCTCCTGCTCGAATTAATGCTCCGCTACTGGGAGCATCCGTTCGCTGACGACGAGGAATTCCGGGCAAGTCTCCTTGACTCAGTCGCGGGCGTCCTATTGGCTTCTGCAGATGGAAAGCAATTGATTAGCGAAGTTCCTGCCGATGACATGAGTTTTGTGGCAGCGGTGTGGTACGTCGAGTCCACAAGCAAAATGGATGAAGGTAGCAATTTAGCTGAGCTGAGATCAGAATGGCTGAGTCGCTTGAGGCGGGCTGTCCCGTCCTGCTTTTGCGCGGAAGATGACCTCTTCTGACAAATAGGTTCATCCTTCAACCCAGGGCAAAATGAAACTACTGACCATCCTGGTATCGCTCTTTTGCTGCGGTAGCGTCGCAGCAGCGGATGAATCTCTCATCGGCGATGTTGAGCAGTCGGGTGCGGTGCTGCTTGCGGATTTTGAAGCCGAAACCTATGACGGCTGGACGGTCAAGGGGGATGCGTTCGGCGACGGGCCGGTCACCGGAACTCTGGCGGGGCAGCAGGCCGTATCGGGCTTTCGCGGCAGGCGGCTGGTGAACTCCTTCCGCAACGGTGACGGCACGACCGGTTCACTGACGTCGCGGGAATTCACCGTCGAACGCAGGCACATTGCGTTTCTAATCGGCGGTGGCAGGCTTTCAGGACAGACCGGGATTGAACTGCGCGTCGATGGCAAACCCGTGCGGACCGCGACGGGCCATGATTCCGAAGAACTGGAGTGGTCGTCGTGGGAAGTCACTGAGTTCAACGGCAGGACGGCCACACTGCGGATCTACGACGATGCCACCGGCGGCTGGGGGCACATCAATGTCGACCACATCATCCAGACCGACGCCGCTCCGCCGCGATTTGATCTGGAATACCGGCTGTCCGAATACCGCGATACGCCCGGCTACCTGAACGAACCGTTCCGGCCCCAGTTCCACTTC
The DNA here is from genome assembly GCA_964531585.1 of uncultured Planctomycetaceae bacterium. Lineage (GTDB taxonomy): Bacteria > Planctomycetota > Planctomycetia > Planctomycetales > Planctomycetaceae > JAWKUA01. The sequence goes on along the minus strand of CAZHET010000053.1, from coordinate 13,135 downwards.
ACGCCGGAGATCAACTGGATGAATGACCCGAACGGGCTGGTGTATCACGACGGCGAATACCACCTGTTCTATCAGTTCAATCCGGCGGGAATCACGTGGGGGCACATGAGCTGGGGGCATGCGGTCAGTCGCGATCTGGTGCATTGGGAACATCTGCCGCTGGCGATTCCCGAAGAAGACGGAATCATGGCGTTCAGTGGGTGCTGCGTTGTCGATCATCACAACTCATCCGGTTTCGGAAGCACCACCAATCCACCGATGGTTGCGATTTACACCGGTCACGGGCACGGCAGGCAGGTTCAGAACGTCGCCTACAGCACGGACAACGGCCGGACATGGACAAAGTTTGCCGACAACCCGGTACTCGACCTGAACATGCAGGATTTTCGCGATCCGAGCGTCTACTGGCATGATCCGACTTCACGCTGGGTGATGGTGGTGTCGCTGGCGAATGACAAAGTGCTGGTCTTCTACGCGTCGAAGGATCTGAAGCAGTGGGAAGAACTCAGCCGGTTTGGTCCGGCCGGAGTTCCCGACAAGCCGAACTGGGAGTGTCCGGATCTGTTCGAACTGCCCGTCGAAAACGAAAACGGCAAGCGACTGTGGGTGCTGGAAGTTGACATGGGCAGCGGAGCCATTGCCGGCGGTTCCGGCGGCGAATACTTCGTCGGCCACTTTGACGGTACGCAGTTCGAGGCAATGCAGGATTCGAAATGGGTCGACTTTGGCCGTGACTTTTACGCCCCGATCAGTTGGAAGAACGTGCCGGAAAATGACGGGCGTCGACTGTGGCTTGGATGGTTCAACAACTGGGAAACGTGTCTGCTGCCCACGTCGCCATGGCGCAGCGCAATGTCGATTCCTCGATCACTGACGCTGCGGAAGACCGGCAGCGGCTACATCCTGGTGCAGCGTCCCGTCAAGGAGCTCCAGTCACTTCGCGGCGAGCCGGTCGAGATCGCGGAGACTTCAGTGACCGACAGCGTGCGGGCTGTCGGCTCGTCCTGGTCTGTCGGCAACACTTACGAACTGCGGCTGACGCTGACGCCGAATGCGGAATCCAGCGGAGTGCGAGTCTGTGCAGGCGAAGACGAATTCACCGAGATCGGTTACGACCGATCGATCAATGCGGTGTACGTGGATCGGACAAGGTCGGGAATGGTCGACTTTGATCCACGCTTCGCCGGCCGGCACGCTGCTCCCGTGTCGCTCGACAATGGGACAGTCTCACTGACGATTTTCGTTGACCGATCGTCTGTTGAAGTCTTTATCAACGACGGTCAGGCGGTGATCAGTGACCGGATTTTTCCGTCCGAGGCATCGACGGGCATCGAACTGTTCACCCGCGACGGCAGCGCGCAGTTTTCCGATGTCAGGGCGTGGCGGCTGAAATCAGTCTGGCACGGCGGGTGAAAACGTATCCGGCGCTGTCTCGCCACTGATGCAGTCAGGGCGTCTGACGCGGTTTGTCGGCTTCCGGCGACAGGTCGATCTGATCGATTTCCTGAAGCGACGTGTTCGTATCGTCAACGGCACTTTCGCTGCCGGGGTTCGTCGACACATCCATCAGCTCGCTGTCGGATGAACTCGGCTGCTTGTCCGTCACCGTCGAATCCAGCCGTTCGGGTGTCATGGACATGTGCCATCCGGCCATCGCGACAACCATGCAGGCTGCCAGCATTCCGGTAACGGCTGTGATGTTGCGAAGTGACGAACGCCGTGTCTCGGCCGGCGCGTCTGTCGCGACGAGCAGCGCGGGACCAGCCGCATCCGTGCCGAGCAGACCGGACGACGGTTCAGCAAGCTGCGACGGCACTTCGTGACGGAAGAATGCCGCCAGCAGTTCGTCAATCTGGCGATCCGACAGCGTCCTGCTGCTTTCGGATGGAATGTTGCGATCACTCATCGCCGAAACGCTGTTCCAGTAAAAGTTCGGCCAGCCGGCGGCGAGCACGCGACAATCGCATGTCAATAGCTGCCGGGCTGGCGTCCATGGCCACGGCCATCTGTGCCGACGACCAGTTCAGTGCGTACTTCATGACCAGCACCTTTCGGTCGTCCTCAATCATCTGTTCCAAAGCCGTCCGAACGACCGCCCTGTTTTCCTCCGACGTCATGAGTTCGGATGGTGAATCCGGTTCGTTGGGGATGCTGTCCAGGCCTGCTGACAACCGGCACTGGCTGCTCTTGCGGCGAGCAATGTCACGCAGCCAGTTCTGCCCGACTCGCAACAGCCACGCTCGAGCGTCGCGGATTGGTTCTCCATTGTGTTTTTGTAAACGCAGGAATGCTTCCTGAACGGCATCGTACGACCGTTCGGGATCGCTGCACTGTGAATAGAACAATGCCCACAACTCGCGGGAAAGCTGCCGGTACAGCGAATCGATCGAATCCGCCTGTTCAGACGGGACCTCAGTCATGGGACAGGAATCCGGTTCTCCGGCAACGCAAACCGTTGCGTCACCGCGGGCTACGCACGATCCCGGCGGATCGCAGCGTGTCTCCGCAAATTGAGACGCGGACGGGTTCTGTGTCTAACCGAAACGGGTGATGAATCTCAGAATCGCCGGGAGATACGACTGGCAGCCGCAGGCACCGGCTGCGCCACACGATGCCCGCGCGGCGCGGTTAAGTCAAATGATCGCGGTCCACCTGACAATCGCCGGTTCTTTGTGGCACCGGCGGCGGATGTCGCAGATACTGGTGACGTTCACGGCAGTCACATCACGAGCCATCACGCCACCGACCGGCAAACCGTCATGAAGAAGCAGCCATCAAGAACGCACGCCATCCGCCAGGTTCTGATTGAAGGAGGCCACGCAGACTACGCTGACGTGGCTGTGGCTGTGAAAAAGAAGTTCGGCCTGACGGTCGGTTCAGGCAAGGTTGAGGAAGTGGCAATCGCCATGCGTCGGGAGGCTGCAGCCACTTCGCCCGCGGCGGCAAAGCGGAAAGCCGGCTCCCAACCACCTGCATCAGGTTCCGCGCCAGCACCGGACCTTGCCGAGGTCAGGTCGTTCGTTGAGCGAATGGGTGGGTTCCGTGCGGCTCGGGCTGCGATTGACGAACTGGAAGCGTCGTACCGGAAGCTAATGGATTAGGCGAAGGTCAGAGTTCTCGGATCCGCGCTGCAGGCCGGCAACCTTGAATTGCCTCGTCATCTGCCTCGAACGGCTTCGGCGGCCGCAACGGCCAGTTCATCGCAGCGTTCGTTTTCAGCGTGGCCGGTGTGACCCTTCACGACGGTGAAGCGAACGTCGTGCTTGCTGAGCAGTTCGTCGAGCTGCTTCCAGTACTCAACATTCAGCACGGGCTTGTAAGCGCTGCCCTGTTTGCGCCGCCAGCCGTTGCGTTTCCAACCGGGCATCCACGACCGACAGCCGTCGGCGACGTACTTGCTGTCAGTGATGATCTCGACCTGAGTCGGCCGGGTCAGACGCCGGAGACCTTCAATGACGGCCTGCAGTTCCATGCGGTTGTTGGTCGTGGAAGGATCGCCGCCGCTGAATTCTTTTTCGGTGTTGCTGGCGGGGTGCCGCATAATGCAGGCCCAGCCGCCGGGACCGGGATTTCCCCGGCATGCACCGTCCGTAAAGATCTTTACGAACGGCAGTTGACCGTCTGTTCTGCTCATCGTTCCCGATAGACAATGCGACCGCGGTTCAGGTCATATGGTGAAACTTCCACCACAACGCGGTCTCCCGGCACAATTCGGATGAAGTGCTTGCGCATTTTTCCCGCAACGTGAGCCATCACCTGATGGCCATTTTCCAGTTCCACTCGGAACTGCGTGTTGGCAAGCGCTTCAATCACGCTGCCTTCGACCTGAATCGCTTCTTCCTTCGCCATACGCTGTAGATATCCTCTGACTCCCGCCCTGTGACCCGAATGCCGATGCTCAGCATACCTGGAATGTTCACGCACATCCTCGCAATCGGATGTCAGAAACTCAAGCGGTAAGTATGCTTACAGCGAACGCTGTTAGAAAAATTCCCGGCAATTTCCGTCAGAAAAACTTCAAATCGCGGCATGACGCATCCCTACGCCAGCATCGCCGAAGTCTCTCACTCGGAGCAGCGAACCGGTGTGATTCGCATCCCGGTCGAGCAGGACGTGCCGTTTACCGCCCGCATCCGGGCCATTGTCGACTGCGCTGAATTCCAGCGGCTGGCGAACGTCACGCAGCTGGCTCTGACGTCTCGCGTGTATCCGGGAGCCACACATACTCGCTTTGAACATGCCCTGGGGGTCTACCACAACGCGCTGCAATACCTGTGGCAGCTTGGCAAAGACGAACGCTTCGCGGCGGCGGTTTCCGTTCACGACGCAGAAGTTCTGATCGTCGCGGCGCTGCTGCATGACATCGGCCACTGGCCGTTCTGCCATCCCATCGAAGACATGTCACTGCCCGACATGCCGCCTCATGAAGCGTTCGCCGCAGAATTCCTTGGGCCGGACAGCGAATTGACGGCGGCCTTGCGGCAGCATTGGAATATTCGCCCGTCGGAGGTTCTGGAGCTGCTGGTGCCGACGACCGACAGCCCGCGCAACCGACTGCAGCGTTCCATCCTGTCCGGTCCGATTGACATCGACAAAATGGACTACCTGAATCGCGACAGTCAGCACTGCGGAGTTCCCTACGGCAGAAACTTTGACCGCAGCCGTCTGGTGAATGCGCTGGTCGTCAACGAAGTCTGCGACGGGCTGGCGATCACATCGAAGGGCAGGACTGCGGCCGAGATGATGGTGTTCGCGCGATATGTCATGTTCAGCGAAGTGTACTGGCACCACGCTGTCCGGGCGGCCACGACGATGTTTGCCAGAGCGTTCTACGAGTGCCACGGGGCACTGGAACTCACCACAATTTTTCGCTTGGCCGAGCCGCAACTGATTGAGGCTCTGTGCCGGACCGCCGCCGGGACGCCGGCGCAGCTTCTGACAGACGGGTTGTTCGGTTCACGCCGGTGTCTGCACAAACGGCTGGCCGAGTACAGCATTTTTCAGTCGACGGATCTGTATCAGGATCTGCGACAATTGCCATATTCGACGCTGGTGTCCTGTTCGAACCGGCTGGCGGAACTGCTTTGCGACGAGCTGCAGGAGCCCGTCGCGCCGCTGGAAATTCTGATCGACGCTCCGCCACTGCATCGGGAAGTCGAGTTCCAGGTCGACGTCTTCTATGCGCGGGAGCAGACTTATCGGCCTCTGCGCGACGTTTCACCGATTGTGGAAGCCATGTCACGGACTCAGTTCGACGATTGCGTGAAGCGAGTCCGCGTGTTCGCGGCCCCCCGACTGATCACTTCGCTGCGAGCGGTGAGTTCTCTTCCGCAGCTTGTGCGAGCGGCGTTTGAGCAGGTCGTGTTGGGCTGAGCGGTCGAATGAACACATTGCGATACCACACCTGGCTGCCGTGATCGGTCAGCATGATGTGACCGAAGTGATTCTGCCCGAAGTTCTCGCGGTCGGCGAACTTGCTTGCGGCAACATAGTCATGCCATCGCGCGCTGCCGATGCACTCGTCGATCGTCAGTTGTCCGTTGATCCAGTGCCGGACGCGATTGTTCTGAACCACGACTTTGCCGATATCGAACTGGTCGGTCTGGTTGCGACGGAGTTCGGCAGGCTTTATGGGCACAACGTCATACAGCGATGCGGTGATGTTCTTGCGGTCAAGCTGTGGAAACGCCGCATCGTCAAGAATCTGGTATTCGCAGCCAAGCAGCGAACTGCCGTATCGTGTCACTCGATATTTGATACCGCTGTTGCCTTTTTCAGCGATCCTGAATTCGAACCACAGTTCGAAGTCGCCGTATTCCTGCCGCGTGATGATGTTGCCTCCGCGTCCATCCAGCAGCAGAGTGCCGTCGGGCTGCAGAATCCAGCCGGCATCGACGTCTTTGCCGTCGGGCTTCATCCAGTGCCGCAGACCGGAGTCACTCAGGAGATTGGTGTACGGCTGGGCCACCGCTGCTGAAGAACACGCAGCGCTGACGACAAACAGAACCGACAGGCATCGTCGCAACATCTGATAGTTCCTGACTGAATGGAAACCTGCATTGGAACAGCGCTGCAGGCGGAGTGGTTAGTCCTGACCGGGCACCCACAGTTTTCGTGCCGCGGAATCCGAAGTGTCAGCATCGGGAGTCCACAGTGAACCGCCGGTGCCCGCCGCAACCGTTGCCAGTTCCGGAAGCAGGTCGGCTCGATGAGCGCGTTCCAGTTCTTCGCGGATCACTGATTCGATTTCCGGGATCTTCACAAAATAGCGGTCACGAATCCGCTGCAGCAACTCAGCGAGCTGCGGGTCATCCGGATCATCCAGTCGGCAACTGAATTCGCGGATGTCAAGTTCGAGTCGCGTGCGGAACGCATCGTTATCGTCGGCGACTGCTTCGCGTGCCGCTTCAAAGCATTCCGACGCCAGCTTGAGATTGTTTCGTTCGCGAGCTATCGAAGCGCGCAGCAGGTGAGCGCGCATCGCGGGGAATTTTTCCAGGGCATCCGGTCGCTGCACCAGAGCATCCAGGCCGGTTTCCATCAGTCGCAGATGCCGCACGAGCGTGATGCGGTGGATGAATTCCGCGATCTGACGATCATTCAGCTGACCGGGGTCAACTCGCAGGAACTGCAGCAGCGGCAGTGCGGTAATGACCTGTTCATCGTCCGTCTGCAGGCGCGAAGGAGCAGGCACTCCCAGCCGCTGGCGGGTATCCGTCAGATCGGGATCGTACCCCATGCGATTGCAGGTCACATCCAGCACCAGCACGCTGGCGGCCACTTTCACCAGATTGTTCGCATCCTCCGCGGCTTTCAGCGGCGACTGATCTCCCAGCGCCGCCTGTGGAGTTTCCAGCCACTGGTTCAGAGCTTCGTTCAGGCGTCGCTGATCAAGTTCCCGGTGCAGGCTGCTGGTGACGGCATCGGACTGGCGAGATTTCCAGTCGAAGAGTCGGCACACCACCGGCAGCCTGGAAACTGTCGTCGGCCTGTCGTCTTCGGGGACCGGTCCCGCCAGGTCTCCCACAGCCTCGCGAACAATGCTGAGAGCGCGTTCGTTGTCGTCGTCGAGCGACACGACCCAGACAGTCGGTAATTCCAGGTCTGCCTCGTCAGGATCGACGATGTCGACCACAGTGATATCGGCCAGCACTTCCGGCGGTTCGTCACTGGCAGAACCGTCTGCAGAAAAGTCGACCAGCTCGTATTCAGCAACCACCGCGAGCCCGTCCTGCACCCGAGCTTCGTCCTCGGAGACGGGCGTACGGGAAAATCGCTCATCGGCATCAAGAACCGTCAGTAGCTGCGAGACAGCAGAAACCGGAACACCGCGCTGCACGACAGAATAGTGCTGGTCGGTAACTTCCAGATCCAGCAACTGAGCAAGTGCCTCGGTCTCCGCGGCCGTATCGAAATCGTCGATCAGCTCCGCCGCCTTGTGCAGCGATTGTGCAGCTTCCAGGAGGCGCCCGTCCCACGCCTGAAACAGCCCCAGGTTGTGGCGGAGGGCACCATCATTGGGATACTTTTCGCATAGTCGGCCGTACAGAATTGCCGCCGGCTCCCAGCACCCGATTTGGCTGACCTTGCGTGCTCGCAGCTCTTCCTTCGCCGCTTCTGCGTCTTCCAGGTTCACGTCCAGCAAAGCGAAGCGGCCGCGAAACGGATATGGCAGATTCCGTTGCGATTCGAATGTCGCCAGTTGCATCAACAGCGAATTGCGAGCCTCGCCGCTGGCCATTCGCACCGCGAGCGCCAGGTGTTCGCGAACGGCCATCGCCATTCCGAAGTAGCCCATCTGCGCGGCAATGCGGGCCGCCAGCATTGCAACGATGCCGCTGAAGTGCCGGGTCCCCAGTTGAAACGCGCGGTGAATGATCCGGCGGGACGCGAAGAACCCCTCCGTCGACAGACACACATCCGCCAGACTCAGCAGCACACGCGGTTCATCCGGATGGCGGCGCAGGAAGTCGACCAGCAACTCCTTCGCCTCAGCAGAACGATTCTGCCTCATCAGCAGCGCGCCAAGCTGAGCCACCAGGACTTCTTTGTCCGGATGCTTCTTACACAGCGTCTGCAGCAGCTTTTCCGCAGCATCCGGCTGATTGTCCATCAGCTTCACGACGCGCTGCAGGTCAGGCAGAATGTCCTGGCAGCAGAATTTCAGCTTCTTGCCGCTGCCGCAGATGCAGGGCGAATACGGGTCATTGGACATGTGTTTTCACTTGTTCAGGAATGCGAGAACCGACGACTTCAGTGATTGCGAAATCGCGATGGATGATTGAGTCTGCAGAACCCGGTGGCCTCGGTGACCGCGCACATTGCTGCGCCGACTGCCAATGGGAATTGCCGACAGTTCAGTGTTTCATGAAAATTTGGGGAGTGGCTGGACCGGCAGAATCTGCCGACCGGGAACGCATCATGACAGGAATCGGCAACAATTTCACGACGAGACACCGGATCGGAACTGCCGCGGAAAGGGTGAATGCTATCATTTCGGGCGAACTCTGGCAGTCCGGCTCGGCCGGTTCCCTGTCAAAACGTCGGCGGTGATTTTGTCACAGACGTCGGCGGCACATTCCGGCCTGCTGGCCGTTGACCGCTTTTCCGGCAGGCCGCCAGTCGTCAGAAAGGACTCTTGACGCATGTCGACCGGTACCCACTGCCTGAAGTCCGCAGATGACGTCGTCGCGTCAGCCCCCGAGGAATCGGGAGCGGCTGCCCGGACTGCGGCGAACTCGGAATTCTGCCCGGCCTGTGGCCACGCGTGGCCCGTTGTCCCGGACAACACCCGCTATCAGTTCGACACCGCGAGGGGCCTGAAGAGCTGGTCGAAGTGCGGCCGATGCCGGTCGTTCTTCATGCAGGAAGACTACCTTGCGGCGGCAGAAACAGACCACACACGTCAAATGGCGTGGGGGCAGCACGACGCCGGAACGCGCCTGAATGAATTCAAAACGGACATGTTCCGCTCGGTTCTGGACAGTATCCAGGAGTGTGGCGGGCATGCCGGACAAACTCTGCTGGATGTCGGCTGTTCGTTTGGTGGCTTTCTGCTGCAGGCGCGACAGCGGGGCTTCGTTGGCAGCGGTCTGGACATTGTTCCCGAGGCCGTTGACTTCGTCAGGTCTCACGGGTTCGCGGCGCAGCAATGTGCGTCACTGACGGAATGTTGCCTGTTTTCTGCGACGGATCCTGTCGATGTGCTGACCGTTCTGGATGCTCACATCTACTGGCCCGACCAGCCGCGAGAACTTCACGCGGCGCACGAGCTGCTGACGCCCGGAGGACTGCTCGTCATGCGGGCAATCACGAAGAGTCCGTTCATCACTGCGGGAAGGCTGCTGCAGCCCGTCTTCCCGGATTCGTCGCGCAGGCTGATCCGCCGTGCTGTCACGGATCATCGCTTCAGTATGCCGTTGAAAAGCCTGCTGAAGACGATTGATGGATGCGGATTCGATATCGAACTGGCATCGCCGCGAGGTGCCGGACACAGCGCGGAATCCACACCCATGGTACGGGCTTTGTTCGCCGCCGGAACGGTTTCGTGGCACGCACTGAGAATTGCCATCGCTCCCGGAGCACTGATCGTCGCGCGGAAACGCTGCCCATGATTCCTCGCCATCGCCCACCTTTCGGCGTTCTGGCGCTGCTGAAACACAAACTGCTCAGCCTGCGAAAACAGAACGTCTGCCGTCTGGAACTGGACTGCGCGGAACTGCTGGACGTGCCGCACGCTGTGTGGCTGCCGTCCGCGCGTTACGGCATCTGTGCAACGATTCAGCACACTCTGAACGAACAGGCGGACGTGTTTTGTCCTGTGTTCACCTGCCGGGTGGTGCATGAGGCGATTCGACAATCCGGCCGGTCGCTGCGACTGGTTGACAGCAGGCCGGACAGTTTTCTGTTGAACGTACGTGCTGCGACGGGCGGCGAAAATAACTTCGGAGTCGTATTGTCGGAGGTCTTCGGGCATCGCTTCGGGAATGGCGTGAGGCAGGCGGGCACCGCTCCGCTGATTGATAACGCTCGCGTGAGAATCTTCGACATGGCGATGGCGATTCCCGACAGAATCGACCTGCAGCGGCTGCGAAATCAGGACGTCGCCGTCGTCAGCTTCGGTCTGGGAAAGTCGCTGTACTCCGGCTGGGGCGGGATGGCATTCACGCGTGATCGCTCGCTCGCCGCTGTCCTGCGTCAGTCACGCGAACGCGATCTGATCGCAGCCGATCCGCTGCGGTCTCTCGTTCAGGAAGCAGACATCGTGCTGCGAACGGTCGCTCATTATTCGGTGGTGTATGGGTCGTTGCGGAAGTTGCAGGACAGAAGGCAGCCGCCTCGACCCACTGCGGGTGACGCCCGATCCACCGCAATTGCCGATGCTCCGCGGTGCAACGCTTCGCGCGAGTGGTGGCATGGGCCGTCACGGCTGACGACGCAATTGACGGCCGCAAACTTTCGCAGCGCCGCGGCTTGCGAGAATCAGCGGAGACGACTGGCGGACGTCTACCGCTCCGAACTCTCCCGGCTGGATGGTTGCGGCCTGACACTTCCGCCTCAGGAAACTCGCGGCCTGAGCCACTTCAGCGTTTGTGCGTCAGCGGCTGATCGTGATCGCCTGCGGCAGCACCTGTGGTCAGCAGGCATCGACACGGCGGCGCTGTTCCCGTTTCCCGCCGAATGCCGTGCCGCCGATTTTCCTCACGCCGCCCACTGGTCTCGCGGGATTCTGAACCTGCCGTTGTCACACAGCCTGACCGTGCAGCAGGTACAGCGGGTCTGTGCATCGATCAGAGCGTTCCGGTTTTCGGCAGCAGCGCGCCGCGCGGCATAGCGGGCGTTCGGCGACGTTCCGCCCGATCGCGCGCTGCCGTGCGGTGGCCCTCGGAGGCTGTGTTACGGAGCAGTTTCCCGCGCCGCACACCACGCCGGGACATCGTTATTTCGGTTCCGCCACTCTGAGCGCCGCAATGGTCAGCACCAGCCAGCCGATCAGCAGTAGAGTCCCCCCGAACGGAGCGACCAGCCCCCACGTGATTCCGCCGAACTTCGGTCCGCCAATCACCAGCACATAAAGTGCTCCGCTGAACAGCACGATCCCGCCGACAAAGCACCACGCAGCAACTGCAAGAAGTCGCGAAGCTTGTGTTCGCATCCACAGTCCGGTGCCGAACAAGGCCAGTGCGTGCCACATGTGATAGCGGACTGCGGTGCGGAAATCTTCGAGATACTTGAATGCCGCCGGCAGTTCCATTCCGGAGACGATCTTCGGTTCCATGTCGGCGTACTTTGTCGCCAGGAAGCCGCTGTCCGACAGCGCATGAGCACCGAAGGCCCCCATCAGCACGGCCAGGAATCCGAACACGGCGGCCAGAAACAGGCACGTGCGGGCACTCATCAGAGCACACCCAGCAGCTTCAGGAATTCGCGGCAGAAGGCGGGATGAGCGGGCCACGCGGGAGCCGTCACCAGATTTCCGTCGACCAGCGCGTCTTCAACAGGGATCTCTTTATACGTGCCGCCTGACAGAGTGACTTCGGGGCCGCACGCCGGATATGCCGTGCATGTTCGCCCGGCCAGAACTCCGGCCGCAGCCAGAATCTGCAGCCCGTGGCAGATTGCGGCGATCGGCTTTTCGGCCCCATCGAATTCCCGAACAATTTCGATCACACGTTCATTCAGCCGCAGATACTCCGGTGCCCGTCCGCCGGGAAGTAACAGGCCGTCGTAAGCACCAGCGTTTACGGCATCGAAGTCCGCATTCAGCGTGAAGTTGTGGCCCGGCTTTTCGGTGTAGGTCTGATCGCCTTCGAAATCGTGAATCGCCGTGCGAATCTGATCTCCGCGGCGCTTGTCCGGGCAGACGGCACTGACCTCGACGCCACATGTCAGCAGCGTCTGAAAGGGCACCATGATCTCGTAATCTTCCACGAAATCGCCGGCCAGCAGCAGCACTCGTTTTTTCGACATCTCGTTCTCCGGGCAGGAGCTGTGGAGCGGGGGCTCGGGAAAGGGCAAACATCCCGGCACGCGATTTCCACCTGGCCGACCCGCCGCTTTGGGGTTTCAGGGTCCGAGCAACAGATTGTGATGGCCGGTCAGTCAGCGGTCAAACGGCCTGCCGAACTGCGGACGATCGGCAGAATTCGCCGGTCAGACCATTGAACGACACGTTTCGATTTCAGAGCGTCAGCGCAGCCGCGCCCGTCTGACCGGCAACCTTCAGGGACTGGTCATCCGGCCTTGTGGCCTTGCGCCGCAGGCACATATATTCCCGGAAACTCGCCTTCCCGCGGACGGGAAGCCTGATTTGCATGGATGCAGCCGTGGTGCCGTTAACCTTCCGACCAGTGCCGAACAGAATCCGCCTGCGCGGATGTCTGACTCTGTCGGCCGCATGCGTTCTGCTGCTGGTCGGCTGCGAAGGACGGACGCTGGTCGACGATAACCCGGTCTTTGCAGCCGCACCGCCACGGCGGTCTCTTGTCAACGAATCGACCGTCGCGATCTCACAGGGACGCGAATCGCCCGTTCAGGCCGGTGACATCCAACTGACGGCATCATCATCCGCCGGGCGAAAACTGGAAGGCAACACGGCGGTCGCCGAAGTCAACGGCAAGCCGATCTTTGTCGATGACCTGATCGGCAGCGCGCGGCTGGCGATGGAAGCAGACCCGCGACTCAGCGATGCCCAGCGTCAGCAGATCATGACCGAAGAAGTACGGCGGCGGCTGGCTGGCCACGTCGAACAGGAAATTGTACTGCAGGCCCTGAACCGCAAAATTCCGGAAGATCGTCGCGATGTGATTCGCGAAAATCTTGAACCCGGCTTCCGCAAGCTGATCGACGACATCAAGCAGGAACACAAGCTGCAGACAGACGAGCAGCTCAATGAGATGCTGGCCACGCAGGGCCTGTCGATTCCACTGCTGCGTGAAAGTTTCTTCCGCATGCAAATGGTGCGGGGCTTCGTGGACACACTGGCCGAAACCGAAATCCCGACGACCATCGACCGCAAGGAGCTGCTGCAGTACTACCGCCAGCACAAGGACGAATATACGCCGCAGGAAAAAGTCCGCTGGCAGGAAATCGTCATCCGCTTTTCAGCCAATGGCGGCCCGCAGGGGGCAGAGTC
>CAZHET010000052.1:0-20706 GCA_964531585.1 uncultured Planctomycetaceae bacterium | reverse complement strand
GGAATGGTGCGTCCCCGGCCGAATCCCGGACTCGGCACAAACCCGCGACTACGAATCGGTTGTCTTTGACGCGAACCGGGCACGCTTCTCCTACGGCTATGGCCTTTGTGGAACCGTCCACGCGTGGAACGAACCGTACTGGCAGGCACTGGGTATGAAGGCTCGCCGGCGAGCCTTCCCCGGCCACGTGAACAGCGAAGTTTTCTACGGCGATTCGTGGCATGCATTCGACACCGACATGGCCGGGCTGCTGTTTCGCAGGGACGGTATCGTTGCCGGCTACGCGGACATCGCCGCCGATCCGTCACTCGTCGACCGTGTGAAGCCGCCGCTGCCGCACTATCCGTTCGCGTGGCCTGCGGACTTCGACGTGATGAAAAGCGGCTGGCGGGAAGTCGCGGCCGGCGGCGACTGGTACAGCATGTACAACAGCGGCTATGCGGCTCATCCGGCCATCGTGCATCTGCGAGCCGGCGAAGAATTCGTCCGATGGTACGATCGAGATCACTACGGCGGCCCCTCGAAGCGGCGGTTCTGGCACAATCAGCCCGGCGGACCGTTTCGCAACTGGGCGTTCTTCAATCGGGGCGCACCGTTCCACAACGGCGAATCACACAACGCTCGATCGGACGTCAGCTACTGCAACGGCGAATTCGACTACGTCCCCAACCTGACCACGGATGCCTGGCGGGAAGGTACGAAGTCAGTATCGCCCAACGTTGTTCGTGACACACGGTCACCGAAACTCCGCAGTGCTGACGGGAAGTCTGCATCGGTGACGTTCCACCATTTTTCGCCGTACGTCATCTGCGGCGACCCGGCAGACGATGCGAATCCGATGTCCGGAATCGCCACCGACGGCCTGGTGCTGGAAGCGACAATCATCGGCGATGTGCGTGTGGAAGTTTCGGCCAACGAAGGCCAGAGCTGGTCTGCCGCCGATTTCGATTCTGCCAGCGGTCGCTGCGATCTGACGGAATTCGTGAAGGGTCGATATGGCTGGCAGGTTCGCCTCACGTTCGAGGGCGGTTCCGGCGTCGATCGCCTGCGATTCACCACGACGACTCAGGTGTGCCAGGCGATTTACCCACAGCTTTCGACTGACGGCTGCGACGTGACGGTCCGCGTTGCCGATCGTGCCGTCGTGGCGGTGCTGCCGGACTTCGGACTGCCCGAAGCAAATGTCGGCCACTTCGAAGATACGACTCAGCGGTCCGACAACGTGATCTATCAGCCGCGGCTCGATGGTGTTCGCCGAGCCTACGAAACAACCGACAACAAACCAGGCGAAGTGGTGTTTCGCATCAAAGCTCCGCAGCCCCTGCTGGAAGTGCGAGCCGCAGTGCGCTACCAGCTCCGCATCCCGCCGGAGCCGACGTGCGATTATCATATGGACATGTCCACCGACGGCGGTACAACCTGGCAGCGCCTTGCCACAGCCGAAATTCCCGCCGACAACGAATTTTCCAGCGGCTGGCTGTCCGGAAGCCAAGACGTTGCCTCGGCCACAACTCACGAAGCTCTCCTGCGAGTTCACTTCTTCGGCGGCGGACATGCAACAGGACTGATGGACGCTCAACTGTACGGGATTCAATCCGTGCCTGTGCGATCCGCGAGCGCAGTCGAGTTCGGCTGGACCGAAGGCGATGAACTGCGAACTCATGAGGAACGCATTCCCGCCGACGACGGTGAATTCACTCTTCACGTTCCGACGGCTGGCGACATCAGCAGTGAGTTCGTGCGGATTTCCTCGCGATAGCTGCCTGCGGCTGCTTACAGCGGATTTCACAACAGCATTTTGTATCGGGGGCTTCCAGCCACCGACAGTTGCCTTCGGCGGCAGGATGCCACCGTTACTCTGTTCTGAAATCCGCTCTCAGTGGTCATCTGGTAAGTCAGGCGATGTGGGCCAGGAGGTGTTCGTGTTCGTGTTCGTGTTCGTGTTCGTGTTCGTAGATTTTCCTTGTCGGCCGCGTCAGTCGGCGGAGCATGATATGAGACATGGCCATGTGAATGTCGGCCCGGGCGCTGGCAAGAGTTGCTTCATGTTCGCGGCAGAACAGCCGGTAACGGCCCAGCCAGCCAAATGTGCGTTCCACAATCCATCGGTGAGGCAGAACTTCGAAGCCGCTGACGTCGTCGCTGCGTTTGACAATCTCCAGATCCCAGCCGAATTCCTGCTTTGTCGAATCGACCAGTTGGCCCCGGTAGCCTCCGTCCGCCCAGATCTTTTCCAGCCGCGTTTCACCGCGTGCTTCTGCAAACACCAGCCTGGCGCCGTCACGGTCCTGAACGCAGGCGGCAGTGATGACCACCGCGATCAGCAGTCCCAGGGTGTCCACCAGAATGTGACGCTTGCGGCCTTTGATTTTCTTCCCGGCGTCGTAGCCGCGTACTCCGCGGGTTTCGGTCGTCTTCGCCGACTGACTGTCGACGATGCCGGCCGAAGCCGTGGCCTCACGCCCGTCCTGTCTTCGCACGGCGGTTCGCAGAGAATCGTGCAGACGCTGCCATGTGCCGTCGTTTCGCCAGCGGGCAAAGTATTCGTAAACCGTGGACTTCGGCGGAAAGTCGTGATGCAGCAGTTCCCACGAACAGCCGGTCCGCAGGCGGTACAGAATCGCGTTGACGATTTCCCGCAGATCGACCGTTCGTTCGCGACCGCCGCCGGGAGCCGGTGGCAGTTCCCTGTCCACAAGCGCCCACTGTTCATCCGTCAAATCCGTGTTGTACGCCCTGCGAGCTGCTGTTCCTGACATGACTGACCTCCGTGTCGGTAAGAAAAGTTCCCGAAACCGACGCGGAGTTTCCACTCTCAACGAAATCTCGCCCAGACCAGTTATCTTCCCAGATGCCCTCTTAGGTCACCGTTGGGACCGGTTCTGGTTTGCCGCTACAATAGCAGGTGTTCGGCGCGCGAATCGCAATTGCGTCATCACCGCGCATTTCTGAGGAACCCCTAAATGCCTTCCGTATTTCCGGGAATGGACCCTTTCATCGAAGGCGATGACTGGGAAGACTTCCATAGCCGGCTGATTACCGTCATTGCGGATGCGGTTATGCCGGAAGTCCGTCCCGACTATTCCGTGCGAACTGAACGCCGAGTCTATGTCGAACATCCGCTGGACGAGCCGGTCCTGATCAGGCCGGACATTGCCATCCTCCGCGATCCGGCCTTCGGCCGCGAAACATCGCAGTTGCAGCAGTCGACGGTGGCCGTACTTGATCCTGTCGAACGAACGCTGCCGGGGCCGTTTACCGTCGAAGAAAAATACCTCGTCGTCCGCCGGCTGGACACTTCCGAGGTCGTTACGGTGATCGAAATTCTTTCGCCGTCCAACAAGCGTCCTGGAGCCGAGGGCCGGAAAACGTACCTGACAAAACGCGAGGAGATCCTGCAGAGCCGAACGAATCTGGTGGAAATCGATTTGCTGCGCGGAGGTGACCGCCTGCCGACGCTGGAGCCGCTGCCGAACAGTGATTACTTCGCATTCGTCTGCCGGGCAAAGCGACGCCGAACCGCGTTCGTCTATGCGTGGCCGTTGAACCACCGGTTGCCGACCATTCCGGTTCCACTGGCTCCGGACGACCGTGAAGTGTCGCTCGACCTGCAGTCCGCATTTGACACCGTGTACGACCGGGCAGGCTACGACTATTCGCTGAACTACCGTCGGCCAGTCAACCCCGCACTCTCCTCCAGTGACGCCGAATGGGTGAACCCGCTCGTGGCCGCGCGGTGTGGCGAGCAGCCGAAGAAATAGCAACGCCCGAATTCGCCGCAACGTCGCCCGACGCGGCGCTACCCCTTCAGCACCTTGTCGATCGTCTCCCGCAACACGCTGCCGCTGTTGACAAGAGCGGTCTTTTCCTTGGACCACAGGTCGATCTCAATGTGGCTCTTCACGCCGCTGCGACCAACCAATGTCGGAACTGAAAGGCACACGTCGTTAATTCCGTACGCTCCGTTTTGCAGGCTGCTGACGGGCAGCACTCGCTCATCATCCAGTGCAATGCTGTGAACAACGTCCGCGATCGAAACTCCAACCGCGAATCCGGCACCGCCTTTTTTCCGGATCACTTCGGCCCCGCTGCCACGAGTCTTCTTTTCCACATCAGCGATCAGCGTCGGTGTGACGCCCGGATACTTGTCCAGTGGAAGATTGGCCACCTGAGCGGCCGACCAGATCGGGACCATGCTGTCACCATGCTCACCAAAGATCGTAACGTTCACCTGCGTCGCCGCGACGCTGATCCGCTGAGCCAGCATGCTGCGCAGGCGAGTTGTGTCCAGCACCGTTCCCAGGCCGATCACCTGACTGGCCGGCAGTGACAATTCCTTCACCGCCAGATACGTCAGGACGTCAACCGGATTGGAAACCACGAATACAATCGCGTCCTTCCGCATTCCGTGACTCTTCACGTCGGCCAGAATATTCCGGAACAGAGCGACATTGCGACTGATCAGATCCAGACGGCTCTCGTCCGGCTTGCGTCGCAGTCCCGCGGTGATCACAACCACGTCACTGTCTTTGACCTGCTCCGTGCCGCCGGCCGTAATCTTCTGCGGTGCCATGATGGACGAACCGTGCAGCAGGTCCAGAGCCTGGCCTTCGCACAGTTCCTGATTCACGTCCACCAGCGCAATTTCTTTAACGATCCGGCCCGCCTGCAGTGCGAATCCCGCACATGAACCCACCAGTCCGCCGCCACCAATAATACTGACTTTCATATTTCGAAAACTTTCGTGATCTAGTTGCCTTCAATAATTCTCTTCCAGGGAGCCGGAACGCCCTGCCACGCCGACGTATAAGTCTCTTCCAGCGGAACGTTGATATAGCGATCGACGGACAGAAACAAGGGCATCTGCGGCAGGACGCGGCCAACCCCGCAAAGTTCCACGTAGCCATGAATGCCCGGATTGACTCGCAGTGAGCACAGCGACAACGGTTCCTCACTGGTGACCGCCGGAACCACATCGTCCGAATCAATCGAAAGTGCCCGAGGCAGCCCTTCCGGGTCAAACCGCCCCGGAGGGATCAGGTCGACCAGCAGGATCTGAACTCCGTTGTCGATCAGCGTGTAGATCTTCTCACGAAGTGAATCCACTTCTTTCCGGCTGTGTTTGTTGCCCGGTGAAATGACTTCGATAATCGCCACGATGCGGTTCTCGCTGACATGCCGAACAGCAACTCGACTTGCCTTTTCGGTATACTGCCGAAGTTCGGACTCGAATTCGAATCTGACTTTCGGCGGAGCCTGTTCGACCAACAGTCCGCCACCCTTTGCAGTCCACCGCGTCGACGAATCATCTGACTCCGTTAATGATTCCAGTGTCACGACATCGGGGTTTCGATCGCCGGTCACCTGTTCGGCTGCGGCATAGTAGCCTTCCGGCAGCAGCCCGCCGTTCAGCACATTCCGCATCTCAATAATCCACGCCTGATGCAGATCGTGAAATGCTCCCGCGAAAATTCGTGTCCAGTCGTGAATCGGCATGTCTGCAACTCCGTCGAAAAATGAACTCTCTCTCGACATTGTAACGACTCACGCCGAGTCTACCGCCCCAGCGCCGCCAGAACCTGGTCCGTGATCATCCGAACCAGAGCTTCATTTGCCGCCGGGGCCGTTTCACAGGCCGTGCCACAGGGCTGCTGCAGATAGCCGGGGTATTCCGGAGCCCTGGGGAACGCTCGCTGAACCGGGAGGTTCTCCCGGTATCCTTCACGAAATGCACTGTTGCCGCACAGGTCGCAGTCTTCATTGTGAAAACGTGGGTCGTCGAAGCCCAGCTTCTTCTTCAGATCCAGCAGCTCCCGGTTTTTTTGCTCGTTCAGATACTGCACGGGACCAAGCTGCTTTGCCAGTAACAGAATGCGGCAATAGGCATCCAGAATTTCTGTCTTCCAGTAGGCTTCTGTCAAATCCTTTCCGAAGCTGACTGTTCCGTGGTTCTTTAGAATGATGGTGTTCGTTGACTTGAGAAACGGAGTCACTGTTGCGGCAAATCTCTGGTCGCCTGGCGTTTCATACGGAGCAATAGGAACCTCGCCCATGAAGACTTCCACTTCCGGAAGAATGCACTGCGGAATCGGTTCTCCCGCAACAGCAAATGCCGTCGCGTGAGGCGGATGGCAGTGGACAACGGCCTTCACATCCGGGCGATGCCGCATGATTTCCAGATGCAGCAGCACTTCACTGGTGCGTTTTCGCTTGCCGGCAATTTGCGTTCCCTGCATGTCAACCGCACAAATGTCCTCGGGCTTCATGAAGCCCTTGCAGATCATAGTCGGAGAGCACAGCACTTCGTTTTCGCCAACACGAATGCTGATATTGCCGTCGTTTGCCGCAGCGAAGCCTTTGTTGTACACGCGACGACCGATCTCACAGATCTCCTCCTTGAGTGCCCGGTCGTTGATTCCGCTGTTCCAGTTATTTGCCATGATTATCGCTCACTTTGTTCGCAGGATTTCGGTTATTCGTTGTCTGCAGCCGATCCGGGGCTTACCGTAGAAAAACCAGGGCCAGGCGACTACGAGACGTTCACACTGTCGAGTATCGCAGCGTTGTAGGCATCGATCGGCTTTGATTCCGGAAAAAACGGTGCCGAAGCTTCTGCACTCTCGCTGACGGCGATCAGGCTGCCCGGACCGGCAGCAAGTTCGTCGAACACCACAATGGGTTCCGTCCGGCCGGATTCTTTCCCTCGCAAGCCATCGTGCATCAGTGGCACAGCAATCTTCCAGGACGCACCCGTCAATGACGAATGACAGCGAGACAGCGTTACCCTGCCGATACATTCCATAATTCTCATCGAGAGCCTCCTGTCAGCTCTTTCCAGCCTGCCGGAAGGTCGGCGTTGCGCTGCGAGCAGCGCCTCAGCAGATTCTGCAGTCTGCCGAACGACATGCCTGACGACTCTACACAAATGACGCCTGGATTCATTGCCCGACACAGCCGATCCAGGTCGGTTTGAATTCCCACGACGGCCGCGCGACGACTGCTGTCGCGGTTGATCAGGCACGCGATGACGGAAGGTTCGCCTCCACAACACACAACCGCCCCGCTTCCGAGACCGGTCACCGCCTTCCTGGCGGCGTCCACTTCACATCCTGCAACGACATATGGCCAATGAGCTGATGCCGCCGCTGCTTTTGCCACGGCACAGTTGCCAATGGAAATCAGCAGAGAATCAACAGCCGGCGCGTCACCGGTTGCGGCTCCGCTGACCTTCACGGCGTTTCGTCGAATATAGTCATGTCCAGACGGCGTGATGATCGCGTTTCCTGGCAGGCACACAGTTCGTCCCGCCGCGCCGGCGGACTCAAGAACCGCTTCAGTGATCACTCGTTCGTTGAGCAATAACTGGATGTCAGAAGCTTCCGAACGGATATTCGTCGTGTGTGGCTTTCCACCTGTTGAATGGTCGGCACCATGGCTTCGCGCAGACATCAGCATGACCCCGCGGGACCGAAGCTCCCGCAGGACGTCCTGTGTGATCTGTTCAATTTCAGAGCCGGTAAACGTCATAGTCTGGTGTGTCGCCGTCAGGCGAGATTTTCTGTTCAACCGAACGTCGCTGCTTAATTAACGTCAATGATTCCCTGCACGGCGAACCGAACCGGACAGTCATTCCGTCCTACGAGGTCGCGAATGCAACTTCCATCGCTGATGAAAAACACCAGGTCACCTCGTCCGACACCCAGGTTGTCGATCGCCAGAACCGGAAAGTCATCGGGTTCATTGTTGATGTCCAGCGGCTGCAGAACAATCAAACGCCAGCCTGCCAGCGAAGCATGCTTCACGGTCGACGTTGCGTTTCCAATGACTCGGGCAGATTGCATACAAGACAGGTGCTTAGTGACTTACGACTTGTCGGCAGCGAGCAGCAACAACCAGTCGCCAACAGCTGACCGCTAGCCGATTTTCAACCAAAAAGCGCTTAACAAAACCGGGAGTGGCTCCCGGGAGAAGCACAGATCGCATGGAGTTATCGCGTTGTGAGGGTGCCTGTCCCGGTTTTGTGTGAGCCTCTAAACGATTCTCAAATCTTCCACCATCGCACAACGGCGCTGGCGTGTGAATGTCATGGGGCTGGTGACTCCTTCACCGGTCGGAGTCGCCACGCTGAATGACAGAAACCCTTCGCCGCCCAGGCCCAGTCCGGCCATGCTGGGGCCATTCTTCACGAACAGTGTCGTGTTCATGATTCGGCCCATCTTCGTAATCGTCCTGACATCCCGGGAGTGAATTATCGCGGTGTGCCCAAATCCGTGTTCAAACTTCTTTGCCAGACTGATCGCATGATCTGCACACGTCGCCCGGACGAACGGGACGAACGGCATCATCTGTTCCTCCGGCACGAACGGGTTATGCTCGTCGGTTTCGCCGTAAAGGATTTGTGTATTGGCGGGAACAGCAAGACCAATCTGTGACGCCAGCCAGGAAGGATCTCTGCCGATAAAATCGCGATTTAGAACATGGTGGCCCCCCGCTTCCTTCGGCGGACCGAAGGCTTTTGCCGTGAACTGTGCGATCTGCTGATCGTTCAGGCGATAGCCGCCGCTGCTGCCAACGGCTGCCATCAGGCGGTCAAAGATCTCGTTTACCGCGAAGACTTCCTTTTCGCCAATGCAGAGGAGATTGTTGTCAAAGGCTGCGCCGGCCACGATTGAACGTGCCGCGTTGTCGATATCAGCCGTCGCGTCGACAACAACCGGCGGGTTTCCCGGGCCGGCCACAATCGCCTTTTTGGAACTCTTCATGGCGGCGCGAGCCACCGCGGGGCCACCCGTGACAACCAGAACACGCACGCCGCGGTGATCGAATATTGCCTGAGCGGACTCGATGGTTGGGTTGCCAATGATTGTAACGAGATTGCTCAGGCCGGTTTTTTCAAAGATCGCTTTATTGAACCGACGCACGCCTTCCGCTGCGATCTTCGCTCCACTGGGGTGAGGATTGACGACGACGGTGTTGCCGGCAGCCACCATATTGACAAAGTTCCCCGCCAACGTCGGCAGCGAATGTGTCACGGGTGTGATGGCACCGATTACGCCGAACGGTGCATATTCCGTAACTGTCAGGCCGAAATCACCGCTGACTACGTCTGTCCTAAGCGCCTCCACACCGGGTACGACGCGAATAGCCTTCAGCTTGGCAATCTTGTGATCGAGCCGGCCGATCTTTGTCTCGTCAAGCTCCAGACGCCCGAGTTCGTCCGCCTGCGATTCACAGATGCTCTTGACGACCTCGATAGCCTGCCGTCGCTGATCCATTGACGCTTCACAGAGCTGTTCAAAGCCCTGTTGAGCAGCCGCAACAGCCGCGTCAACGTCGTTGAAGACACCCCAGTTGTTTCCGTGACCATTCTGCCCTGACGGCAGCGCCCTGACGCTGTTGTTCGTTGAGAGCTGGCTCAGGACTTCCTGAACGATCTGGCGAACGGCTGCTTCAGTTGCCTGCATGACTTACAATCTTTCTGAACATGGCCTTCCCTGCCGGACGTATAACAAGTCTCCAGACTCACACGAGAACGTTGAGACCGCTGCACCACGGCGGCGGTCACGGCATCATCTTGATCTCCTGGATCCGATCCCGGAGCCACAACTGCATACCCGCCACGGACGGAAACCGAACGAGGATCAACACGATCAGCATGGCCGCCATGGCAAGGCTGCCGACAAATGCATTTAACTGGTAGGCAACCAGGTTGAAGAATGCGGCTCCCTCCAGCAGTCCGCAGGCCATGATGCAGCGCTGCTGATACACCGGAAACAACAACTCCAACTCCGTCGCCTCGTTCGCACTTCGCAGAGACTCCGGACTGATCCTGCTCAGCGCGGCTCGTGAAACAGTGCCGGGGACTACAATACTCAGAACCAGGGCGAAGCTCGCGAAGCCAACGGCAATCCACGACACAGGGTTTGGTTCCCACCCAATCGCTCCGCTTTTCGCAACCAGGACAATACCCGCGAAAAAGGTTGCACCGGCTGCGAGGGCGCTGACCACCACTTGTAGTCCCCGGACCCGCTGTTGCAGACCGGCGGAGATGTGTGGTGTCTCCTGATTGTCTGGTGCGGAGTAAGGATTGGACATGGCTGTTTCAGGTTGTCGGAGGCAGAGCCTCATGGCAGTGCGTTCCAGGGCAGAGCCCTGGAACGAGTTAATAGGCAGAGCCCCTGGAATAATTATTTGGGCAGAGCCCCAGAACGAGCAAAGGGAAGAGGTGATATTACGTTGACCGGCTTTCGAAAATAGTTTTGTCATTGACTCGCACGGAGTCGATGATGCCCACGATAGCGGCATCGATCGGCAGTGTTTTTGTTTCCGGAGTAAACCTGGCACTGCTTCCCTGAACACACAGAACAACTTCACCGTGGCCGGCTCCGACCGTGTCGACGCAAACGAATGAGCGGCCGGTTGGCTGCAGATCGCTTTGATCCTTTTCATTGACTCGCAGCGGCTCGACAATCAGAAGCTTCTGACCGACAAGCTCGGTCACTTTCTGAGTCGACACAACACTGCCGGTGATTCGTGCTAGAAACATTGAGTGTGTTTTCAGTCAGCGGTGTCAGTATTCAGAACAGGCAGTATCCGTGTGAGCGAATTGCCACGTTGCGAACACTGTGTCCGGAATACCGTTCAACCAATTGCAGACGCTGTTTGTCTTGCCACCACAAGCTCTTCATTTGTCGGAATCACCCACAACTGCACCCTGCTGCTGTCTGTGCTGATGCGGGTTTCCGTATTTCGTTGCACTGCCGCATTTGCTGCTGAGTCCAGATTCACACCGGCCCACTGCATGTCGCGGCAAACGCTGCTTCGAATTCGTTCGCTGTTCTCCCCGATGCCACCTGTGAATACGATCACGTCCGTCCCGCCGAGCAGCGCCATATAGGAGCCGACGTGTGATCGGATTGATGCTTCGAACAGCCTGAGTGCTTTCTCTGCCCGGTCATGTCCGTTTGCCGCGGCTTCTTCAAGATCACGGCAGTCGCCGCTTAGTCCGCTGACCCCCAGCAGACCGCCTTTGGAACTCAATTCCGTCAGGACCTGCTCGAACGTCAGCCCGGTTGCCTTCATAACGACCGGAATCGCATAGGCATCGAAATCGCCGACTCGATTATTGTTGGGAAGACCGCCCTGAGGACTCATCCCCATCGACGTTGCCAGGCTTTCGCCGTTGCGTATTGCACAGACGGACGCGCTGCCGCCCAGGTGGCAACTAATCACTTTCAGGTCAGTGTTTCCAAGAATTTCTGCGACTCGCCCGGCGATATACCGATGACTCGCACCGTGAAAGCCCCAGCGACGGATTTCGTGTTCCGTGTACCATTCGTATGGAACGGCATACGCCCGGTGTTCAAACGGGATCGTCTCGTGAAAGCCGGTTTCCAGAGCCGCAACCAGCGGGATCTGCGGAAACGCCTGCTGCAACTGCCGCATGGCTTTGACATACGGCGGATTGTGAGCCGGTGCGATGTCCGACAGAGTCTCCATCTTCTGCAGCAGTTCCTCGTTGACAATCCGAACTCCGCTGAGGCTGCCGGCGAAGACTGCCTTGAAGCCAATGCCAGCGACTTCTTCCACAGAATTCAGGCAGCCATGTTCCGGATCGGTCAACTGCTGCAGACAGATGGCCACAGCGGCTGCGTGATCGGGAATATTCTGCTGAGCTTCCGACCGGTGGCTGCCAACCTCAACGAAACAATGGCTTTGCGATTCTCCGATACGGTCGATACCGCCTCGCGCAAGCTGTGTTTCGTCCGACAAATCAAACAGCCGGTACTTGAAACTGGTGGACCCAAGATTGGCGACGAGAACTTTCATCCTGACGACACGGCTTTCCATAGACAACGCGGGAAGACAGTTGGCTCAGGCTCGGCGAGACCGGCCTACACGAACTGCTCCAGCAGCGTTTGATCAGGCCGCGGGATCAGATGAGCGCTGACAAGTTCACCCGTCTGCGATGCGGCGGCAGCCCCTGCATCAACGGCAGCGCGGACAGAACCGACGTCACCACGAATGATGGTGGTCACGTACGCTCCGCCGATCTGGACCTGCTTGACCAGGGTCACATTGGCGGCTTTCAGCATCGCATCGGATGCCTGGATCTGGGCGACGAGACCTTTGGTCTCAATCATGCCGATTGCTTCTGACATGTTTTTGATTCCTGAACTGTGTGTGGTTGTGATTGTTGTCATTTACGCTGGCCGTGCAGGGCCGCCGCGAGTGGTTCGGAAGAGCTGCCGAGGGACCGGAGTCCTGTCGCGGGGTCTATTTCGGGGCTCGTCGCTTGGGCAGGACGCCCAGCAACTCTTCGTGAGGACGGGGAATGACTTCCACGCTGACGACCTGACCCAGTTTTGAAGCAGCCTGAGCACCCGCGTCGATCGCTGCTTTGACAGCCGCCACGTCGCCGACGACGAACGCCGTGACCAGACCACTGCCGACTTTGTCCCAGCCGATCATTTCGACATTGGCTGCCTTCAGCATCGAATCGACAGCTTCGAGCATACACACGAAGCCTTTCGTCTCAATCATTCCCAGTGCTTCCATCGATTTCGCCATTGTTGTTGCTTTCAGAAAGGTTTCAGTGCCTGCATTGACAGGGTTCGGGCTTAATTAACTCCACGTGAGTGGCGTTTTCCAGGTTGACGGCATTGCCTTCGTCGGTGTCCAGATGAACTTCCAGCTTGATGTTGTCTCCCGCCCGCACGGCCAGATCTTCCAGAACCGTTGTGCAGCCGGCGGACTCGACCCGCAGATGAATGCTGTCTTTGTCTGCGACGCCGTAGTACGCCAGGTCTCGCGGGCCCATGTGGACATGCCGCATGGCTCGAATCACACCCTGCTTCAGTTCAACAACCCCCTTCGGTCCGACCAGCACGCAGCCGGGAGTACCGGCGACGTTTCCGCTGATGCGAACGGGCAGGTCAATGCCCAGGGAAATTCCGTCGGTGAATGCCAGCTCGACCTGTGAATCCGGCCGTGTCGGGCCCAGCACGCGAACGTTGGGAATCATGCGGCGACGCGGACCGACGACGGCAACAGTTTCCTCTGCGGCGTAGTATCCGTCCTGATAGAGATTCTTCTGGGGAGTAAGCGTGGCTCCCTTGCCGAACAGCATTTCGACATGCTCATCGGTCAGATGTACGTGGCGGGCGGAGATGTTGACCACCAGCGGACTGCGGTCGATCGCGTGAGCAACTTCCGACGCATTCGTCCCGCTGCCTCGCAGGACGGGAATGCCGGCCCCCGACGCGGCAGACACGCTGCGATGCCGGGCGAGCACATCACGGACGATTCGCTCGACGTCGGAACGCTCAATTGTTGCTGAGGAGACCACGACAGTTGTTCCGCAGAAGTTACAGGCAGGAGGCCACCGGGGCGTCCCCGATGGAACACAGGACAGCGTCAAACATTCGCCACTGAGCTCGTTTCCACAATCTCAATCGCGATGCCGTTCGCTTCCATCTCATGACGCCATTCGTGCGACAATCCGTCGTCTGTGATAATTTCGTGAACCGCATCAAGCGGACACAAATGCGACAGCGCCCGCTGGCCGAACTTGCTGCTGTCGGCAACCAAAGTCACCTTTTCAGCCGCGCGAATCATCTGACGTTCGGTTTCCACCAGCAGTGCGTTGCTGTTAAACAGCCCATCCCTGGTGATGCCGCCGGTGCTCATCACCAGCCGTGATACGTTGATGTTCTTTAGAGCGGTGACCGCCTGATCGCCCAGCGCAACGCCCGTTTTCGGGTAGACGTAGCCACCGATGAATATCAGTTCGATGTCGTGCTGATTCATTAGCAGCACAGCAATCGGCAGACTGTTTGTGACGACCTGAAGACTCTTGCCTGCAAGATGACGGGCAACTTCCAGTGTTGTCGTCCCGCCATCCAGCAGCACCGTTTCGCCGGACGAGATGTTTTCGGCCGTGCGACGGGCAATGCTTCGCTTCTCTCGTGATGCCTGCTGTCGGCGAACGTCGAAATCTGTCAGCGACTCACCCGCATAGGCGGCACCGCCGCGAGTTCTGCTGATCTGGCCCTGAGCGTCCAGATACTCAAGGTCGCGCCTCACCGTCGACTCACTGGCACCCAGTTGAGCGACAAGATGCTGAAGCGACACGAAGCCGGAAGCCTCGGTGACTTGAAGGATTTTCGATCGTCTTTCGTCAACAAGCATCACAAGTATGTCATATTCCTGTCATTCAGTGTGCTCAAATATGACCGTAAATGAAGTGAAGTGCAACAAATCAGCCATTGAAAATGAAAGATTGTGAGAGAAACTGACCCATACGCTTCAGACTTCCTGAAATTCTCTGCCCGTAAACTCTACCACGTTTCCCCAACAATGTTGCGAAAAGGCAACATGCGCTGGCGGTCTGCGGACGCGACCGTGCCTTTTGTGCTGGATTTCGCGGCTGAGGCGCCGGCTGCCGTTGCCAAAGTCGCGGCGCGCAGTCGATTCCGGTGCGTATCTCCTGCGTCTGCTATCATGTGCGCCGCAGGATCGGGTTGAGCGATCATTCAGGAGTCACGCGCGTGTCGATGGAGAAGGCGGAAGCGATTGTCATTCGGCTCGCGGACTTCAGCGAATCCAGCCGAGTCATCACGCTGTTCAGCAGAGAATTCGGAAAGCTCTCGGCTCTGGCGAAAGGGGCGAAAAGACTCAAAGGCCCGTTCGATGCTGCTCTTGACCTGCTTTCGAGGTGTCGAATAGTGTTCATTCGCAAGTCTTCCGGCAGTCTGGACTTACTGACAGAAGCCCGGCTTGTCACGCGGTTTCGGCCGGCCTCGAAAAGCCTAACGTCTTTGTACGGCGGGTATTACGTGGCCGACCTGTTATGCAGGCTGACGGAAGACCACGACCCGTCGCCGGGTCTGTTCGATCTGGCGATCCACACACTATCCCTTCTTGCCGACGAACACGCCGATTCCTCCGTTGCGGTGGTGCAGTTTGAGGTCAGGCTGCTGCAGTGCATCGGAGTGCTGGCAAACCTTTTTGAATGTGGCAGCTGCGGTAAACCGATTGATCCGCGGGATCAGGTCGCTCACTGGGTCAGCCAGGGCGGTGTGATCTGCGGAAGCTGTCGGCGTCCGGAATTTGCTCGAAAGCCGATCTCCGGCGCTTCTGTTGAACTGCTGAGACAAATGACATCGGATGGTTCGGCTCTGGCTGAACTTCCGCAACTGACGAAACAACAGGCCGGTGAGTGCCATCGCTTCGCCGTGTCTGCCATCACGAGTGTTCTGGGAAAACAGCCCGGGACGCTGCGGTACATTGATATCTGATATGGCTTATCGCACGACGCCAGTTTGCCGGAAGGATTCGGGGACCGGCGGCAGCCAGTTTCGGCTGTCGCAGGTTGTTGCCGACGCCCTGCATTGCGCGACGCAACTGCTGTGCCGGGAGATTCCGGAAGGCGACAGGCCTGTCGAGTCGATGCAGCCAGCGGCGTCGCCTGTCAAGCGTGTGCGATGTGCGCCGGTTCGGTGCCGGGCCAGGTTGGTGTTGATTGCGTTGTTGCTGGTCACGACGGGTTGCCGGTCGTGGCGCCCGGAAGACCGTGAAGGCATTTTCGCGCTGAGCAACCCGCTGAGCACCGACGGCATTCGCGGACCACTGGAACGAGCACTGCAGCGTGACAGCAATCCGCTTCAGGAAGGCGAAAAGTATTCCGCGGAAGGCCAGCGTGAAGTCAACAGGGCTCGCGAGCAGTTCGATGCCGGCGACTACGCGACCGCGGCGAAGGCTTACCGCCGTATCGCGAAGAAGTACAAGGAATCGTCGATCGGCGAAGAAGCGCAGTTCCGGCTGGGCGAATGCTACTTCGCGATGAAGCAGTACCCGAAGGCTCAGGACGCGTACGATCAGTTATTCGAAGATTTCCCGTCGACGCGCTATGTCGAACCGGTCAGCCGGCAGATGTTCACGATTGCTCATACGTGGCTGGACGTCGCCGAACCGGAAACTCGCAACCCAGTTCGCACGGTCAGCGCCGAAACCACCGTCGAGCCTGCGCCCAAGGCACCGCCATCGAGGGATCCAACCTTGTGGATGCGTATCCTGCCAAACTTTCACGACCGATCACGGCCCACGTTTGATACTCAGGGACGAGCCCTGGCCGCGTTGAAATCCATCTGGCTGAATGACCCAACCGGACCGCTGGCCGACGATGCACTGATGATGACCGCGTCGTACCACCTGCGCAAGGGGAATCACGTCGATGCCGACCGCTACTTTCAGATTCTGCGTGAGGAGTATTCGGAAAGTCCGCACCTTGAAGACGCGTTCGTGCTGGGTTCTCACGTGAAGCTGATGTCGTATCAGGGGCCCTACTACGACGGCACGTCGCTGACGGAAGCTCAGAAACTGAAAGAACAAACGCTGCAGCTTTTCCCGGATCTCAGTGAACGCCAGCAGCTGAAAGAAGAGCTGGGCAGGATGTACCTGGCCAATGCGGAACGTGCATGGAAGCGAGTGGAATACTGGAACAAGAAGGACAATCCGCGAGCGGTCGCGGTTGCGTGTCTGCAGGTCATTCGAGACTACCCGGACACTCGCTATGCCGAAGCGGCACGGCGAAATCTTGCGGTAATCGATCCTCAGGTTCTGGAAGGACTGCCCGCGGATCTTCATCGCATGCGGGACGCTGTGCCGAAACCCGTACCGCGACAGAAGGAACGGTCAGACAACGAACCTCCCCAACGCGTGAAGTCTGTAAGTGATGAAGGCGGGGACGGTCGCGTGAGATGGTAGGGCTGGTGAATGGCGGCTTCGTGCCGGACGGAATTCCCGTGACAGTATTTCCAAAACCAATCCTGCTGCCTGTTTGCCTGAGCGCGGCACTGCTGCTTTCCGCGGGCTGCGGCTATATGCTCGGGCCGCCAACGGTTGCCGGAGTTCGCACGATTCACGTTCCCGTGTTTCAGACGGATTCGTTTCGGCGAAATCTGGACTACCTGCTGACCGAGGCAGTTCATCGCGAAATTCAGTCTCGCAGCGGCTACCGGCTGGCCGACGCCAATTCGGCCGACACGGTTCTGGAAGGCCGCATCGTCGACATCCGCAAGGATGTCCTGAGCGAAACTCGCTTCGACGATCCCCGCGAACTGCAGTTGACGGTCGGTGCGAAAGTGACGTGGACCGATCGCCGCACAGGGCGCATTCTGCAGGAACACACATTTCCGATCAGCCAGACTCTGGCTCAGCAGTCTGCCCAGGTTGGCTTCGCACCGGAACTCGGCCATTCGCTGGCGACGGCTCAACAGGACTCCGTCACGCGCCTGGCCGCACAGATCGTCGACCTGACGGAAGCCCCCTGGTAGCCGTGCCAGGTTCTTCAAAGCTGTTGCGAGGCACGCTGGCCGCAACGGGAAGTATTCGCTATCCGTGCCGCCGCCCGCCCGCGCGTTGCGGCTGGCGGGGCTGGTGTTGTCGGGCGTTTGACCGGTTTCACGACACTCGGACGCTTGCCAGTGATTAAGCGATGATGTCGTGGATGGGCTGGCCGTAGTCGATTTCCAGGCGCTTCTGACCGGGGACTTCCAGGCGACGCGGGTCCAGGCCCAGTTGGTGCAGGACGGTGGCGTGGATGTCGGTGACATAATGGCGATGTTCGACGGCGTGGAAGCCCAGTTCGTCGGTGGCTCCGTGAACGATGCCGCCCTTCAGACCGCCTCCGGCCAGCCACACCGAAAAGCCGTAGGGATGATGGTCTCGCCCGTCGGACTTTTCCGAACCGGGAGTCCGGCCGAATTCCGTGGCCCACACGACGAGCGTTTCGTCCAGCAGACCTCGCTGCCGGAGGTCGTGCAGAAGTCCGGCGATGGGCTTGTCGACTCGGCGGCAGTTGCCGGAATGGTTGTCCTTCAGTTTCGTGTGAGCATCCCAGCCGCCGCCTCCACCACCGCCGTCGTAGATCTGGACGAAGCGCACTCCCTGTTCTACCAGCCGGCGAGCTGTCAGAGCCTGCCGTCCGGTGGTTTCGGTTGTCTTGTCATCCAGACCGTAGAGGGCCTGAGTCTGCTGCGTTTCATTCTGCAGGTCGACAATCTTCGGGACAGACATCTGCATCCGAAACGCCAGTTCGTACGCTTTGATGCGAGCTGTCAGTTGCTGATCGTCGGGGTACTGCACGGCTGTCATGCGGTTCAGATCGTTCAGCAGCGTCAACTGGTCACGGCGTTCGGCGACGGTGATTTGATCTCCCGGCGTTCCGAACGGCAGCGGGTTGGCCGGATCAAGCGCCATCCGGACCCCGGAATGCCGCGGTCCCAGATAGCTGCCATCGTGAGCACCGACGCCACCACAGCAGTCGCCGGGCGGAGATCCCATCACGACAAACTGCGGCAGGTTGTCGTTCAGGCTTCCCAGACCGTAGTGAACCCAGGAACCGATGGAAGGAAAGAAGCCGTCGAAGATGTGGCGTCCGGTGTGAAACTGCAGTTGTGCCGCATGGTCATTGTCGGTCGTCCACATTGACCGCACGACAGCGATGTCATCGATGCAGCCTCCCACGTGAGGCCACCAGTCACTGACTTCGATACCGCTTTGTCCGCGCCGTGAAAAGCCGACCTGCAGCGGAAAGATTTTTGCCATCAGTTCCCGCGGGGTCCCCGCGAAGTCGCGCACGTTTTTGCGGTAGTACGGCGAATCCAGAACGTCGGACTTCAGCGGAGATTCGTCGATGGTCAGGCCGGCGTACCTGTTGATCGCCGGCTTGTGGTCGAACGATTCCAGGTGGCTGGTGCCTCCGTTCATGAAGAACCAGATGACGCTTTTTGCCCGAGCGGGAATATGCGGCTGGCGTGTTGTGGGCGAGGACTGTTCGTCGGCGACGCCGTCTCGCTGCAGCAGCGCACTGAGCGCCAGCCCCGTGAAGCCCAGACCGGTGTCCGTCAGAAACTGGCGGCGGTGAGTCCGACCGCAGGGGAACGTATTGCCGAAATGTCTGGTCATCGAATCGTCACAAAATCGTTGTGCAGAAACAGAACGTGAATCAGGTTTTCGCGGGCTCGCGCGGCGGGATCCGTGGCCGGAGCCTGCGTTGCGGTGCCTCCCGAAGAGAATGCTGCGGTGTCCCGATCCTGCAAAAACTGCGGATGCTGGTCAAGGAACGTCACGCACCGCAGGTGTTCGTCAGCGGTCGGAGCACGCGACAGCACGGTTTCAAACGCGGCGGTGACAAAGTCCGCTTCGTCGGCGAGTTGCGCAGACACGATACGGGCGCTGTCGATTGCCAGTCCGCTGTTCATCAGCGCCAGCGATTGATGCGGCACGACACTTTGTTTGCGACGATAACAGGCGTTCGGATCAGCCACGTCGAAGACTTCCAGCAGCGGTACTTTTTCGTTGGGCGTGTTGCGAAAATACAGGCTGCGCCGCAGGTCGGTTTCCGATTCGGATTCCGGCAGTTCTGGTCCTCCCGGAGTCAGGTTCAGGCGTCCGGCCAGAGCCAGAATGCTGTCGCGCACGACTTCGGCTTCCATCCGTTTGGACGTCCAGCGGACCAGCCGGTGATTGTCGGGATCAGCGGAGGCCCCTTCGTCGTCGGCCATGCGGTAAGTGGCGGAAAGAACGATCTTCCGATGCAGTGGCTTCATCCGCCAGTCGCTGGCAACCAGTTCCGCGGCAAGCCAGTCGAGCAACAGCGGATGAGTCGGCTGCTTACCGTTGAGGCCGAAGTTTTCCGACGTCTCGACGAGCGGCCGGCTGAAGTGGCGTCCCCAAATGTGGTTCACGGCGACTCGTGCCGTGCGAGGGTTATCGTCGCTGGCAATCCATGCGGCCAGCGCCGAACGACGACCGGTGCTGGTTTCAGGATACCGCGGACCGATCGGTGTGTAACTGTCGGTGGGATCCATCGCAGCTTTGCGTGCCGCCGCAAGCCTGGCTTCCGCGGCAGGTTTGGCATCCGCGGACTCTGACGCTTTCAGAAGATCGACTTCCGCCCGCTGGACAGCGACCTCCAGTTCCGCCGCAGAAGCTTCCTTTGTGAGTCGGCGGAGTTCCTGATCGTCGGCCTGATCAAGGAACTTCGCGACTTCTGCCGCGACGCGGCATTGAATGGATTCTCGCCGAGCCCGCGCGAGCGCGAGTTCCGTCTGAGCGAGCTGTCGTTCGGCGTCGACGGTCTTCTGCGCGAGCGACGCTTCCGCGGCCGCGACCTGTGCGTCTGCATTCTGCAACAGTGACTGCCGCAGTTCCGGACTCAGCATCGGATACCACATGCTCAGCGGAAGCCTGACAGGAACGATCGACACATCGCCGCCCAGCGCTGCGGGAACTCCGGCGGTCAGCGGATTCGATTCGTCCGGATAACGGTTGTCACCTCGTTCGAACCGGTACGTTTTGGCATCCGGCTGTTTGTCATAGACCAGCGCGATGCCGTCCGACGGAACTTCGCCCAGCGTCGCGTCCTTCTGAGTCGGCGTGATCGCGGAAACGGGATCCGTGCGGACGTCGTGCGGTTCGAAGAAGGCTCGAAAACGATAGTACTCTTCCTGCGTCACAGGATCGAATTTGTGGTCGTGACAGCGGCAGCATCGAAACGTCAGCCCGAGAAACGCTTCGCCCGTTCGTTCGACCGTTTCGAACAGCCAGACATCGCGGTCGAATTTGTACCAGTTCCGGCCCAGATAGCCTGTCGCCGGCAGCGAATCGGGATCGCCGTGACTCAATTCGTCGGCGGCCAGC
>CAZHET010000051.1:0-20736 GCA_964531585.1 uncultured Planctomycetaceae bacterium | reverse complement strand
TGCCGGCTTCGGCTTCCGACTCGTGTCCGTCATAGCCTGAGCCACGTAGATCTCGGAACACTTCGGACACCGAACGCGTCTGCCGAGTTTGTGATGGTCCGTCAGCCGCAAACTCACAATGATTCAGTCCGGCTGCAGTTCGAGGGATTGGTCAGTCTGCACAGAGCCAGTGGCAGGCTTCGTAATGCAGACTGCCGGAAATCTCTGAACGAAACTGTGCAGCGATCAAATCCCATGCCTGCGCCAGCAGTGACAGCACTCCCACACTGTGCGGCCGACCTGAAACACAATGTGTTGCCGCCACCAGTATCACGCACCAACTTCCTCCGCGACTGCATTCAGGCTTGTGGAACATGATGTTGCCAGGCGGCAACCGATCTCCGTTGCCAGCAACTGATCCAAAATGTCTGTCGACGGGAGCCTGAGATACACGTTGCCGTTTTCGACTTTTGCCGGAAACGTGCGAATGCTGTAGTCTTCCTCCTGCAACGATTTGCCATTAGTCAGGCTGAACGTCTTCTTGTGCAGCGGACAGGCGACTTTCGGGATGCCGTTAGCGTCACCAATCATCCCCCGTGACAGCACGAATGCCTTGCGATGTGGGCACATATTCTGCGCGGCATACCATTCACCGCGACTGCTGAAGTTAAAGACTGCGATCTGAGTCCTGCCGTACTTCACTGCAGCACCGCCGTCCATCGGAAAATCGTCGGCGGTTCCAACCTGCACCCACCGTTCATATTGCTCATGCCCGGCGTGCCTCAGTTCGATCTCCTGACGTCGTTCTTCGAGCGAATGATATTGTCCAAGCGACACCAGCTCGCCCGGCCAGTCGCCCGGACGTGACTGGCCGCGTTCGGACACAATCTCGATTGTCGGCTCGTTGTCGTCGGTATTCACGAACTGTCGAAACCACTTGCGCTTCTCCGGGTCTGCAATCGTTGTTCGCCATTCGCACTGGTATGTGTCCACCAAATGCTGCATCATGCCTTCCAGCTCCGGCGAAATTCCCAGGCGGTCGTCGACGACCACTTCACGAAGATGGTCAATTCCGCCCTCCAGTTTTTCACACCACACGGAGGTCCGAGTCAGCCTATCGGCAGTCATGATGTAGTAGATAAAAAAGCGATCGATGTACTGAATGGCAGTTTCCGGGTCGACATCTATCGCCAGCAGTTCCGCGTGGCGAGGGTTTGCACCTCCGTTGCCGCAGACGTAGATGTTGTAGCCACGTTCGGTCGCGATCAGGCCAATGTCTTTCGATTGCGCTTCGGCACATTCCCGGGTGCATCCGCTGACGGCCATTTTCACTTTGTGAGGCGACCTGATGCCCTTGTAGCGGTTCTCAAGGCGAACCGCGAAAGCCACCGCGTCCTGTACGCCGTACCGGCACCAGGTTGTTCCGACACAGCTCTTAACCGTTCGCAGTGCTTTGCCATAGGCATGGCCGCTTTCGAATCCTGCGAAGATCAGTTCTTCCCAGATTGCCGGCAGATCCTGCAGTTGCGCACCGAACAGGTCAACACGCTGTCCGCCCGTGATTTTTGTATAGAGGTTGTATCGCTTCGCGACTTCGCCCAGAGCAATCAGCTTGTCCGGCGTAATTTCCCCTCCGGGAACGCGAGGAACGACCGAGTACGTTCCATTGCGCTGTGTATTGGCTAAAAAGCGATCATTGCTGTCCTGCAGAGCGTGGTGATGCGCCTGCAGAATATAGTCGTTCCACAACCCCGCGAGAATAGACAATACGGCCGGCTTGCAGACTTCGCAGCCGTCGCCGCCGGTACCACATTCACTCAGGACTTCGCGGAACGTAGTCAGGTTCTTCGCTTTGACGATCGCGAACAGTTCGGTTCGGGAATAGTCAAAATGTTCGCACAGGTGATTCCGTACTTCCCTGCCGGCGGCCTTCATTTCCGCCTGAAGCAGATCCGTCACGAGTGGCATGCAGCCACCGCAACCTGAGCCTGCCTTTGTGTATTGTCTGACCGCGGTGGGTGAGGCCAGGCTGCGTTCGCGAATGGCCGTGCAAATCGCTCCTTTGGTGACACTGTTACATGAGCAGATCCAGGCTGATTCGGGCATGGCGTCGAGACCCGCCAGCGCGGCTGCGGCACCATTGGAACTGCCGACGATCAGTTCGTGCGGTTTGCAGCGGAGAGTTTCGCCTGTTTGTGCCATGATCGACAGCGTACCGTAGTCGGTTGCATCACCGATCAGAATGCCGCCCAGCAGACGCGTGCCATCGAGGCTAAACAGCAGCTTCTTGTAGACGCCCGAAAATGGATCTTCGAAGGTCAGACTTCTGGCAACGTCGGCACCCGCTTCGTAGTCACCGAAGCTGGCCACGTCGATTCCCATCAATTTCAGCTTCGTGCACAGGTCGGTTCCCAGAAACTCGCGGTCATCTCCACACAAGTTGGCGGCGACAATTTCTGCCATCTGTCGACCGGGAGCGATCAGTCCATAGATCATACCGCCGTGCAGAGCACATTCGCCGATGGCAAAGATGCCGGGATCGCTTGTCTGCAGGCGATTGTTCACAACGATGCCGCCGCGTTCGCCGACTTCCAGGTTCGATTCGCGGGCCAGATCATCGCGGGGACGAATTCCGGCGGACACAATGATCATGTCCACGTTCAGGGACTCCCCATCCACGAATTCCATACGCTCGACGTGAGCGGCTCCGTGAACTTCCTTAGTCGCCCGGTTCAGGTGGACGTGAACATCCAGCGATTCCAGCTTGCGAACCAGCATCCGCGAACCGGCATCGTCGATCTGGCGGGGCATCAGCCGCGGAGCAGCTTCGATGACATGTGTTTCCAGGCCGAGATCGAAGGCCGCCTTCGCCGCTTCGAGACCCAGCAGGCCGCCGCCAATCACAGCACAGCGCCGAGCCCGCTTTGAGTATTCGATGATGTGTTCCAGGTCTTCAATCGTGCGATAGACAAACACGCCCTGCTTTTGAATTCCGGGAATTGGCGGCACGAAAGGATACGACCCGGACGCGATGACGACACGGTCATACTCAATCTCGACGCCTTTCGATGACTGGACACACCTGGCTTCGCGGTCGATCCGGCAGGCGCGATCCCCAATATGCAGTTCGATGCCGACCTGTTCGTACCAGTCCAGGCGGGCCAGCATCAGTTTTTCGGCATCGCGGTGTGCAAAGAAGCTGGTCAGGCCGACGCGGTCATACGCCGCGCGAGGTTCTTCACAGAACGTGACGATCCGGTACTTCCGGGTTTCGTCGAACGCGACAAGCTGTTCACAGAAGCGAAGTCCCACCATCCCGTTGCCAATGACAACGATCGTTTCGCAACGCGCGGAATTTCGAGCGTTCGCGACTGTCATCACACCGTTGCCTCCGCCAGATCCGGGGCACCGTGACGCCTCGCCAGTGCGTCATGCGTCGCCGTGCGAGCATCCGATTCAGCAGCTTCACTGAAATTCACAGCGAACGTCAGAAACGAGACGCCGGTCACGATGGCACCAGGGATAAACAGTGCGGATGGCCAGCTTATCGCGGACGTCTTGAAGAGGAAGCCAGCCGCCACAGCGCCTGCGTTCCCTCCGGCTCCGAC
The DNA here is from genome assembly GCA_964531585.1 of uncultured Planctomycetaceae bacterium. GTDB lineage: Bacteria > Planctomycetota > Planctomycetia > Planctomycetales > Planctomycetaceae > JAWKUA01. Next base: position 17,149 of record CAZHET010000051.1, on the reverse strand, counting down.
AATTCCAGACACCGAACCCAGAGCGCGCCTGTTGATAAACGGCACGACGGAATATGTCGCCCCTTCAGACATCTGCACAAACAGGCTGAACAGAATCAGCGAAGGAATCGCCAGAGCCAGCATGTTCATGCGGGAGAACAGCATCAATGTCAGCCCCTCGCAGAACAGGACCACGAACAGCCATTTAACGCGGCCGGACAATCCCCATCGTTCACCGAATCTGTCACCGAACGCTCCACCCAGAGTGCGGGCAAAGATATTCATCAGCCCAAACAGGCTCGCAATAAGTCCGGCTGTGCCTACAGCCGTTACGGTGTCCATATTCCTGAAGTAGTCGAAGTAGTCAACAAAATAGAGGGCTGCCACATTGTTGATCGTCAGTTCGATGCCGAAGCAGGCTCCATAGATGCAGAATAAGGCCCACACGCGGGAGTCGCGGCAGGCTTCCAGGAATGTGCCGTTGACCGATGCCTTTTCCGGCATCTTCCCGGCCGCTCGCAATTCCCGGAAATTGCCTTCGGGAGCATCCTGCGTCATAAAGCAGTACGCCACACCTGTTGCCGCACACATCAGTCCTGCGACAAGCATGCATGCTCTCCAGCCGAACCCGCAGTCAGACCGATCGTTGTGGCAAACAGCGCGAACACAACCGGCATCACAAGCTGGGTCACGCCCCGCCGAGGTTTCCCCAGCCCGCACTTGTTGCGTTTGCCGTACCGACACAATTCGGCGCGAACATGATGGACGTGTGGTACTGTGTGATGACAAACGACGCTCCTATGGCTCCGATGGCAATCCGAAAGAGCAGGAAGGACCGGTAATCGTCAGCGAAGCCGATTGGCATGACAGGAACAGAGCCGATGAGCAGCAGCCAGGTATAGGCCAAACGCGGACCAATGCGGTCACACAGCCAGCCGATGATCAGGCGGGCAATCACTGTGATCGCCACGGAACCGATAATACACCAGCCGATCTGATCCTGCGTCAGCGCCAGCTCTTCGCGTACGACCTTCATCAGCGGCGCGATGCCGAACCATGCGAAGAAGCAAAGGAAGAATGCGAACCACGACATATGAAACGCGCGCATCTGCGGCGTTGTGAAGTCAAGCAGTCGGATTCGCGTGGCTTTGTGCTGCAGTTCGAAATTTGAGCCTCCGTGCTCAATGTTGTCGCGCGTGCCGTTTGTATTCACAACAGCTCTCTTGAACGCATTTGGGGGTGAGCCGACATTCGCCTGGTGCTCGAACGGGGCGGAACGCAAAGCCTGTGCCGAATAGCCAGGCAGGATGTCCGCTTCTCCGTTGCGCATGCCTTCGGCCGGGGCAGTGCCAAGGATTTTCTTGTCAGAGTGCCCCGCGAAGTTGCCCATCGTGCGGCGAGAGCGAAGCAGCCTGCTGCAACAGCGCGCATAGCTGCGCAGAACATTCGCTCCGTTCCGTCCGGGCGCACCTGGCAGTGTGAACGACCGAAGCAAGCCTGGAGCGATCGTGCGCGGGCGCGCGCTGGCCGCCGCCTTAAAAGCGGACAGGCACGCAGAGCAGCGGTCGGGCGGGTCGATGATTGCGACGCACCGATCGCATGGTGCCTTTCATCATGCGGCAGGACGCACTGCGACCGCTGTGCCGCCACCTGCATTGACCACTACGCCGGCTGCTGAATCGTAAACATGGCAACGGCAACGACCACGCCGGCACCGGTCAGCAGCACAATCAGAAAGCCGACACCGTAGAGAGTTCGAATGCCGTCGTCGGGAAGTTCGCTGCGGCCGCGAATTCGTCGGACGATCACACTGCACACCCACGTCCAGTGCAGCATGACGTGGATCAGCACGCCGAATCCCAGCACCGCGAGCAGCCCGAACTGCAGACTGCACCACTGGCCGTAGCTCATTCCCCACAGCAGCCAGCCGCGAGTCGCCACGCCGGGCGGAAAAACAAACTGCACGATCGTGGCAACGGTACCCAGCAGCACCAGGTCAACCAGCAGAGCCGCGTCGAGCCAGAAGTTGACCAGCGTGCGAGACCAGCGGCCGGGCGTTGCGACGGCCTTTGTCGAATGAGCGTGCTCACGCATGTCGTCGTGCAGCAGCGGCTTCTTTGCATCGCGGACGGAATCGAGCGGGGAACTTTGTGGCATCGTGATGAGAGAGGCTCGGGGTGAGTCGGGCGATGGGCGCGGGATCGTGTTTCAGCGGTCGTCTGCACTTTCGCCGGCAGCAGCACGAGCGCCGGCAGCAGCGCGAGCCTTGCACAGCGGGCAGGCTGCTTCCGGCTCTTCGGCCGCTGTCGTCGAAGCAAACGCGATACCGCGGCTGACCGTCAGCGCACCGGTGACCAGCACGCACACGGCTGCGACCTTCATCAACCTGCGGCGAGTCGCCAGCGAGGCCACCGACAGCCCGGTACCGGTCAGCAGCATAATCGGAATCGTCCCCGCTCCAAATGCCAGCATTACCAGTGCTCCCTGCAGCAGACTGCCTGTGCTGGCCGCCAGAGCCAGAAAGGAATACACCAGCCCGCAGGGAAGGAAGCCTGTCAGAACTCCGGCGACCAGCACCGCCGATGGCGAACCCCCGCGCAGGAACTGGCTGAACAGCGTCGCCGTCAGACACGCAGACCCCGAACGCTTCACTCGCCACCTCAGCCAGCCCGCGGCGTGCAGTCCCTGAACGACCAGCAGCAGCCCGGCGACAACGGCAAACGCGGCCTGCAGCGGAACAGCATTCTTCACCGTCGCCGAAAAACGAACTCCGGCGAATGCCGCTGTGAGCCCCAGAAATACGTACGTAAACGTTCGCCCGACGCTCCACAGCAACTGGCGACTCACCGCGCTGCGAACTCCGGTTGTTCCCGCATTCATCATCGCAGAAATTGCGCCGCACATGCCGATGCAGTGAGCCGACCCCAGTACTCCGCTGATAAAAATCAACGGAAGTTCGAATCCCGTTGGCGTCATGAAATGACTCCTGCCGGTTCGGCCATCTGCGTCCGTCGCATTTGCTGGTACGATGGGACTTCGATCCCGTCGCTTTGGCGTTCGCTTTCGCCGTGGCGGGGCCGAGAAGGCAACGGAGTTCCGTCTTGCGGGACGTCGTGAGGCTGTGCCGCGTGATTCCGCATCAGCCGGAGACTGTTGGAAATCACCAGCAAACTGCTTGCGATCATCAGGGCGGCAGCGATGGCGGGGTTCAGCATGCCTGATGCCGCCACAACGATTCCAAGCCCGTTATAGCCAAACGCCCAGAACAGATTCTGCCGGATGACCGAACGGGTCCGCCGAGCGAGTTCGATCGCCCAGGGTATGCGCGTCAGGTCGTTGGTCAGCAGGCACACCTGAGCCGAATCCCGCGACACGTCAGCTCCGCAGCCCATTGCGATTCCGACATCGCTTGCCGCCAGCGCCGGAGCGTCGTTGATGCCGTCACCGACCATCACCGCAGTACCACACTGGCGACGGATTTCGCCCACCGCCGTCACTTTGTCCTCCGGCCGCAGGTTGCAGCGAACGTCCACTTCGATCGACGATCGCACGTCGGCCTGATTCCTCGCGGCGAACAGACACTCACGCAGGTGGTGAGCCTTCGCGGCACGGTCTCCGGTCAGCACGTGAACAGGAAACCCCTGCTCGGCAAGTTGCTGAATCGTCGCCGGTGCTTCATGCCGGATCGTTTCCGTCAGCAGAAACGCCGCCACAGGAATTTGATCGCGGGACACCATCACCACAGAAGCGGCCTGCTGATCGGCCGCCATCCGCAAGCGATCCATCTGCATTCTCAGCCCCAGCGGCAGTTTGTTCGAACAATGAGCACAGAATCGATCCGCTGCGGGCGTATTGTCGCCGTGTGCCATTGCACGGGGGCCGGCAGTTGCAACACAGTCAGCCGTTGTACCCGCACCGGCCGTTGTACTCACTTCATCAAACTGCGCGGATGCGGCAGGGACTCCAGACGCATCCGAGCCCTGCAGAATGCACAGCGGCTTCGCTGTCCGCACCCCGCTGGGTTCGGGCGCATGAAACTCACAGCACACAAATTCCATGCTGCCGAGGCGTGTAACGCCGCCATCCGCGGTGACGCATTCCACTCCTCCGCCCGGTACCGTCCGCAACTCGCCCGGCACCGAGGAATCTCCGGAAACTGCCACCGCCGGGTCGTGAAATTCCAGATACGCCGCGACCGCCTTCGAAAACGGATGAGTCGACGCTGCCGCCAGTTCATGCGCGATTCTGACCACCGACGCGTCCTGCTCACCGCCGAGCAGCGTCATTTGAGTCACCCGCGGACTGCCGGTTGTCAGCGTGCCTGTCTTGTCAAAGCACACAACCTTTGCCGCCGCCAGCCGCTCAATCGCTTCGCCGCTGCGAAACAACACCTGATGCCGAACAGCCGTGCTGAGCGCAGTCCACACAGCCAGCGGAGTCGCCAGCCCTAAAGCGCACGGGCAGGCGATCAACAGCACGGCCAGGCTCGTCTGAATCGCCTGTCCGATGCCGTTCGAAAGATGCACCGTGAATGCGACGATCGCCACGATGGCAACCACTGGAAAAAACCACGCCGCGACGCGGTCTGCCAGTTGCTGATAGTGCCCGCGAGCCTGCCGAGCCTGCTGAAGAACATTCAGCAACCGGCCGAACGAACCGGCCCTGAACGCAGCCGTCGCGCGAATCGTCACATCGCCGTCCAGGTTGACCGTTCCCGCGAGTACGCGGTCGCCCGCGCCGCGCGAAACCGGCAGGCTCTCGCCGGTAAAAACCTGCTCGTCGATCGACGTCCATCCGCGGACAATGACAGCGTCGGTTGCGAAACGCTCCCCCGCGCGGACTCGCAGTTCGTCACCGATCAGAATTTCCGCCGACGCGATGTCTGTTTCGCCATCGCCGGTGACCCGTATGACTCGCTCGGGCAGCAGGCCGGCCAGTTGATCCAGCGCCTCCGTCGCCTTCTGCTTCCCGATGGCTTCGAACCAGCGGCCCAAAGTCACCATCACCAGCACCATCGCTCCGACTTCAAAGTAAACCGTCCCCGCATTGCGCACGACGTTTGCCACGGAGGTCACGTAAGCGGCGGTGACACCCGTCGCGATCAGCAGGTCGGTCGAGAAAACTCGCTGCTTCCAGCTTTCGACAGAACTTCGCAGCAGCGGGATTCCCAGCAGCAGCAGCACCGGCAGGCCCAGCAACATGCTCAGCCAGCGAAAGACTTCATACAGTTTTTGCTGAAACGGATCCGGTTCGACGTCGTAAACGTCCAGCGACCACATCGTCATCGTGAAGGCCATCAGGTTCATCGTGAAAAAAATGGCCAGGCCAAGCCGCACGACCGTCCAGCGCACAGCACCGACATTTCCACGTTCCTGCACAATCGCGTGAGCCACACGGCAGCCATAGCAGCAATACGCAGCATTCGCCCCTGATGACGATACCAACGCGGAATCCCGCTGCCCTGCGCCCCGGGAGGGCGAAGCTTCTGATGAGCCGCCGCCTGTGCCCTGGGAGGGCGAAGCTTCTGCTGAGCCGCCTGTGCCCCGGGGGCCCTGGTGCCGCGCCACAGACCGCATCCGGCCTGTCGGTAGACCGCAGTAGACGCAGGCTTCCCGCTCCGTCATCGCGTCCGACAACTTCGAATCCGGGCGGTTGTTGTCGGTGACCACGGATCTCATGGAGGAAGCACCAGCTCCACCTGCATCGCGGGGAAGAAGTAACGGATGATGTAGATGACTGATCCGACCCAGAATCCAACCCAAATCAGCCGCACATACCACGGGATGACATTTCCGCGATAATGGTGAAAGGTATGCTCCTCTTCCGGCGAAGGCTGGTCTACGGTCGAGGTTGAGCTTGTATCAGACATAGTCGCTTATTTCATAATAGTCAATGTTTGCACAGGTCAGCGCGCTTCACACTTCCGGCCGGTCAAGCTTTGTTTCGTTGTCCATCATCCAGTGTTTCGGCGATTCCAGATCCTTGAACATTCCGTTGACTGCCGCCCACAGCAACAGAAACAAAAACCCAAGACTCGCCAGCAGATAGTTGACGACAGGCGTTATCGCGAACCCGCCGTCCACATCACCTTCCGACAGATTGACCAGTTCCGTGAACTTCATCACGAAACCGAGCATACTGGGTACCAGAATCAACACCGCGAACACAATGGTGATGGTCCACGCCCAGTTGTGACCGGATCGCGCCGACCGCTGGTCGGGTTCGACAATGCTCGATGCAGGTTCGTTCACGTCATTCATTTTCGGCCTCCTGTTCCTGGTCTTCTTTCGGAACTACCAGCGATGGTTGATAGGCTTCGTAATAGGGATAGCTTTCCTGCCAGGATCCCAGCCACTGAACGTAGGTCAGCATCGCCAGACCTTTGGCATTGGGTTTGTCGGGAGCACCATCAAAGAACCACGGATATTCCGGCATCGGCGACCCTTCTGACAGATCCAGCGGCCGAAAGAAATGCACAGCGTGCCAGTCGTTGCTGCGACGGCCGCCTTCTCGACAAAGATCCGGGCCGACGCGGCGGGTGCCGAACAACACCGGCCGCTGAAGTTCGTTCTGGTACTCCCACGACCGTGACACCGGCCCCCACCGTTCTTCTTCATTCGACACAGGGCGAATAAACTGACTGTGGCAGTGCCAGCAGCCTTCGCCGACATAGATCTGATGCCCGTATTCAAGCGCTTCCACACACTTCTCGTTCCACCAGTCCTGATCCTGCTCTTCACCACCTGGCGGCTCGCCGTAGACGGCATTGAATGATTCGGGATAGCGCCGAGCCAGGTCTTCAAACTGATAACGTAAATTGCTGTTGATCAGTTCCGCAACGGTCTGTTCAGGCAGATCGTCATACATCAGTGCGGGAACCAGAGCGTTCGAGACAAAGGCCAGTACAAAGAAGCCCAGCCCCGCGATGAACAGGATTCCTGATTTGCTTTCAAACATGCTCAATTGCTCAAAGAAGTCGCGCTGAATTGGATGACGCGTAGTCGCAGAACGCCCCGCGTCCCGGCCATTTCAGCCGGAATCGCCAGAGCTCAGGCGGCCTTGCCCGGCGGCCTGAACTCCGGCAATTCCGGCTGCGAACGGTGCCCGTCAGGTTGTCAACGCAGTCTCATGCGACGCGTTGGCGGGGACAGACGTCCATGTTTTCCAGATGTTCCAGAGGAAAGTCAGCAGACCGCTGAACATCGCCAGACCCGCGAATGTTCGCAGGACCCAGAACGGAAACGAGAAGTCCACAGAAGCGTCCCATGGCTCCAGTGCAGCCCAGGACCAGCCTTGAAACAAGCCGAGCAGCGTCAGGTCAGCGGCCATCACAACAATGCCCACGGTACTGAGCCAGAAATGCCACTCACACGCCTTCAGGCTGTACCAGTTGCGGTTCAGCAGACGAGGGAACAGGTAAGTCATAACTCCCATAATCCACATCGAAAACACGCCGAACATCACCAGGTGAGCATGGCCGACAACCCAGTCGCTGAAGTGGATGATCTTCTGAAAGGTCAACGTGACCTGAAACGCACACTGCAGGCATGTGAGGAAGTAAAAAACCATACCCGCATAGAACCACCGGATCGGCAGGTTGGTCTTGACCGTATTGAAGGCTCCCCAAATCGTGCCGAAGAAGTTAATAATGACTGTTGTCACCACCAGCTCGACAGCGATTGTGGAAACCACGGCACCATATTGCAGAAACATGGGAATCGGCGTATACAGGAAATGGTGAATTCCCTGCAGCGGATAGAAGAACGCCAGCCCCCAGAAGCCGACCAGAGACAACCCATGGCTCCAGATCGGCCGCTTCAGCAGAATCGGCACGAAGTAATACATCATGCCCCAGCCGAGCGGTGTAACGAACAGTCCAACAAGGTCGTGAATAAACAGGCCGCCCACTGCTCCCGCGCTGGTTCCGGTCACGAAGTATTCAGGCACAAAGTTGCCCATGGCATACGTCAGGAATGTCCACACAAACATGGCCATGAAGTACCACAGAGTCACATACAGCGGGCCTTTCATTCTGGCAATCGGCGTCATGAAGTTGATCGCCACCAGCAGCAGCCCCAGTAGAGCAAAAGGGTCGACCCAGACAGGCGTCTCACCCCATTCAACCCCCTGCGCCTGGCCAATGAGCAGACCGACGGCTGTCGCAAGGACGACGCCCTGCCAGGCCACAAAGATGACCACAGACAAACGACGGTCGAGAACCGGCTGCAGCGTCAGACGCGGGACGACCCAGTGCAGGACTCCAAGAAAGCCGTTTGCCAAAAAACCATAGGCCACGGCATTGGTGTGCAGCATTCTCCAGCGCCCGGGCGAGAACAACTCCAAACCAGCCAGAGGATTGTGGCGAATGAGCTGCAGGGCCATGAGCAGGCCTGCCAGCATTGAGATCGTCAGAAACGTCAGCGCGGCGATGAAATACGCCTTCACCAGAGTCTCGTCGACCAGTGCTGCGTGAGTCTGCGGCCTAGCGCCGCCGCTGACTGAGGATTCGGATGTTTCACTCATAGTGCGTCAGACTTCTCCGTCGGACGTGTATAGGGAACGAAGGCACCGAACGGTGCCATCAGGGCCATTGTCCAGCCAAATACCAGATGAGTTCCGAGTGCAACCCACCACGGCAGAATGCTGCTGTCCGTGATCCAGCGACCGCCAAACAATGACGGCTGCAGCCAGGACAGAATGCCGTAGAAATTCACGATCCAGACCACAACTGCCAGCACGGTGCCGATGACCAGACGCATCATCAGTGGCTTGTGCAGAGCAAGACGGCAGATCACCCAGTGGAACAGAATTCCGAGTGCCATGCCTGTGCCGATGTAAAGACAGCAACCGAGGGCCAGAATCATTCCGTCGTCGACCACATATCGGCTTTTCTCGCCGGACGTCAGACTGAGCGCTTTTTCGCCCAGTGGAAATGTCAGGTAAACGCGGATAATTTCCAGCGGATGCTTGCCGGCAATTGGCGCGGCGATCACATTCAGCAGCAGGCTGACCATTGCCGCAATGCCGCCGAAAAAGAAGCCGACGGTCGCGTAGTATGTGTTGTAGAAGCTGTCGTAATTCCACTGGTCAGAAAGCTGCGACGAGGCAACTTCGGATTCCAGAGAAGTGATCTTCTTTCGCAGAAGCTCCAGCTCCTGCTGTTTCTGCTGAACGTCGGGGGTATTGCTCATCGATATTTGGTCTCGCACAGACGTCGGGTGTGCCGCGGCGTTGAGTCAAACAACTCCGCCGGCAGGGCCGCATCATTCTTCCGTGTTTTCTTCGGTCTCTTTCCCCGTGTCGTAGGGCTTCATCAGGCCGGCCGTGATCGCTTCACCTTCACGACGGCGATTTGACACGTGCAGCACATAGGCGACCAGGTTCCAGATCGTTTCCGGTTCCTGCTGCAGGGCGCTCTTAAAGCCGGGCATTGGCGTGCCATTGATGCCGTTTAATATACGGCGATAAATATCGATGGGTTCCTGCCCGCCTCGCAGCATGCCTGAAGTCAGGTCCGCAGCGCGAGTGGCATAGCCCCAGGAGTCTTTGCCGATGTTGTCTTGGGTATGGCCCCGTCCGTCTTCGCCGTGACATTTGCTGCAGCCCTTGCTGAGAAACGCCTCGCGTCCGGCCGCCACGCGATCCTGCGTCAGTTGCGGCTGCGGAGTCAGCGGCTGCGTGAGGTCGGCTTCAGCACCGTTCCAGCGGGTCTGAACGTCTTCCACAAAGTCCGGGACATATTCCGGATCCAGTTCTTCGGAGATCTCCGCTTCGGTCGCAAGCTGGTATTCCAGTTCACCGCGCTGCGCCAGGACCAGAACGTAATCCACGACCGCTTCGATATCTTTATCCGGCAACAGATCAAAGGAAGGCATGGACGTGCCTACGATCCCTCGACGGAGTGTGCTGACAAGATCTTCACGGCGCGGCTTGCCGCCGTATTGGGTTGATGTGAATTTGAAAACGCCCTGGGTGTAGTCCCGAGGGCGCGGATACATATAGTCTGCCACGGGTCCGTCGCCGCCGCCGGAAACGCCGTGGCACTGGACACACCGCCGCATGTAGACCGCCTGACCGTGCTGCAGGTGCAGCGAGAATTCAAACGAAGGTTCACCCTGTGTGACCAGTTGTGGGGCGCGGGCAGTGCCAGCGTGTTCCTGAACGACATCTGCCACTGCTGTTTGTAGTTCCTCAGGCAGTGTCTGCGCCAGTGTACTGGAGGACCACTGCAGCGGTTCTGTTCGCTCGCAGCCCGCAAGACCAAGAATTGCCGTCGCCAGACACATGCTGGTACGACAGGGATTGATGAGGAACATAATGCGAAACCTGTGACACACCTGAGGTTGCGAGTAAAGCGTCCGGGCCGAAAGGCGTGTGCTTATTTGGCGGGAAAGCGATCGGCGGAGTACTTCAGTGTCATTTCCTGCGGCTCTCCCGCCTTGACGTCAACCTTCAGCTCCTTTTCCAGAACACTGCCTCGCTCGTGCCACACGCGGAATTCGTAGGAACCAACCGGAAGGTCATCGATTTGAAACTTTCCGTTTTCGTCGGTGACTGCCATGAATGGATGGTCCAGCACGAGATGATACGAAGACATCCAGGCATGGATGTCGCACTTCACACTGAACGGTTCTGCCTCCGGGCGTGAGTACTTGATTTCGACGCCCTTTTGTTCATTTGGGCTGATCAGCAGATTCGTCTGCTGATTGCGGTTTGGAAACGTGTGCAGATTGTGCTGAATCGCGTCGCTGCTCTTGATCAGGACCGGCTGCCCCGCCTGGATCACGGCAGCATGAGGCAGAAACACGCAGCCCTTCTGATCGATAACCAAAGGTTCCGTCGGAGCCTTGCCCTTGAAGCCCTTTGGTGCGCGTCGCAGATAGACAAACACATTGGCGATACCTTTGTTCTCACCGACCACGAGCGACTCATCGGGAACAGGATCGGCGGAGCATACTTCTGCATCTTTGACGTCGCTGGCACCTGCGGCAATCAGCGGAGCAGGCTGGACGACTTCGCCATCAAACAGGATGACACCGGCGAACGAACCGGTGGCAGGAGCATTGGGCGCGGCGGGCGAATTCGCCGCCTGGACTTTTCCACCCACAACAGCCGCCACGAAGGCGACCGCAACGCTGGAGCGGCAAATACGACCGATGAGTGACAATCCTGGATGTTTCATAATTTAGCTTCACTCCGTGTTGTAATCTCTGTACCCGCTGCCAGCCGGAAGCGGAGAGGATCTTGAAGGATGCGGCGGGTCTGTTCGACGACTTTCCCGCCATGACTGCGAATGCACGTTGTCTGCCCGGTCCAAAGCAGGCGGTGTGCCAATCCGGAATCAGCGTCACTTCGCGGGCCGTGCTTTCTTCAGATCCGGAACGACGATCAACGTCAGATTCATTCAGAGGAACGAAAGCCGCGAGATCGGCTGGAAAGCGTGCAATCGGGGAGCCGTTGGCGCGGACCCGGCACAGCGAGGTGCCGCCAGCAGGACGCACGCTTTCCGCTCTGACACGTGCGATGCCGCACGCTGTGCGCCGCCGGTGTGACGTCGAAGCACGGATTCCCGGCAGAATCGTTGTAATGCGCACCTACGGGTGCGGGACCGCGTACACATCGTGTCGCGTTTGCCACCCGAAACGAGCGATGGCAAAAGCGAGTAGAAGGCGTCTCAGAAAAGGGGAGTCATTGCGCGTGTTGTCGGTTTCTGCCCGTTGGGCGAGCGGCAAATGAGAACCTGCCAGTCGTATCTCCACCATCCTGCCGCAGCGCGTCCGCTGGAAGCCGCGGATACCGTGAGTCTTCATCTGCCGTACGTCTTACCGGTCTCGTGCGGAGAGGAATCGCCGAAGTCCGCTGGCCAGGGAAGGCGGTTCACTGTTCGAGAGCTGGTCTTTGTGGAGCAGCGGCACGCCAAGCGCTTCCGCGAGGTGCCAGGCAACGTAGTTCGCGTCGCGGTGCGGAAGATTCGAAAGCAGGGGCAGCAGGCTTCCGTCAGTGTGATGCACGCAAACCGACAATTGCACCATGCCGGGGTTGGCAGGTGCCGTGGAGATGCCGGCCGATTCGATTTCGATCTGGCGAATCTCGTCCCTGCGCAGCTCGCGGTTGCCTCGCCAGGGGATCGGTCGGTGGCGGACGTACAGCGAATCCGCCGTGACGAGGATTTCCGTCTTGTTGAGGAACCCTGCCACGACGTAGTAGGTCAGCCCAACGCCCACCGCGACGTGGGCCACCGGAAACACAATCATCAGCCAGCCCATGCCACCGTTGTTGCCGGGACCGAACAGGGCGATCGCGTACCAGAAGACGAGGAACGCGTCCCATGCGATGCAGAAGAACAGCAGGAAGAACAGCATCGGGTGAAACCAGCGGCGTTTGAGCAGCAGTTCACCGCCGAGACCGCTGTCCATCGTGATTCCGGCGGGCCGGGCTGGTTCCGTGGCGGGAGCGAGTGCCGGAACGGAGTGTTCGAGATCGAAGATCAGGCTGCAGTCGCTGCATTTCGCAACCAGAGCCGTGACATTGATGTCGGCCGACGGCACTGGCCGGCCACATTCGGGACACACGACTTCACGCGACACCATCGAACATGCTCCGCCGAAATCTGCGATTGTCTGAGACCGAAACCCATCAGCCGTCCGTCAGTCGGCGTTGTTGTCACGAAACTCAGCCTGGGCGGTTACTTCGGCACCATCTGCTGCAGCCACGTTGTCAATTCTGAGTTTACCTGCTGCGCCTTCCTAAACCGAATACGAACCGCATCTCCACCGTTGCGATGATGCTTCACCGCTTGCTGGATTCCGAACTGAGCAATGCTGCCGATGGTGACGGAATCCCGCGCGACGAACAGCACCAGATCGACTCCGTCCCGCCGCTTTGTTTGCAGTTCGGCGACCGGAGAATTGTCCGACTCGCGAGTCCAGTTAATCTTAGTGCGGATACCGTAGTCGACGTTGCAGCGAGTGAATGCCTGCTCGACGACATTCAGCAGTTTCTCCAGCGTCCTGTATTCCCAGTCGACGTGACCATTATTGGGAAGACTTTTCTTCATCAGGTGCCATTTGCGGCCGAGTTGTTTCCACGGCAGCAGGTCATCTGGCCTGGCTTTTTCCTTCGTTGCCAGCGACACGTGAGCATCCGCCGCCTGTGTCAGAAATGTCCGAAACGCGGGCGTGTCAATCTCTTCCTTCTTCCAGACCTTGATGCTGACTTCCTGCCACGGTCCGGCGATGCTGCGGACTTTCACTCGCGGCGACTGGCTGTAGTACAGAATCTCTTCGACATCATCGATCGGCGTTAGATTGAGTTCGAAGTCCAGCCGACGAGTTTCGAAAGTGCCCTTCTTCACTCGAAAGCACAGCACAATCAGCCACGGATGGCCGGTGCGAGCGTGCAGGAACCAGCCCGAACCCCGCTCTGTTTTCACTTCCACCGTCGAGCGATGATTCCAGTTGACTGTCGCGAAGCGTTTGTCCTTCGCCAGCAGGTCGACAACGAACTGCAGTGCCTTGCCGTCCCACCGACAGCGCTGCCCGTCGTGGCTGAGACATTCCTGAGTATGCCAGCGCTGGCCGTTGGTTTCCCATGGCAGCTTCGCCGATTCGCCAGGTTGCTCGACGCTGACATCGCCCGCGTGTTTCCTGGTGGCGGCATTGACATCGAAAGTTTCGATCGTGCCGGTCGTGGCTGCGGCCAATACGGGACCGAGCAGTTCGCCGGTGTGAGATGGCAGGCCTGGACTGTCCGACGGGACTACGTGCGCAGGTTGGCCGGTCTTTGAATGCGTCTCGACGATCGTGGGACCGACACGCGATGAAGAGTCCGCTGCGGGGGCCGTCGGGCTGCCGGCACGTACTGCAGCGGCATACTCCACCACTTCTTCCGGCGTGCCTTCGACCACGATCATGCCGCCGCCGCTGCCGGCTTCGGGGCCGAGATCCACGATCCAGTCGGCTGTTTTAATCACATCCAGGTTGTGTTCGATCACGACGACGGTGTTGCCCTGTTCCACCAGGCTGTTGAGCACGGCGAGCAGTTTGGCGATGTCGTCGAAGTGCAGTCCGGTCGTGGGTTCATCGAGCAGATAAAGCGTGCGGCCCTGATTCGGCTTTGCCAGTTCCGCCGCGAGTTTGATTCGCTGAGCTTCGCCGCCGGACAGCGTTGGAGCAGACTGACCCAGCGTCAGGTAACCCAGGCCGATCGCGTGCAGAGTCGCCAGCGGCGCTCGGATCTTTGGCACACTGGCAAACAGGTCGAGAGCCTTTTCGATCGGCATGTCGAGCACTTCGGCAATGCTGTACTCATTAAACTTCACGCCCAGAGTTTCGCTGTTGTAGCGTTTACCGCGGCACGTGGGGCATTCCACCCAGACGTCGGGAAGAAAGTGCATTTCAATCTTCTGCTGGCCCATTCCTTCGCAGTCTTCGCAGCGGCCACCCGCGCGGTTGAAGCTGAACCGACCGGGCCGGTAACCTCGCACCCTGGCTTGAGGCATGCGACAGAACAGCTCGCGGATGTGGTCGAAGACTCCGGTGTACGTCGCGGGGTTCGAGGCCGGAGTGTTGCCGATCGGGTTCTGGTCGACGATCACGATCTTCGAAAGGTGTTCGATCCCGAGCAGTTCGCGGAACGGGCCGGGAGCTTCTGTGGACAGATTGAGTCTTCTCGCCACGGCGCGAGCGAGCGTGTTCATGACCAGCGAACTCTTGCCGCTGCCGCTGACTCCCGTGATGCAGGTGAACGTGCCCAGCGGAATGTTAAGGTCGACGTTGCGCAGGTTGTGCTGGGAGGCTCCAAGAAGGCGGAGGAAATGATGAAGGCGAAACGATGAAGGAGCAGTCGATCCATCGTCCTTCGGCCTGCTGCCTTCGGCCGTCATCCTTCTGACTTCCGGCACCGGAATCCCCTGTTCGCCGCTGAGATACCCGCCGGTCAGCGACTGGGTCGACAGACGTCCGATTTGTTTGGGAGTTCCCTGCGCCACGACAGTTCCGCCAAGTCGGCCGGCTCCCGGTCCGAAGTCGTAGAGCCGGTCTGCGGCTTCCAGAACTTCGCGATCATGCTCAACCAGCAGCACGGTGTTGCCGAGATCACGCAGCCGTTTCAGCGCTGCCAGCAGACGGCCGTTGTCTCGCGGATGCAGGCCGATCGTCGGTTCGTCGAGAACGTAGAGCACTCCGGTCAGCGAACGTCCGACCTGACCGGCCAGTCGAATCCGCTGCGATTCGCCACCGGACAGCGTCGGCATGCCTCGGTCCATCGTCAGGTACTCAAGGCCGATGTCGATAAGGAAGCTCAAACGATGAATGGCTTCGTCCAGCAGGTCGCCGGCGATCTGCTTCTGAGCCTTCGTCAGCTTCAGGGATTTAAGAAACTCGAGTGCCCTGGCCAGCGGCATGTGACAAAGCTGTGGCAGAGTCACCTGTTTCAGCCTGACGGCGGCCGGGACGTCCTGAAGTCGGGTTCCGTTGCAAACGCTGCAGTCTTTCTGGCCCGCCATTTCCATCAGCGACCGACGATGGGAATACGACAGCCGCGCGGCAAGTTCGATGGTGGGAAACAGACCGCGGTAGCGAAACTGCAGGTTTCGGAAGCCCGACGCAACCGCGCCGCCGGCACCTGCCTTCACCCACCGTTCTTCATCGCCGTACAGGATCACTCGCTGCTGTTCGGCGGTCAGCAGATACCACGGCTGATCCAGCGGGATGTTGAACTCCGTGCCGATCGCTTCCAGCATCATCCGGAACGCCGCGTTCTCGCGAGGGTCAGGAAGTGCGCCGATGGCTCCGTCCAGCAGACTGCGTTCGGGGCTGGTGACCAGCAGTGCCTGATTGGCCCCGTATTCTGTGCCAAGTCCTTCGCAGTTCCAGCACCAGCCCAGCGGACTGTTGAAGCTGAACTGCTGCGGCGACGGCTGGTCAAACGACTGACCGCAATGGAAACAGGAAAGATGCAGGCTGAACGTATGCGTTGGCCAGCCCGGTTCGTCGCTACTCGTAAGACGCGACTGCGATCCCGTCGCGCTGTCCGTCCGGCGGGACTGCGATCCCGTCGCGCTGTCCGTCCGATGGACTTCCAGGGCCGTCGATTCTCGCACAACGTCGGGCTCGACGGCCCTGGCAAGGCGTCGTACGTCTTCTTCGACGGGATCGGAGTCCCGTCGTACGCCGGGAACAACCGCCACGCGGAGGATTCCTTTTCCCGCGTCCAGAGCGGCCTCGACCGAGTCGGCGATGCGACCGCGGTCTTTGCTGTCGATGGTAATTCGGTCGACGACGATTTCGATGTCGTGACTGCGACGGTGATCGATGTCGGGAGTTTCGCCGAGTGAGTACGTCGTGCCATCCACGCGAACTCGGATCCAGCCATTGGCCTGCAGTCGTGCGAACGCAGCTTCATAGGTTGTCTGGCGATCGACAGTGATTGGCGCGAGAAGAAGAGCGCGGACCGAAGTCGGTTCCGTCGGGCCGCCGGCACCGACATTGAGCCGCAGAATTGCGTCGACGATCTCATCGGTTGTCTGCTTTTGAGCCGGCTGGCCGCATTTCGGGCAATGCACGGTTCCCAGTCGAGCGAACAATACTCGCAGGTAGTCGTAGATCTCGGTGACCGTGCCGACGGTGGAACGCGGAGTTGCTCCGACCGTTTTCTGTTCAATGGCGATTGCCGGGCTGAGCCCCTGAATGCTGTCGACTCGCGGTTTCGGCATCTGGCCAAGAAACTGCCGAGCGTACGCGGACAGACTTTCGACGTAGCGCCGCTGTCCTTCGGCGTACAGCGTGTCCATCGCCAGCGAAGTTTTTCCACTGCCGCTCGGGCCGCAGAAGACGCTCATCTCGCCGCGTGGAACCTGCAGATTGATGTGCTGCAGGTTGTGCTGAGACGCTCCCGTGATTTCGATCTGTTTGGCGAAAACAAAAGGGTCGGCCTTTGTGTGCGAGGACGATGCTCGTGCCGAACCGTTGCTGCCACGCGCGCCGCCTGGCAGAACTCGCCCCCTTCCGGAACGCAGCGCTTTCATTCCCAGCACCGGACGCAGGGCCGCTCCCGTGTACGAATCTTTGCACTTCGCGACGTCTTCCGGAGTGCCTTCGCAAACGATGAGCCCGCCGCCTTCACCGCCGTCCGGCCCCATGTCAATGACCCAGCCGGCGGTCTTGATCAC
>CAZHET010000050.1:0-20818 GCA_964531585.1 uncultured Planctomycetaceae bacterium | reverse complement strand
CGGTCTGTTGCAGCACGAACAGGTGGTTCTCCGAATTGCCCGCCCACAGAGTTCCTGTGGTGGTGGCGACTCGCAGGAAGCCGTTAAATTCGTCAACCGAAAACTGGCTGTCGACGGTTCCGTTGACGACGCCCGAGGCTTCCAGAGTCATCCGTTCGCCGTCGATCCCGACCTTGTGAATTCGCGTGCGAGTGCTTCCCTGATCAATGATCGGAAAATCTCCGTCGACCTCGAGTTGCAGATATTCGTTGGTCAGCAGATAGAGCGCTCCGTGAGACGCGTAGATCTTTGTCGCCCAGCCGGTGGAAACGGGAACGTTGATGTTGTCGACCGGGCCCGGCGCGGTTTCGGTCATGACGAACTTCAAAACGTTGGTTTGTGAGCGGTTCTGCTCGGCAATACTTCCGTCCAGCAGCGAATCGTCAAGCCAGCCAATGCGCTCCAGCGTTCCGTTGGGACCGTTGCGATAGATGGCCGGCGGCGATGAAAATTCGACGACGCTGCTAATCGTCTGCAGATACTCACTGCGTGTCTGGTAGCGAAAGACCTGCACACCGTCGTCGTTGACGTGATCGGGTACGATCTGCAGTCGAGGCAGCCACGGCACTCCCTGATGATTTTCGGTCACCACGTAGACGGAACTTCCAATGGCCCGTGAATCAACAAATTGGCCGTCAACGACCGTCTGCTGAGTCATCGAGGGCTGTTCCGGATTCGTAACGTCGAAAACGCTGACGGTCGTGAGCGGACCGGACAGCGTGATGGGAAGACCGATCACGTCCGGCTTCTGAATGTGCGGCGTGCTGTATCCGCTGCTGATGACGGTCAGATGGCCGTCGTGCAGAAACATCGCCTGAGCCCACTGACTCAGCCGCGTTCGCGACACGACTTCGCGACTGCTGCCGGATGAGCCTTCCACACGAACAACGATCAGGTCCTGGCCGCTCAGGATGTACAGGAACTCTCCGTCTGTCTCGACAATGTCGCCTTCGTCGACGCCTTCCACCTGCACGTTCGTAGCGGAAAACGAAAGCTCCTGAACGTCCGCGGCGATGCTGTTTCGCAGGACGAAGTCGACGGGAAGCGGAACGGGATGATCGATGGGATTCAACCACCACCCCTCCGTTTCCTGGCCGTACAGATCGCCATAGGCTTCGTCGGCCTCGGCGATCAGTTTCTCGCGAACCGCCTCACGCCAGGCGCTGAGTTCGGGATCGATGCGGCTGTACAGCAGTTCGGTTTCATGCCCTTCCAGCAACGCGTGAAAGCTGCGGACATCGTCCACCGGGCGTTCAGTCGCTCGATCAGCGGCCGGATGATCAAAGTCACCGGTGCCGCCAATGCGATACTGCCTGATGGCAAACTCCGGCGCGAAGACAGTGACGGAGTCGGTGACCCAGTAGCTGTCTTCTGAATTCATCGGAGCTGGTTCGGGAGGCAGGCCGTTCGGATCCAGCGGTGCCGTCAACCGGGACAGAATCCAGATTTCGTTGTCGACGATGTGAACTTCTTCGAGCGCCAACGAGTAGCCCGGCGCAACGACATCCTCGGCCGAGCCGATCATCCGCTCAGCGCGAACGTCCGTACTTGCGGCGCTCAGAAGGCGTTTGTCTTCCAAAAGCTCAACGGCGGCGTGAGTTCGCAGTGCGGTGAAACGTGAGGAACGTCGGTGGGCAGGGCGGCGGCGGAACATCGGGGATAACCTCGCGAGGCGGGAAGCACGGCGGAACTGTACTGAACCAAAGCAGTTGATCTCACCCCCATCACGGACGAGGTCGTCAGAGAATTCCGCTGGATTCGGTATCGCGTGAGCGTTTCCCAGGTGCCGGGCGAGGAACTGCAGCAGAATCTGCCGGTGCGAGCGCAATTCCGTAGCTTCTCGCACACTTTGCCCCGTCAACTCCGCACCGTCACTCGTCATTGCCCCGCCACTCGTCATCCCCGCACAGGCGGGGATCCAGTCGACTACGCACGCAGCCTGGATTCCCGCCTGCGCGGGAATGACGGGTGTGTGCTGGGTTCCCGCCCCCGCCTTCGCGAGGGCAGGACTCTGCGCGGGAATTCCGGGCGTGCGGGTCAGGAGGCCTCTACGCCGCCCGAACCAGCCAGCTCCGCGGCGGCCTGGAGAGCGACGTACGCTTCCAGGCAACCGCGACAGCGGCGGATGTGCTCGAAGAGACCGGACGAGGATGGCTCGTCCAGTTCTCCAAACAACTCGCGCGGCAGCTCAAAACGCGTCTGCCGGCATTCTTCGTTCATTGCGACGTGACGCGTCGAAGGAACAGTTTCAGAAGAGTTCATGTTGCGACATCCAGCTTCTGACGAAGCTTTTCGATGGCCTTCTGCTTTCGCCGCGTCACCGCCTGAGGGGAAAGCTCAAGCAGTTCCGCGATCTCCGTTCCGTCGTAGCCGCGCCGCAGCAGTTCAATCACCAGCCGCTCATCCAGCGGAAGTGATTCGATCTGATTGCGGAGGTCGATTACCAGGTCCGGATCCGGATTGCAGTCGGCCGGTTCAAACTCCATCGTCGTTTCCGCGGGAGCACCGCGGACGCAACGTTTTCTCAGCTTGCCAAAAGCTCGCTCCGTCGCTCGACGCACTGCTTTATGCAGACGCAGTGTCTGCGAACTCGGTTCTTCGGAAGCATCATCCTGTTGCTCATCCGAATGATTGAACTGGATCCACGCGTCCTGAAACAGGTCATCTGCGTCGTGCGACACGGTCAGGTGCCTGTTTCGAAAATACTGATATCGGGCCAGATTCCGCATCAGGGAATCCTGAGAACTCAGAGACATCAATTCGCTCCGTGAGGTGTTCGGGAAACTTCCACATCAGAAAGTGGAAGTCACCGACGGACCTCGCGGTGCAATGCTGAACCGCAGCCGTTGAAGCTGATCGGCTTTCGCATCGAGTCGCGTCGTCGCTGTGCCCGACAGAGTCTCACTGGTCGGCGGGCCGCGGGGATTGCAGTCAAATTTCAGTTGTTGCCAGATGCCGACAATCACCGGGGGTTCCGGGGGCTGGTCAGACAACAGCAGGACGAAGTGTTCGACCCCGCCACCGGTATCGATTCGCGACAGGGCAGGGTGTTGCCGCTGAACATCCTGCCGGCCGGTTTCGGCTGGCGAACTGTCAGCGTATGCAACCGGTTCACCAGGCAGATTGTCGTGTGACTGGTCGTCCGCTGATTGTGTGTGCTCCGCGGACGTCAATTCGAGGTCGAACTGCCGCCGCAGCCAGTCGGAGAATTCGTCACGGCTGAAATCGCAGAGCAGATCCTGCGTGCTGAACCGCATCAGGACGTCGACAAGTCCACGCAAATGAACACCCGAAGCCGCCGTTCCTGGCATCGCAGTACCGCCGGCGGCATCGAATTCAGAGCGCAGATCGTACCGACCACCTGTGACGATGGTGAACGCCGGCTCGCGACGTTGAACCACATCGCGAGTCTCATGCGCTCGGGCTCCGGGGCTTCGCGACGATGACGATCCGATATCCTTCAGAAACACGTCTGTGTGCGGCTCCGAAAACGCTTCAGCTGATGTCTCGACATCAGTTTCCTGGAGCCATGACCCCGCTTCCGCCGTGGAAAAGTATTCGTCCAGTGACCGCACTTCGTTGTCGGAGTTGACGTCGGCGAGCGATCTCGCGGTTTGCGCACGCAGGAACCTGGGCAGCGCGGAACCGGGATCGGACAACAGCCGAATCTCCGTCCGCAATCCGGGTATCAACTCGACAATCGGCGGACTGACAGGCGGCAACGGAACTTCGGGGGCCGGGTTGCCGGAGGGGCGGTTCGGCGGCACAGCGTTGTCGAAGTACGCCGGCAGCAGTTGACGCTGCCCGTCTGAAAGCTGGATGACAATTCGTTGCCCTCCGGCACTGATGAACCGGACGTTGCCGCCTGAGTCCAGGAGGCTGCCCGGACTGACATTCAGCTGGATGACCAGAACTTCGGGGGAATCTGCGACATCCGGACTCGACGCGGGCGGACTCGACGCGGGCGGACTCGACGCGGGCGGGTTCGACGCGGGCGGGTTCGACGCGGGCGGGTTCGGCGCGGGTTGCTGTGGATTTTCTAAGACAAAGACGATCGACACATGCGGACCAGCGTTCGCCGTCATCAGCAGTGTGCCGGACAGAACCTTCGAGCCGTCGACCAGCGTTGCGGAAAAGGCAACTCGCCCTGGCAGCCCGATCGTCGCGACGCTGGCGGTGGTTGCCGGGACCGCATTCAACCTGCCCGTCGCGTCGGGAGAATCCGCGACGCCGGCGGACAGCAGCAACCGACGTTCAAGCGGAAGGTCAACGGCTTCAAGTGAAATGTCAGCGGCGGAGTGCCTGCGGCGGCGCTTTCCGAGCAACCGGTTTCGCCGTTTTCCGGACTGTCGCGGGTGCAGCGTCACAACGTTCACACTCAATGAGTTCGCGTCAGGCAGAAATCCGAAATCAGCGGCGCGCAGGGAACTCCCCGCGAATTCAGGGACCAGCGCCCCGCGGAATTCCGCGGAGAGTTGGCATTTTGTGAGTTTGGCCGCAGGAAAGTCCAGGAAATGTAAAGAAACAACCGGTCAACCGCTCGGGGTGGCCTCAGGAACCGTTGCCCCGCGGCACGCCACTGAGGAGGCTCACGAACGGTCGCCTTCACCGGACGTGTCCGTACCGGTTGGCAGCAGTCTCCGCCCGGCAAACGCTGCCACCGCGAACGACGCGATCACGATGACACCCATGCTTCCCAGCACGAAGAGACGATTCGAATTGTCCCAGTACCCCTTGAGTCCAACCGCGATCAGCACGATAGCGGAAACCGAATTCAGTGCCGTCAGCCACCGCGACGGTTGCAGACCTGCGGGAAGCCAGCGCCGGTCCATCCAGATCACCAGCACACAGATCAGGCCACACGAAAGGACTCCGGTGAACAGATTGACGGGTGTCAGAATCGCCAGCAGGACGCGAGGTTTCTCGCGACGCAGTGTTTCTATTCGCTGCGCCGTCGAGACGTCCGGTGACTGGCCCGGCGGTTGCTGCAACTCATGCCCTGCGCTGGAGGTTGCGGTGACGGTTGCGTCATTGGAAGTGGAGTTGGAGTTGGAAGCGGCGGGTGAAACCGCAACCGGCGACGGCACTCCGACCGGCACATCCACCGGAACCTTCTGCCGGACGAACAGCCACATCAGAATCAGGACGGCTCCCGATCCGCACCACGCCAGCACGCTTCGCCGCAGCCGCCGGGTTCGTGTGTCGCTCCATTCCCGGACAAGGCCGCGCAGGATTTCTTCCGCGATGCAGCAGGCGATTTCAATCGTGGCGTACAGTGTTCCCAGCATCGTCAGAAAAGCCCCGCCAACGTACAGCGGCAGCAGCAGCGGATGGATGTTTGTCACAAAGCGCGCCTGCAGATTCAGCAGACTGTCTTCGTCGGGGACCAGCTCTTCGGGCCTCAGAATCAGCGCTCCGGACGTTACGAACACCGCAGTGAAGGCCGCGATCAGAAGAAAACTGATCGCGCAGTCAATCATCGGCGCCCGAATCCAGCGGCGGACTTCATGGCGCGGATCGGCGGCGATTTCTTCAAGCTGCTGAGGTGTCGCAGTGCCCGGCAGAATTCCCCAGCCTTTCTCGCGCAGCCAGGTGGTATAGGCCAGGTAATCGAAGCCGGCTCCACCGATGACTCCGACATAGCGAGTTGTTTCGATCCAGACGGAATGCTGTGCGATGTCCGGATACTTTTCGGGCAGCCAGACAGGATACGACAACGGCCGCGGCACAATTCCCAGCGCCAGCTCGACCCAGTCCGGTCCGTACAGGAACAGGGTCAGAAGCGAACACAGAATCATGGCGGTGACAACAAACATCTGCACTCGTTCCAGCACCGAATAGCCGGTCGTCGCCGACAGCGTCACAGTGGCCAGCAGAAAGACCAGTCCCCACAGATAGTCGATGCCCCCGTGAAAGAGTTCTCGCGTTCCGGTGACCCATGCCGTCAGGTTGCCGATGACACCGGCATGAAAACTGATCCACACGGGCAGGCAGACCGTCGCCATCAGCAGCAGCATCACGGGCAGCCAGCCGCGAGGACCAGGAATTTCCGCCATCCGTTCGTAGGGATGCACTCCGGTCAGAATCATGTGGCGGCTTGTCGAAACCACCAGCCCCCATTTCATGATCAGAATCACCACGAACACGAACAGAATGCGGTAGCCGAAGACAGCTCCGCCGCGCGTCGAGAAGATGAGTTCCCCGGTGCCAATCGTCAGCGACGCGATGATCGCGCCCGGCCCGAACACACAAAGCCAGTCCGACACAGTTCGAGGGAGCACGGGGCGATCTGACATGACGGCTCCTGATGGCAAGGACGATTCCGTTCGCGATCATACTACTTTGTGCAGCCGTTTCCTCGCCGTGCAGCCGTTTCCTGCGTGCGCTGGCAGCACAGAAGACTGGGCAGCACAGGCAACGTGGCGGACGCTGGCAGCGTCCGCCACGCGAACTTCCCATCTGCCCGTCGAGTCCAAAGCGGGACGAACACGTTCACCGGTGCCTCAACGCACAAGGCTGAACGACCGAACAGCGTTTCTCAACGCTCAGCAAGAGCGACACATCCGCGCGGAATGATGCGACGCAGCATCCGCGCGGTGTGTCGGCCGAGCCGGGCAAGTCAGACTCCCACTTCATCACGATGAAACCGCGACAGCACCTCGTCCAGACTCCGCGTGTCCTCAATCAGTTCCTGAAACTGACCGGACGACGGCCAGGTCTGCCCGCTGCGAACGTCGGCGGTGGAGATGCGAGTCCATTCTCCAACCGCTGACTGCCGCGCGGACGAGTTCACTTCGGCAACGGCAAGGTCGTCGCTGGCGGCGGCCACCGTATTCTGTGGCCGGGCTTTTTCAGAGCGTTCGTTTGGAATCGGAGCGACCTGCTGTTCCAGCAGATCGGTGGTCTGAAGCAATACGACCTGCAGCACATCGTCGTCGCTGGGCGGTCCGCTGGTCGCGGATGCGTCGTTGGCGGTGATCGTGAAGTCAACGGCCGAACTCCAGTTGCCCAGCGTTCCGTCGACTCCGACTGCTCTCAGCCAGACTCGGTAGTTGCCGGTCGGCAGTGCGGACAACGCCGTGAAGGAAGTTCCCGCGACTGCGTTCTGGTTGATGATGCCGGACTGCACGCCGACATGATCCACCCACAGACGGTAGCTGGCGGCTCCCTCGACAGCGGTCCACGTGAACGTTGGAGTCGTGTCGCTGGTTGTGCCGGACGGCGTCAGCAGCGCCGGACTTCCGCCGAGATGGAACGTCTGGCTGGCGGACCATGCGCCGACAACGCCATTCGCGGATGCTCGCACCCACCACAGATAGCGACCAATCGGCAGACTCGCCGACGGAGTAAATTCCGACGTGGTCAGTGACGACTGCCGAATCACCTGACTCACGCCCGTCGTCGTGTTGTTGACCCACAGGTCGTAGGTCGTCGCTCCGGCGACATCGGTCCAGTCGAACGTCGGCGTTGCATCGACGGTTGTAGACGCCGGTCCGGTTGGCACGGGAGCCGGTGTGACATTCCACGGAATGCCGGTCGACCATCCGGCGGCATTGCCGGACGCGTCCAGGGCTCTCACCCAGACTCGGTAAGCTCCCAGATCCAGCGGCACCGGCGGAGTGAACGAGGTTCCGGTAACGTTTGTGTCTCGCAGCACCTGCGACGTTCCGGTCGACAGATTGTTGAACCAGATGTCGTATCGAGCAGCTCCCTGGACTGCATTCCAGCTAACGGTCGGCTGCTGCGAAGGATTTGATCCGCTGGTTGTGATCCATTGAACGGGTGCGTCGACATCAAAGATTGACGCGACGCTCCAGCCGGTACGGCTGCCGTCCGCGCGAATTCCCTGAACGTGAACGGCGTAGCGTCCGATGTTCAGATCACTGGCTGGCGTGAACGATGTTCCGGTCACCGTTTGCTGCATGTACGGGCTGCCGCTTGACGGCATCGCTCCGATCCAGACGTCATAACTGGTGGCTCCGGCGGCCGGAATCCACGTGAACGTCGGCCGTGCGTTCAGCGTGCCGCCCGCGGGAGCCGTCACGACCGGCGCTGCTGCTCCCACGGTCAGCGGCAGTACGTTGCTGGCCAGTTGGTTCGGCTGAGTTTCAAACGCCTGAATGTAAATCGTCTGACCGGCCAGCGACGCCGGCAGATTCAGTGTGGCTTCGACCGTTCCACCGCTGCACTGAACTCCAACGCCGAACACAGTTGCGTTGGCGATGCCCAGCGTCACGCCGTTTACGACCGACGTTCCCAGCGACGTGCCCCAGGCAAACGGAACGAGTGCCGTGTGCAGTCCCTGACCGCGAGCACTGAACGTGATCGACTGGCCGGCGACCGGGGGAGCCAGCGGAGTGACGACGATCGGTGCGATCTGAGTCACGTCGGTGGCGGTGTTGTTGGTCGGGTCGGTGTCGATCTGAACGGTGGTGACGCTGGCCGTGTTGGTCAGAACTCCCAGAAACGCCGGATCGATCGTGGCCGACACGATGTAAGTAATCGTACCGCCGACCGGAACGAAGACTGTGTCATTCACGTCACCGCTGCCGCTGGCGCTGAAGGTTGTTCCGGTAGAACCGGTTGCCGTCCATGTTGCCGAAGTGACTTCTGCCGGCAGATTGTCAACGACGCCGGCGTTCACCGCTGGTCCCGGTCCCGCGTTGGTCACAACGATTTCGTAGACCACCGGTTCGCTCGGCAGCCGCGTGTGGTAGACATCCGTGTTGGTCTTGGTGACCGCCAGATCAACGAGTTCCACGTAGCCGAAGTCCAGCGTGTTGTTCGTCGGCGACGCGACTGTCAGCGTCACCGTCGCCCGGTTGTCGGCTGTTCCATCCGGATCGACGAACGGTGTGACAGTAATCGGCAGAGACGCCGGATCAATGGAAACCGTATAGTCAATTGCGGCACCCGTCGGCGTTGTGACGGGCAGATTCGCGAAGGAATAAATGCCGGAACTGTTTGTCGTCGTGGTGAACGTTTCCGCGATGCCGTCGCCGTCGATGTCGCCGCTGAGGTTGACCGTAGCGTTGCTAATCGCCGTATCGCCACCATCCTGCGTCCCGCTGCCGTTTTCGTCGCGATAGACGAAGTCGCCGATTGTGCCGGTACCTCGATAGCCGAAATCCTGCAGCGTGTTGTTCGTTCCGGCGGTCAGATTGACCGACGAACGATTGTTGAGTGTCGCGTCGGGGTCTGCCGTCTGCGTCAGGTTCACAGGCGGAGTCACGATGATGGTGTAGGCTCCCGGTATCAAATCGCTGAACAGATACTGACCGGAAGAATTTGTCGTCGTGAATTCTGTGTAGTCCGGTGTCCCGTCGCCGTTGACGTCCAGTTCCAGCGTGACCGTCACGTTGGCAAGCCAGGGTTCGCCGGCGTCCTGAATTCCGTCTCCATTGCGATCAAGCCACACGAAGTCCCCGATTGAACCGATCGTGACACCGTCGTAGCCAAAGTCCTGCAGCAGGTTGTTCGCTCCGGCTGCCAGGGTCAGCGTGGACGTGTTGTCCGACTGCGAACCGCTGGCGTCGAATGTTTGAGTCGTCCCGGCGGGCTGAGTTGCCGTGACGGTGTAGTTGCCGGCCGGCAGGTTCGAAAACAGATACGTTCCGGTCGAAGTCGTTGGCTGCGAGAGTGTGAAATCTGCGGTGCCGTCGGCGTCCAGATCGCCCAGCAGTGTCACGGTGACGTTCGGGATTCCTGGTTCACCGGCGTCCTGAACTCCGTCGGCGCTGGCGTCAAACCAGACTCGGTCGCCGATCGACCCCGTCCCGCGGTAGCCGAAGTCCTGCAGCACATTGTTGTCCCCGCCGGCCAGAAACAACGTTGATGTGTGATCCGACTGCGATCCGCTGGCGTCGAAGGTCGGAACCAGTCCCGCTGGCGGCGTGACGCGCACGGTGTAGGTTCCCGCCGGAAGGTTCGTGAACGAATAGATTCCGTTGGCCCCCGTCGTTGTGGACAGCGTGACTTCAGAAGTTCCGTCGCCGTCAAGATCGACGTCCAGTTGCACGGGCACTCCGACGAAGCCCGGTTCGCCCGCGTCCTGAACTCCGTCGCCGTTGATGTCGAACCAGACGCGGTCGCCGATCGACCCCGTGCCGGTATAGCCGAAGTCCTGAGCCGTTTCGTCTTCCATCAGCACAAGAGAATACGTCGACTGATTGTCGAGCGGAGCCGTCGCGTCATAGGTCTGAGTCGTTCCGGCCGGCGGAGTCACCGTGACCGTGTAATCGCCAGGCGGAAGGTTGCTGAACACGTATCGACCGGAACCATCGGTTGTCGTGTTGACGGTGTAGTCCGACGTGCCGTCGTTGTTCAGGTCGCCGCTGAGCGTCACGGTGACACCTGGAATCCCGACGTCCTGGCCATTTAGCGTGCCGTCGCCATTGATGTCAAAGAACACCGTGTCGCCGATGGAACCTCCGCCGACGTAGCCGAAGTCCTGCAGCACGTTGTTCGCTGCGGCGGCCAGAGTCAGCGAAGACGTATGATCGGACTGCGACCCGCTGGCGTCGTACGTCTGAGTCATCGCGGTCGGCGGCGTCGTGACGCGGATGGTGTAGCTTCCGGCCGGAAGAGTGTCGAACAGGTACAAACCGTCGCCGTCGGTGGATGTCGTCAGCGTCATGTCGATGATGCTGTCTCCATTCAGATCGACATCCAGCGCCACGGGAACTCCAACGAGTCCCGGTTCGCCGGGATCCTGCACGCCGTCCGAGTTTGCATCAAACCAGACTCGGTTGCCGATCGATCCGGTGCCGGTGTAGCCGAAGTCCTGCAGCACGTTGTTCTCACCGGAACCGAGCACCAGGCTGGATTGGCTGTCTGTCTGCGCCCCGCTGGCGTCGTACGTCTGACTCGTCCCGCCCGGCGCTGTCGGCACTCGCACCGCGTAGGCTCCGACAGGCAGGTTCGGAAACAGGTACTGGCCGAGCAGATTCGTCGACGTCGTGATCGTGTGATCGACGGTGCCGTCCTGATTGAAGTCGATGTCGAGAGCAACAGTGATCCCGGCGAAGCCCGGTTCGCCGGCGTTCTGAGCGTCGTTGCCGTCGCGGTCGTACCAGACCGTATCGCCGATCGAACCCGTGCCGACGTAACCGAAGTCCTGAGCCGTGTTGCTTTCACCACCGCCCAAAGTCAGCACCGACGTGTTGTCGGTTTGTGAACCGCTGGCGTCGAACGTCTGATTCGTTCCGCCTGGCGGAGTCACCACGACCGTGTAATCGGCGAACGGCAGGTTCGGGAACGTGTAGTTTCCGTTCTGATCCGTCACGCGATTCAGCACGACGTCGGTCGAGCCGTTGCGGTCGAAGTCGATGTTCAGAGTCACGGTGACTCCGGGAATACCTGGTTCGCCGTTGTTCTGAGTGCCGCTGCTGTCGGCGTCGTACCAGACGGTGTCGCCGATCGAGCCTGTGCCCGTGTAGCCAAAGTCCTGATCAGCGGCGATCTCGCCTCCAGTCAGAGTTCGGCTGGATGTGCTGTCAGACTGCGACCCGCTGAAGTCAAACGTCTGTGTCATCCCGGCTGGCAGATCCGCGGGATTCGCTTCGACGCGATAGTTCCCCGCGGGAAGTCCGACAAACTGATAGCTGCCGTCGGCTGCGGTCGTCCGAGTCACCGTGACGTCGTCGCCACCACCGAGCGTTCCGTCCGGGCCGAACCATGTCAGCGTCATCGTGACGCCGCCGATGCCCGGTTCGCCGGCATCCTGAATGTCATTGCCATCGACGTCGTACCAGACGCGATCACCCAGCGCGCCAAGCGACGCGGAATCGTTGTCGGCGTAGTCATTCAACGCGCCGCCTGGACCGTCGGAACCGGTGCGTTCGCTGTTCGCGGGTGTTGACGATCCCGTGGCGTTGACGGTGGTTCCGTCGACAGGAAGGCTGGTGTACGTGACGGTGGCTGTGTTCGGAATCGCAGCGGACTGAGTCGCCGAATTCACGCTGGCCGTATACGTAATCGTGACTGATCCTCCCACGGGAATCGTTGCCACCAGGATGTCGACGTCGTTGCCGGACGATGTGTCAGTGACTCCTGTCGTTCCGCCCGCCGGAGTCACACTGACGCTCGCAACGTTCAGCGTCAGCGCGGGCGAGGGCAGGGGATCATGCATTCTCACGTCGAACGCTGTCGCCGTGCCTGTGTTGGAAAACGTCACCTGATAGGTCACGCTGCCAGTCGCAAAGCTGGTGACCGACTTAGTGACGTTCGAAATCGCGGGTTCCACCACCTGCGACACAACGCTGTTGGAAGTGGCGACGTTCGCCCCGTTCACCTGCACGATGAAACTGTTCTGAAGCTGCACCGTGTTCTGAATCACTGCCGCGTTGGTGACCAGAGCGTTGAATTCCAGAGTCACCAGTTCCGCGCCGGCGTCGCTGTCGTTGTTCACCAGCGTGCCGAGATCAAACGTCAGCGTCTGACCGGAGATTCCGACTCGGCCGGACGGAAGCACGAACGTCGGCGCGACGGCGTCGTTGTCAGCTCCCGCCAGGTCAACGGATTCCGTGATGTCATTGTCTGCGGAAAATGACACCATGACCTGCGACAGATCCAGCAGCGACAGTCCGTTCGGCAGCGTGTCAATCAGACGCAGATTCGGAGACGTGCCTTCCGGGAGCGACGTCTGCAGCCGGTAACGAATAATTTCACCCACGGCGACTCGCGTCGGGTCGGCGACCGTGCTCGCTCCGTCAGCCGTGTGAGCTTCGGACGTCGCCACGATCGACTTCACCGGAACGGGTGCCGTCACGTCAATCGAATCCGATCCGCTGTCGATATAAGTGTTGGCCGTCGTGCCGGTCCCGGTCGGGTCGCCCGTGCGTTCAACGGCCAGCGTGTTGTGGATGCTTTGAGTCGCCGTAACATCGCCTGGCAGGCCGGTCCAGTCGGCGTCGGCAGTATTCGTAATCGTCGAACCCGGAATGACCGACGTCAGCAGCGTCGCCTGCAGAGTCAGCGTTGAAGTCGTTCCCAGAGGAAAGTTCGTCCATGCCGCAGTGATCGTTCCACCGGATTCGGCAGGTCCCGTGGACGGTGCCGCGCCTGCAGTGTGCGCCAAACTTCCGCCGACGTAACTCAGTCCGGAGGGCAGAACATCGCTGAGAGTCACCTCGAACGCGTTCGCGTTGCTGCTCACGGCGTGCTGCAGAGTCAGCGTAATTGTGACCGTGTCGCCCGCGTCAGCCGATGCAGGGGACATGGTCTTGGTGATGTCCAGAGTCGGTTCGACGATTGTTACGTTTGGAGCCGCGTCGACGACCGACCCGCCTGTCCAGTTCCATGCCGCACTGTTGTTGCGCTGCTGAGCGCGAGTGTTGGCCGGTGTGTTCAGTACGACCGCTCGGTACACCAGCGTCAGAGTTTCGTCGGTCGAATTGTCGGTGTCGCTGTTCGTCAGCGTCCCGAAGTCCACCGTCATCAGGCGTCCGGCGTTCGCAGCCCCGGCACCCACCGCACCAAACGTTGCCGCAGAAGCGATCGTCGCGAAGCTGCCCGCGCTCGATGCGAGCGCACCTGACGACGGAGTAATACTGACGAGATCCACGAACGCCAGGCCGGCGTCCAGCGTGTCGACAAGCTGAGTCGACGTGGACTGGCCTTCCGGAACCGTGACTGTGACGGTGTACGTCACGATTTCGCCAATCGCCACGTTGTTGCCCGACGTGTGAACCTGATTCGTTGTCGTGACGACCTTGTCGACAACCGGCTGAGCAACCGTGACGCGCGCCGTGTCGGTGATGCCACCGGGAATATGATTGGCCGCGCCTTCGTCACCGGCGTAGCTCATCAGAGTTGCCGTGTTGGTCAGATTGCTGCCAGGAGCAACCGTTCCGATCAACTGCAGGTCGTACGTGATCACGACGATGTTGCGGCCGCTGGTTGCGTTGAACTGATCGATCGCTCCGCCGTCGCTGCCGTCCGCCGTCGCCGAAGTCGCTCCGGGATCGTCCAGCATCAGACCACTGCCGAACAACCCGCCGCCGAGATCGGTGAATGTCAGCGTCGCTCCCGTGCCGTCCGTGACGCTCAGATTCAGACCACTTCCAGGCACGGCGAACCCCGCCGGAATCGTGTCGCGAAGACTGACGTCGAATGCTCCGAGTCGACTGCTGCCGGTGTTCTCGACAACGACGGCAAACTTGACGATGTCGCCCGCGTCGACTCCCGACAGGTTGCTGTTGATCGGCGTTGCTGCCAGATTCGTCGAATGAATCGTGCCGGAGAATTCCGGTGTCGTTACATCGTTGTCACCGGCTCCCGGAGCACTGAACGAAACCGGTCCCGCCGCTGACGGCGAAAACGTCCCGCTCGAATCGCTGGCGACGACTCCCTTGCGAATGTTCAGTTCCGGTTCGCCGAGCAGAATCTGCACGATCGCGTCGTTGACCGCGTTGCCCGCGTTTGTGGATGTTTCAATCTGCCGAACCTGGTTGGTCAGAAACAGTCCGTCGGCAAACGGATCGTCGCTGACCGTGACCGTAAACAGAATGTCAATCTGCGACGAGGTGTTGACCGGATCATCGAAGTCGCCGAAGTCGAACAGCACGGAATTGGCGTTCGCGTCAGGCGTGATGACGGGAATCAATCCCGCTCCGCCAAGTTCGGCGACGGTTCGAGGATAGAGCGACTCGGACGGTCCGAACTTCGCGCGACCGGCAACCGGTGGCGCGGCGCTGATCGTCGTGATGAACGGGCCGCTCATTTCATTCGCATCAAACACTGGCAGCGGCAGGTAGTCGATGAAGCCGAGATTCTCGATGTCGCTCGTCGGCAGATCCAGCAGCAGTCGATAGGTCACCGTGTCGCCGGGAGCGACCTGAACCGGAGTCGCAAACGTCGTGCTGCCGTTGATCGCATAGACCTGCTTCTGCAGCGAGCCGCGTGTAATCTCGATCTGAGCGGCCGTGTCGTCATCTTCGCGGTTGCCGTTTGGCGTCAGATCGCTGACATTCAGAACCGCTCCGTCGATCACGGCGGTATTCGTCAGCACGTCACCGATATCGACGGATCGGTCGCCCGACGGAAAGTCGTCACTGAAGTTGTCCTGAATGATCGTACGATACACCACGCGCCCAATCGTGCCGCCGAACGGCAACGGTGCCGCGGATGGCGGAACTGGTCCGCCGGTGCCGCCGTTCGGGATGGCTCCGCCGACAAGCTGACCGTCAGCAAAGCCTCCGCCGCGAGTGACCAGTTCGTTCGAAATACGGAAGCGAGCTTCCTGTGATCCGGCGGGAACACTGCCGTCGACGGTGTGAGACGGCCCGCTTCCCGCCGCCGCGCCGGCATCCGTCGTCCCGGTGAAGTTGTCGGCGATGGTGAAGTTTGCCGTATCAAACACGGCCAGAGCACTCGTGTCACCGTGTTCCTGAACAAACAACCGCGGCGTGAACGTGTCATCGATCCGCTGGCCGTCTGACAGCAGGTCGTTCAGAACAATGTCCTGAAACGCAAAGTAGTCGCTGACCTGAAATTCCAGCACGTACTCCAGCACGTCCCCAGGAGTCGCTCCCGGAGCACCGTTGTCCGTAACAATCGCCACCGACTTCTGAACGGCAATCGCCTGGTTCTCAAGCTCATCATCGTGCAGCGCGATGTTTTCGTGAGCAACCACGTTGTCGGTTCCGCCGGCGTCGCGCGTGTCGATGGGAGTCCAGTCACCGACGGCGAAGGCTTCGTTCAGTGTCAGCGTGTCGTCCGCCGTCGCCGCGTTGATGACGGCGGCATTGCTCGCGTTGAACTGATTGACGTAGAAGCCGAAAGTCAGCGTGAATCCCGTGTTGCCCGAGCCGCCGGTGACCGTCGGAATGCGCACCGTCAGATTGTTGTTCGGCGCATTGTTCGGCGTCCCGGTGGGCGGCGAACTGATAATGCTCGGCGAAAGCGCGGGAGACACATTCACCGTGCCGTCACCGAGATAAACGATTTCCGGAGGCAGCAGGTCGGTGATGTCGAAACTGGTAATCGTCTGGCCTTCGGCAATCTCGACGACGATTTCGTACTGCCGCGGAAAGTTCGGCCCCGTCGCCGTTTCGCTTTCCGGCGCGAGATTCTGCTTCGTCAGCCGCGTGAGAATCGGATTCACAGCATGAGCCACAGACCACGCGCTGCTGTTCGACGGTGCATCACTGACGAGGGACGGGTCGCTGGCCGGATTGTTCAGAGGATCCGTGCCGTACTGAAATCCGGATCGCGTGCGAATCGTCAGCGGAGCGTTCAGGTCCGCCAGATTCGACATCGTGACAGGCAACTGAACCGGCGCGGCCGGCTGATCCGGCGTGAATGAACCGAACGGAAGCTGCATCACGACCAGTTTGTCGCCAGCGTTGCCGGTCACTGTCAGCGGCGCGCCGGATGAATTCACGAAGTACGGATGACTGACGCTTCCCGCACCACCACCGTCATCGGGGAACGTCAGCTCAATCGTTGTGATCGGCACGCCGAAATATGTCGCGGGCCCCGTCGTATTCAGTCCATCCGGTGAGACTCCGCCGTCTATTCCGTTGACGGGCAGCACGACGTCGATGATCGGACCGTATCCGGTTTCACTTCCGCTGCCGGTATTATCGAACGCAACGCTCAGGCTGATGTCCGACCCGATGAATGCGTCGTCCGGCGCGTTGATTGTGACTGCCGGAGTCACCGCCAGCAGCGTTCGAACTTCAAGCGCTTCCGAGGCCCTGAGCCGTCCGGTTTGATGGCGACGTGAATGTCGCCGCAATGAGCCCTTCGTCTCACAGGCGGACTTCAGATGGGCGATGAAACTGCGAGAGAAGAACTGAGGACCCTGATTCAAACCATGAGTCGTGCGCATGAAATTCCCGAATGGCAAATGTGTTTCAGTCTGTAGAGGCGATCTGGAAAAGGGGTCTGACCCTTTGCCTTTGCCTGTAGAGGCGTTTGCCCGGAGAGGGTCAGACCCCTTTTTCAGATCGCTTCTACACTCCGAGAAGTCGGAGCTGAACAGATGTGAAGACCCACCGCTCAACGTAAACCTCGCGGTGGAAACAGCTACAAGCAACCGCCTGACCCTAACACATGCATTCGGAGGTACCTGAAGACGCCTCACGAATCGCCGTCCCGAAACTTAAATGACAAACTCGCCTCCGGTCGAAGTTCGCCGAGTGGCGTGACCAATGGAAACCGCCGCGTGGCTCTATTGTCCCTACACGGATTCAACCGACTTCCGGTCATCGTTGTCCGCACTGCTACGACTGCTACGGACATCACGCGAACGTGTCGAAGACAGCGAACGCAATTGCTGCCCGGCAGCAATTGCCAACTTTCGCCTGTGACTCGCGGGTTGTTATCAGGTCACTGCTCACACGACTCCGAAGAAGCAGTGCCGACGAAGGTTCGGCGTTCTCAGCCACGTCATCGACGCTGGTGAGAATTTGTTCAGGGTTTCGACAGGAGGTCAGTCGTGGTTCCCTCATGTAAGACACGTGCCGCAATCTGCGCCGCGACGATGCTGCTGCTCGCTGCAGCCATCACAAACGGTTCGAACTCGGCGGTCGCCCAGCAGACACACGACAGTCACTTCATCCACGGCGTGTTTGCGGAATCCCTCGGCCAGACTCAGCCGCTGCCCCTGACGAGCCGTGGATCGTTCCACAGCGTGGCGCACACACAGGCCTCAGCAGCGTCGCAGCACGACGAATACGACCAGCCGTTTGTCCGGCAGTTTCCCGATACCGTACCGCCGCGTGAGTCGTTCCATCCACAGACTGGTTCCGCCAGTTCCACCGGTGGCTGCGGCTCCTGCGCAACGTCGTCCTGTTGCGGGAATCTGTGGTGCTGCGACCCGTCTCGCGACTGGACCTTTCGCGCTGGTGCGATTTTCCTGCACCGAGAGACACCGAAGTACCAGCCGTTGATTTCCGATCCTGCCATTCCCGCCAGCGGACTCAACGCGAGTGACTTCCGTCCCGGCTGGGGTACCGGACTGGACCTGAGTCTCGTCCGCCACCGCCTGTTCCAGTCGGACAGCGATTTCGAACTGCGTTTCTTCGATGTCGACAACTTCAGCGATTCGCAGGCACTGCGACTGAATGGAAACCCGCTGGTGATTCACACGAACCCGGCAACGTTCATCACGGGCGGACGCGATGTTTCCAGCCAGTATTCCGTCGGCCTGCTGAACGCCGAAGCCAATCTGCGGCAGCGAGTTGCCGGTAACCTGACCTGGCTGAACGGGTTCCGCTACCTCCGGTTGAACGAGAGACTCAACAGCCAGCTGATCAACGGCCCCGGCGTCGGTGATATCGTCCACAGCGTGGCCGCCGACAACGATCTGTTCGGCGTTCAGACGGGACTCGTGCTGGACCTGGTTTCGACCTGCGACTGCTGTGTACAGCTTTACGGCAAAGCTGGCGTGTTCGTGAACGACGCAGGTCAGCACACGTCGCTGACCAACTTCTCGGCCCCCGCTACGACGTTCGCCGTTAACGGCGATTCCGCTCAGCTCGCCGGCCTCGGTGAATTCGGCGTCACCGCGTCGCGTCGGCTGAGCAATCACGTGGCGATCCGCGGTGGCTATCAGGTCATGGGCCTGTACGGAGTCGCAACGGCTCCCCGCCAGTTTGCGTCGTCCAGCTTTCTCAGCGGCTCCGGTATCAGCAACAATGACAACGTGATCTTTCACGGAGCAACGCTGCAGCTGGAACTGACGTATTAGGCGTGCGGCAGGTGAGAAATTACCTGTACAATGGCCTTCCACGGCCGTCGATGCAGTCCTGACGACGGCCGTGGAAGGCCTCGTACGGGACACCACAGGTAAGAACTCACCTGCCGCTCGCCTTAGGACAGGCCACTCTTCCGCCGTCGTGACGAATTCATGCTGATCCGCCGAGCCGACTCACGAGACCTGCCGCAACTGTCGCAGCTCTATCGCGATTCTGTCGAAGCAATCGGCCCCACAGCCTATTCGCCGCAGCAGGTCACCGCATGGTCCGCTTTTGCACAAGCTGACAATTTTGCACTGTTCATCGCCACCGCAACCACGTTCGTCGCCGAAGACGCATCCGGCATCGTGGGCTTCTGCGGAATCGAAGCCGACGGACATGTCGCGTCGATTTACGTGCGCCCGGACAGCATGCGTCTGGGCATCGGCAGCCGACTGCTCAGCCACGTCCTGCTGCATGCAAACGATCTCGGCCTGCGCCGGCTGCACGTCGAAGCCAGCCACTTCAGCCGGCCTCTTTTTCTGCGCCACGGCTTCGTGGATTCCGGCACGGAAGTGGTCGAACGCAACGGCGTGAGCTTCGAGCGATTTTTAATGGAACGAATCGCACCGGATCGCCACTGAATCGTTTCCCAGGCACCGCTGCACCACGGAATTCGGTGCCACGAAATGCGGTGCCAGGGAATGGGCTTCCCACGCCAATCCGGGCCACGCCATCAGTCACCCGGAAAGCCATCAGCCGCCTGGAAAAAGGACAACCTGCATGCTGGCTGCTCTGAATATCGCTTTTTTCGTCGTTCACAGCCTGCTGATCGTCTTCAACCTCGTCGGATGGATCTGGCCCGGAACGCGAAGACTGCACTTGCTCACGCTCGGCGGGACGCTGTTTTCGTGGCTCGTCATGGGAGCGTGGAAGGGATGGGGCTACTGCGTTTGCGCGGACTGGCACTTCCGGATTCGCCGACAAATGGGAATTCACGACCACGAGTCGTCTTACACGGAACTCCTTGCCAATCAGATCCCCGGTGTCACTGTCACGCGTCCCCTCGCTGACCTCGTTACGGTAGGTGGTTTACTTGTGATCGTCATGGCAACCGCTCTGGTCTGGCTGCGTCCCGCCAGCAGCCCTCGCATCACCCCAGCCCCGGGAACGCACATTTCTCGCCGACTTACCACGGCTCCGCACAACTTGACACCTCCGGAAACGACTGATAGCGTTCGCACGAACCGAACGTCAGAGCCATAGGTGGTGTCTGAGTGCGGCAAAAACGGGGGATTAGCTCAGTTGGGAGAGCGCTTGCATGGCATGCAAGAGGTCAGGGGTTCAAGTCCCCTATCCTCCACTATCGGGGACAAGAGGCCCTTCGGCGAGCACGTCGAAGGGCTTTCTTATTGTGGGGCAAAGAGCTGCGGTCCCGATGGTCACCGAGTTGAACTGGCCGGCTCAGCGTAGCCGAGGGTTGCGTCCCAGATTTGTATCACGCCTGCGGTGTCCGAGGCGTAGGTCCCGCAAGCTGCAATCTTTCTGCCGTCAGGATGCCAGCAAACCTCGTAGCAGTTCTCGATGTGATCTTCCAAACTAATGGTCATCTTCCCTGTCGCGATATCCCAAACGCGGAGGATTCCATACACGCTGCCTGTAACAATTTGTTTGCCGTCGGGACTCCAATCGACGCACTGGTTGCCTTCCGTTTGCTCTCCAAATACCCTGATTTCCGATCCCGTTGCACCATTGATTAACGCAATGACTCCGTCGTCTCCCACGGCTGCGATTTCCGTTCCGGCTGGACTCCAGCTCAGCGAATTGACAGACCCGGAGGGGCGCGTCCATTGCCAGACCAAAGTCAACGGATTTGGACTCCAAACTCTCACGTGGCCGTCTACCCCGCCTGAAGCCAGAAGCGTGCAGGTCGGATTCCATTGCACTTGATTGATTTTGCCCTTATGAGCAGCGAGACTTTCTAATGGTTCTAGCTTGTCGATGTCAAGGATTGCCAGCTCGCCATTCGTGGATCCGGCGGCCAGCCGCGATCCATCGGTATTCCAGCTCAGTCGATTCACAAGCCCCGCATTCCA
>CAZHET010000049.1:17543-20891 GCA_964531585.1 uncultured Planctomycetaceae bacterium | reverse complement strand
CATCATCGGACTCAGTGGCCTGATTACTCCGTCGCTGGAAGAAATGATCGTGGTGGCTCGCACGATGAAGGAAGAGGGCTGGACGCTGCCGCTGCTGATCGGCGGAGCCACCACCAGCGCGAAGCACACAGCCGTGAGGATTGCTCCGGCGTATGATCAGCCGGTCGTTCATGTCGGCGACGCATCGCTGTCGGTCGGCGTCGTCGAAGCACTGCTGGACCCGGACGCGAAACCCGCGTTTGTGGAAATGACACGAGCCACTCAGGAAAAAGCCCGAGCCGCATTCGGACAGCGTCAGCGGGCAAAGCTGGTTCCCTACGCCGACGCGCTGGCGAATCGCTTCACCGTCGACTGGGAGAATTACCAGCCGCCGAAGCCGGAATTCCTCGGCACGCGAGTCATCGAAAATCTGCCGCTGGAAGAACTGGTGCCGTTCATCGACTGGTCGCCGTTTTTCAGCTCGTGGCAGTTGATCGGCAAGTATCCGAAAATTCTGCAGGACGAAGTGGTGGGCGAAGAAGCTCGCAAGCTGTTCGCGGATGCTCAGACGGAACTGGCTGCGCTGCTGAACGGCGGCCTGCTGTCTGCTTGCGGTGTCTACGGATTCTGGCCGGCGAATTCCGATGGCGACGACATCGTGCTGTGGACTGATGAAACTCGCACGACCGAACGAATGCGGTTCCCGATGTTGCGCCAGCAATGGGAACGCGTGGGTCAGAAGGACTTTCGTTCACTGGCAGACTATGTCGCGCCGCTGAGAACTCATCGGTCAAATCCGTCTGAGCAGACGAATCTGACCGATCGCGACTACATCGGCGCTTTCGCGGTCACCACAGGCCACGGCTGCGATGAACTGGCGAAGTCCATCGAAGCCGACGGTGACGATTATCGAGCCATCATGGTGAAAGCTCTGGCCGACCGCTTTGCCGAAGCCTTCGCCGAATACCTGCACGCGAAGGCTCGCCGTGAATGGGGTTTTGGCTGCGAGGAAGGGCTGTCCAACGAAGAACTCATTGGAGAAAAGTACAGAGGCATTCGTCCGGCATTCGGCTACCCGGCGTGTCCCGATCACCTGCCGAAGGGACGACTATGGGATCTTCTGGACGCCGAAAACGCGACAGGCATGACTCTGACGGAAAGCTTCGCGATGTGGCCGGCGGCGTCGGTCAGCGGACTCTATTTCAGCCTGCCCGAATCGCGATACTTCGCGGTCGATCGAATCACGAAGGACCAGGTCGAAGACTACGCCGCTCGCATGCAGATGTCTGTCAAGAGCATCGAACGCTGGCTGGCCCCAAATCTGGGGTATGAGCCATGACGATCAAAAACGTGCTCACCCGATGCCTTATCGAAGCCGCGTCGAAGAACGGCAGGCTCAGCCGTTAACGGATGCCAGCACCTGGCCTGTTGTCACCTGTTCTCCGACGGTCACGTTGACCGCCGCGACGGTGCCGGAGACCGGTGACGCGACTTCCATTTCCATCTTCATTGCTTCCAGAATCAGCAGTGTCTGACCTTCGGCAACTTGGTCACCGGCAGTGACCAGAACTTTGAACACCGCTCCCGGCATCTGCGATTTCACGGCGGTGACTTCGGCGGCGGGACGATCTTCTTCCGGACCGCCGCTGCCTGGTTCCACATTCCTGATGGCGACTCGAAATGCCCTGCCGTTCACCGTTGCCATGTTGCCTTCGAAGGCCATGAAGTAATCCTTGCCGTCGACGGTCACCGTATACTCCGCGGGCCTGCGTATGTCGGATTTCGCGACCGCGGGAACCTCCGCGACTGCCTTTCTGTCGACCTTTCTGACACCGACCTCCGCTTCTCCCTTGAGAAACCGAATCCCTTTTTCCCTGCAGGCGGCGGCAATGAAAATGTTCTCGTCCGTGATGGGCAGATTTTCTGCAGCAAGCACCTTCTTTGCGGCTTCGATGCCTTTCTTTGGATCTTCATCGTTCATTTCCAGCGGCGAGCGGGTTGTCGGCTTTTTGCCGAGTTGCTTTGACGCAAGCTCGACAATCTCCGGATCGGGAGCCACCGGCGTTTTGCCGAAATAGCCGAGCACCATCTGGCCATACGGTTCGGCAATCTTTTTCCACGGACCGAACATCACATTGTTGAACGCCTGCTGAAAATAGAACTGTGACACCGGCGTCACGGACGTTCCATAGCCGCCCCTGCGCACAACGTCACTCATCGCTTTGATGATGTCGGGATACTTTTCCATGATGTTGTTGTCGCGGAGCATCTGAGTATTCGCCGTCAGCGCTCCACCTGGCATGGGACTCCACGGAATCAGCGGTTCGACAGCCGTGGCTTCCGGCGGCAGAAAATAGTCCTTCATGCATTCCCGGAAGACGTCTTCGGCTTCGCGAACTTTCTCGATGTCGACGCCGAGGTCGTACTCGGTTCCTCTCAGCGCGTGCCACATCACCAGAATGT
The DNA here is from genome assembly GCA_964531585.1 of uncultured Planctomycetaceae bacterium. Classification (GTDB taxonomy): domain Bacteria; phylum Planctomycetota; class Planctomycetia; order Planctomycetales; family Planctomycetaceae; genus JAWKUA01. The sequence continues at coordinate 18,449 of CAZHET010000049.1, read as the reverse complement.
CGGGCTGACACGTTCCGCCGGAACACGGAGCCATCGAAAGGTCAATGGCGTCGGCGCCAGCGTCCAGAGCGGCCTTGTTGGCCAGCACGCTGACTCCCGCCGTTTCGTGAGTATGAAAATGAATGAACGCGTCCGACGGCAGCATCTTTCTGGCCCGGGCAATCGTGTCATAGACTTTCGACGGGACGGCCGTGCCCGACGCGTCCTTGAAGCAGACCGCATCGAACGGAATCTCTGCGTCCAGAATCTGCTGCAGCGTGGCAATGTAGAAATCCGCGTCGTGAGCACCCGTGCAGCCGGGAGGCAGTTCCATCAGTGTCACGCAGACCTGATGCTTCAATCCGGCTTCGACGATACAGCGACCGCTGTAGATCAGATTGTTGACATCGTTCAATGCATCAAAATTGCGGATCGTCGTCATGCCGTGCTTTTTGAACAGCTCCGCATGCAGTCTGACGATATCGCTGGACTGAGATTCCAGACCGACAACATTCACACCGCGCGCCAGAGTCTGCAGGTTCGCGTCCGGCCCGGCGGTTTCACGGAACGCGTCCATCATGTCGAACGCGTCTTCGTTGCAATAGAAGTACAGCGACTGAAACCGGGCACCGCCGCCCGCTTCAAACCAGCTGATCCCTGCATCCCGAGTGGCCTCGACCGCAGGCAGAAAATCTTTGGTCAGGACACGTGCTCCGTAGACGGACTGAAATCCATCGCGGAACGCGGTACACATGAAGTTGACTCGTTTTTTCACGCGGAATTCCTTCGTGGCCTGGCACGGATCATTCATCATCTTTGTACGACGGGACTCCGATCCCGCCGCCGCATTTCGACGGGATCGGAGTCCCGTCATGCAAGGCTGATTTTCGGTCACTCAACGCATCTTCGCGTACGAACGGTTTGCGG
>CAZHET010000049.1:0-17533 GCA_964531585.1 uncultured Planctomycetaceae bacterium | reverse complement strand
TATGAAGAATCCGGGTCAGCGAAGCACCGCCCACAGCACTCCGGCGGCGACTGCAGAACCGATGACTCCGGCAACGTTTGGAGCCATTGCGTGCATCAGCAGAAAATTGTGAGGGTCTTCTTTCTGCCCCACCATCTGAACCACTCGCGCGGAATCCGGCACGGCGGAGACTCCGGCCGCACCCACCAGCGGATTGATTTTCTCCTTCAGGAACAGATTCATGAACTTCGCGAACAGCACCCCGCCTGCCGTCGCGACAGCAAACGACAGTGCTCCCAGCGCGAAAATCAGCAGCGACTTTCGCGTGATGAACGTATCCGCCTGAGTGCTCGCGCCGACGCAGAATCCCAGCAGAATCGTCACGATGTCGATCATGGCCGTGCGAGCCGTATTCGCCAGCCGTTCCGTCACCATGCTCTCCTTCAGCAGGTTTCCGAAGAACAGCATTCCCACCAGCACGATGGCTCCCGGTGCGATCATCGTGCAGATCAGAAAGGCGGCAACGGGGAAGATGATCTTTTCACGCTGCGACACCTTTCGAGGCGGCTTCATGCGAATCAACCGCTCTTCGCGCGTGGTCAGCAGTTTCATGATCGGCGGCTGAATGACAGGAACAAGTGCCATGTACGAATACGCGGCAATGGCGATCGGGCCAAGCAGATCGGGAGCCAGTTTGGACGCCAGAAAGATCGATGTCGGCCCGTCCGCGCCGCCGATGATGCCAATCGCTCCGGCTTCTTCCGAAGTAAACCCCAGCGCGAGCGCGCCCAGAAATGTCATGAACACACCGATCTGCGCGGCGGCTCCCAGCAGCACCAGACGCGGATTCGACAGCATCGTCGAAAAGTCGGTCATCGCGCCGATCCCCAGAAAAATCAGCGGCGGATAGATGCCCTGGCTGACTCCAAAGTACAGATAATTCAGCACGCTGCCGGAATCATAAACGCTGAGCGCCATCCCCGGCGTTGTCGGGATATTGCCGACGATCGCACCCATGCCGATCGGCACCAGCAGCAGTGGTTCGTAATCCTTCGTGATGGCCAGAAAGATGAACACGATCCCGATCAGGATCATGACCAGGTTTCCGATCGTCAGTGACGCAAAGCCGGTGGTGCTCAGAAACTCGAACAGAATGCTCATGGAAGGTCTTCTGGTTTTCCGGCGTCAGCAGTATTCGGCGACACGTATCAGCAAACCGGCGGAGTTCAGCTTGCGCGGAATCCGGTTCAGGGCATCTGCTTCCGCAGTTCGTTGTGCAGCACGAAGCCGATCGCCGCCAGGACTTCTTCATCAGGAAGCAGGCTTTCCGATCGGCCGTGAGCCGCGTGCCGCTCCGCAACCTCCGGCAGCACTTTGCTGACAACCGCCAAAAGGTGCGGCATGGCCGAGATGAACAGCGTGACCAGTACCAGAGCCGCAAACACGATCAGCATTCCGCTGGCGGCAATGGCTACGCCGTCGCCATCAAACACACGCGAAAAGTCAACGACAGCAGCAAAGTTCATGGATAATCCGGGTTAGGCGTACCTGGCAACGTTGTGCCGGAGGATGGAAGGATCGGTTTTGCGACCGGCGGATCGTATCGGACGACACGGGGACGTTGCTACGAACAGCCGGGGATTCGTCACGAGCGAATTCCGCCAGCGGTCTACTGGCCGGGTGACCCGATTCAGCGACTGGGTCGATTGCCGAACAAGGTTGAGTATGATCCGTTCCATTGAACTCGCGTCACCATGTTTCGTTCCACACAACCGGACTACTCAGATGTTTCGCACGTCCTGTATCCTGACATTGCTAGTGTTGTCGGTCACCGTGTTCGCAGATGACCGGCAGAAATTCGCCGATGCGCTGCTGTTTCATGCTTCGTTCGACGGCACGCCGGACGCCGGCAGGTTCGAGCAGGACGGGCGCCTTCATACGGCGGAGTCGATGGCGATGAAGGACGTCAGGCCGGGGAATCACATCGCAGAAGTCACGATCGCGAAAGGTGCCGGTCGCTTCGGCGACGCGTTGCGGTTTTCCGCAAAAACGCAGCAGGTGCTGTTCTACAAAGCCGCGGCGAACGGATTTCATCCGCGTGACAACTGGTCGGGCACGTTCTCTTTCTGGATGAAACTGAATCCCGACGAGGATCTGCCGGAAGGTTACTGCGACCCGGTGCAGATCACATCGAAGGCCTGGAATGACGCGGCGTTTTTCGTCGACTTCGACAGGGAGCTGCCGCGTGACTTCCGGCTGGGAGTGTTTTCGGACTACGCGGCCTGGAACCCGCAGGACATCAAGTGGGAAGACATTGCTGTCAAAGACCGGCCGATGGTCGTCGTGAAGAAGCCTCCGTTCTCGCGCGACGAATGGACTCACGTGGTCTTTACGTTCAGCGATGTGAATTCGACGACCGGCACGGAGTCAACAGCCAGTCTGTATCTCAACGGCAAGCTCCAGGGCACGCTGCAGAAACCGCTGCGGTTCACCTGGGAATCCTCTGATCCTGAGGCGAAGGAAGCAGTCATCATGCTGGGCATCAACTACGTCGGCGACATGGACGACGTGGCGATTTTTGGCCGGGCACTGACGGCCGACGAAGTCAAGGCGCTGCACGAGTTGCCGGAAGGGCTGTGAACTACTCGATCGTCAGCGAGTCGATGTCAAAGCCGCCCGGTTCGGGTTTTTCAACCGCGGCTGCCGTGTCCAGCGATTCCAGCCACGCGGCAGTCGGCCATGCGAACGGGCGGAATTTTTCAATCGTGCCCGTCTGGTCGCGATACAGCACGGCTCGCCCCGGCCCGAGCGACGCGGCCACCGGAGTATCCACCAGGCTGGCTGAATCCGTCTGGTTCATTCGGAACGCGATGCGATCTTCGAATTCCCGCAGCAGCGAATTCGACAGCCACCGCATCGCGTTGCTGAATGTGTCCGACCAGACGATGACGTGAATTCCCACCAGCGGCCCGCGTTTGATGATGTCGCCGAACATGCCGGAAACTGTGGCCGGCTTCGCTTCACCAAAACCGCTCATTCCAAAATCGTCTTCATCGCGGCGCAGATCACGGAACTGGCCGATGTCGCGGATCACCAGCAGCTGTTCCGCTCCGTTGGCGAGTTCCGAATCCTCCTCGCGGCGGGCAACCTCGGCCAGCACTTGCTCGACAACCGCTTTGCAGTCCGCAGCGGACCGCGACTCGAAACGATCCGTCGGCAGGTAAGCGGCGATCTGATCGAAACGCTGCCGGGCTTCAGAGTCCCGGTCGGCCCGCAGCATGATGACCTTCGGTTCGGCCACAGGCACAGGCGTCGCCGCTCGCGCGGGAACGCAGACGCTGAGCGCCGCCAGAGCCAGAATGCTGTCGGCCATGCTTTCGTCCTGACCGACAATCAGCACGTTCTGGCCACTGGCGCGGCGCAGATCAATGCGGGTCGGAGCTGCGATGGCGACCGGTTCGCCCAGCCAGATGCGAACCTCATCCGCCGCCCGCCGCGTCGCATCGCTGCCGCCGGTCAGTTGAGCGTTCAGCGGCGAACACAATTCGACCGTCGGCGGCACATTGCCTTCAAACACGACCATCGAGTACTCCGTGTGATCGGCAGGTTGCTGAGCCAGCATGCTGTGGATTGCTTCCTCGCGCCGCGCTTCATCCAGCCAGGCGATCTGAAACGGATGATTGCCTTCCATCAGGCCGTTGGCGTCGTTGTAGATCGCTTCGCCGGGGCGAGTCAGCAGTCTGGCCGCGCTGTTGTCTTCGCTGAGAATCAGGTGAGCGTCGCTTTCGCTGCACTGCAGCGCGATGCGGACGGCCACCTGCCCCAGCGTACTGCGCGCCAGCGAATACGCTCCGCCCAGCGTCTGCGAACCCAGCAGCACGTGAATTCCAAACGCCCGGCCCTGGCGAATCAGCCGGTCCAGCAGCAGCGACGCTCGCGATGACACGCGGTCTTCCGCCACGAAGAATTCCTGAAACTCGTCGATCAGCAGCAGCAGCCGCGGCATGGTCTCGGCCGGAAACTGCTCACGAAACGCCGGCACGTCCTGCACTCCGCGAGAACGAAACAAATCGCCGCGTTCCTGCAGGATTTCGTCCAGCCGTTCCAGCACACTGAGTCCGAATTCGCGATCGCTTTCAATCGCGATGACACGCGCGTGCGGCAGGCGGTGAGCCGCGTAACTGCGAAATTCCACGCCCTTCTTGAAGTCGATCAGATAGAACTGAATCTCGTCCGGGCTGTAGTGCATCGCCAGGTTGGTGATCAGAATGTGCAGCAGCGTGGACTTTCCGGAACCCGTTTTTCCGGCGACCAAAGCGTGCTGCGAAGTGCCGCGACCAAGCCGCATGAACTGCAGCCGGGCCGCGCCCGCTCGACCGATGGGCAGGTCGATTCCATCCGCGGTGGAATGCGACCAGATCTCGTCATCCCGCGGTGCGATGCGCGTGAACGACACTTCGACACGCCGAGCATCCTTCGACGCTTCCCCCACGGCGCGCACCAGTTTGACGTACTGGCCCGCAGCCGGTTCCGGAAAGGCTTCGAACAGGATGGAAGGCGGAAAGTCGCACTGAGGCTGGACAACACCGTCGACGACTCGGAAACGCACGCAGTGGTTCTTCAGATCGTCCGGATCGAACGACGGCGGAGTCGGCAGCGCGGGATTCGCCGCCATCAGCGCGTGGACTCCGCACCGCGGTCCGCTGGTCAGAATCGACGACAGGTGCCGGGCCGATTCTTCAGAAAACGCCGTCGGGAAACCGGCGACGACGACGAAATGATACGGCTCGGCCACTTCCCCCGCCGACGCATTGTACTCTTCAATCGTCTGAAACTCACTGCGCAGATACGTCTGGAACACGTTCTCCATGTGCTCCGTGACCTTCTGCAACTGGTCACGAATCTGTGACGCATCCGTCCAGATGCGGTTGTGAATCAGCAGCTCGTCGAAGTCTGCCAGGTGCATCATCGCGGAGAAACTCTGGCCCAGTCCCACCGGATCAATCAGCGTCAGTCGAATGCGTCCGGGCGGAATGATGGTCAGCAGTTTCAGAATCTGCGTGCGAATAAAACTGATCGCTGCTTCACGTCCGCCGGAATCGTGTTCGACCAGAATCGACGTATCGGTCGGAAATCTCAGCACCGCCGGAAGCTCGACACACAGGTTTGCGGCGGCCTGCTGATCCTTCTCCTGCGGCGGTTTCGGCACAGTGACCAGCAGATCGGCGACAGAAAAATACGACGGCATCTTTGTGGGAGCATCCCAGCCGCTGTGAAGCTCCGGCCAGCGGCGAGTCGCGGCGGCCGCGGCGGCGGACTCCTGCGCGATCGTGCGTATCTGAGCCAGTGCCTGATTCCAGCGGCTGATCGTTTCCTGTGCCTGCCGCTGCAGCTCAGCGACGGCCTTCTGATGGCGATGTTCGCACGCGGCTGTCGTGGCGCCAGTCTGTTCCGCCGCAACGGTGCGAACCCGCGAGTCTTCGTTATCCAGCCACTCCTGAATCTGCTGCTCGCCGGACTGTCGCTCATCGTCGAGTTGCTGCTGCAGCCGGTCGAATTCCTCCCGCACGGCCCCGACCTTGTGAGCCGTCGCCGACCGCAGGTCGGCGATCTGATTGTCCGCTTCCTGCTGAAGCCGCTGCGTGTGCCTGATGCGGCGGGCTTCAACCTGCTGTCGCCATTCTTCGGCGACACGTTCCATGCGATCAAGTTGCTTCTCGCTGCGCTGTTCCCAGCGCTGGCGTGCCGCGTCGGCATTGCTGACGTGCTGCTGGACCACGTCGAACCCGTGTCGCAGACGGCTTTGCACCAGCACGACCAGCACTGTGGCCGCCAGCGCCACGGCGGTCGCGGCGATCACCGCCGACACACCCAGCCAGTGCCAGTCGGGATTCGTCAGTTCCGGATTGATGAATGCCCGCAGGTCGGCTCGCACCACCAGCACCGGAATCCAGAGCAGAATAAACGCCAGAAGGCACCCGCCCCACAACCGCCCACCGCGAATCCAGTGCGGCAGCTTCAGGTGTTCCAGCCGGCCTGCTTCGGCAAGGGCCTGGTCGCTGGCTTCGACAGCCATCTCGCGCAGACGCGATCGCGATCGAACATCTTCAATCTGCGGTGGCGGAGCCTGCGGATCCGAAGAACTGTGGCACTCGGCGAGATACTCGGCCGATCGCTGGATCTGTTGCCGCAGACTTTCGAACCGGTCGTCCAGAAAGGCTTTCTGTGTCGTAAACGCCTCGGTCTCGCGTTCGAAGTCCGCCGCCGGACTGTCGTCGGTGTCTTCGTCAAGCACTGTCTGCAGCATCCACGTTTCGCTGCTGCGATGTTCTTCCAGACGCTGAACCTGTTCCGCCAGACTGCTCTGCAGTTCACGCAGGCGGCGGTCCTTTTGTTGCACAAACGTCGCGTGACGTGACTCAATGTCGACGTTCAGATTGTCCTGCTGCTCTCTCGCGTGCGTGTATACGCGATGCAGTTCAGATTCCAGAAACGACTCGTTCTGACGGTTCAGTGTGGCCAGTTCTTCGTCGCGCTGCTGAGCGACATCCTTCGTCTGATGTCGCAGTGCCGCCAGTTCATCCTTCAGCGCCTGACACTGCTGACTGAGTCGCGACAGTACCGCAATCTGCCTGTCGATCGTGATGTCGGACTGCATGGATTCGCTTTCGATGCTCGGGACTCGTCCGTTTAACCCGTGATCGAAGACCAGGCCGTCCGCAGCGGGCTTTTGAACGATGGCCTGGTCTCGCACCACGGGTTAAACGACGTCCGCCTCACAGATACTGACTCAGTTCCCTGGGATGAGCACACTCCCGTTCGGCCTTCGCCATCACGCCGGACAGTTTGTTGACGGTGTCCAGCATGACCTGCACCTGTCCGTGCAGCGGCACCAGAAACTCGTCTTCGACTCTTCGGCTGACCGGATCATTCCATTCCTCGCGAGTGTCCATCCACTGCTGTTCAAGGCGTTTCATCGCGTCTTCCAGCCTTGCGGCCGACGATAGAAAGTCAGCTCGTCTCATGAATTGGTCTGTTCTTCCTGGGGAGGCGGATCAGCCTGATCGGATGGATGTGCCCGCTCAGACAGATCTGGTTCGGTTGTTGTTTCAGCGCTTGTGCCGGATTTCGCCTCATTCACCGGTCCCGCCACATCGCCATACGCTTCCAGCCGGTCAATCGCATGATGCAGCAGAGCCAGCAGACGCGGCAGGTCGCGTTCGATGAGCTGTGTCATCTGAGAACTGCGGCCACGGTATTCATTGGCTTCGCGGTGAGCCGCCATGTTCCAGTGCTTCACGACCGGAATCTGCTTCTGAGCGAACTCCATTTCCTTCTTCGCTTTCTCCAGATCCTTCTTTTCCTCAAAGCACGTTGGCTTGAAGTCACCGTGACGGCGCATTTGGCACTGATGCAGTCTCACGCGAGCTTCCGAAATGTTGCGGTAGCAGATTTCGACTTCGCGCTTCCAGAACGCCGGACGATCGCGTTCCAGCCAGCCGAGAATTTTCTGCAACTGCATTTCCAGCGACGACACGCACAACCGCGCTTCTTCCTGAAACAAAGCGACCGACGCGGCAAACTGCCGGACGGAATCAAGCGATCGGACGTGAGCGGACTGGGACATGGAGTGAGTAAATCACGACGAATAAACTTCAAATCAGAAACCTGAAACCGGCCACTTCAGCCCTGCTGCAGGTACTCCTCAATCAGTTGAGCCTTGCGAAGCAGATAAGGAATGTACGTTTCGTTACTTTCGACGAAGCGGCCCAGAGCCTTCATGTTGCCGGCAAAGTCTTCCGAGAACTTGATGTGTTCCTGATCCCGCCAGGTCTGACCCAGCGCATTCAACTGGCCGGCGATGACGGCCGACCGTTCGTTGATTTCTTCATTGAACCGCCGCAGTGTCTGCGCGAATCGTCGCAGTTCGGCAGGATCGACAATGGCCTGAGTCATGAAGACTGCTTTCCGGAACAGGATCAGGACGGTTGGTTTCGATTCAGCGGGAACTGGCCAGGCCGCGCGTCGACCGCCAACTGCTGCAGTTCTCCACAGGACGACGGGGCGCAAACCGACCGCGTGGCGCCCAAACGAATTCTCGCAGTCGGCGGTTTAATCGGTCTGAGCAACCGAGCAGATCTTCAAGGTTAAACGCGAATCCGCCCGCGCACTACGCCACACGATCCCACAATTTCCCGCGTTTTCAATGCCGCGGATCGGCAGCGCAATGCGACTGGTTCCCGCTGCAGCAGTCCGAAGACGCGCTGACTGCCGTTCGCTGCTGTTGGCGCGGTCGGCGTGCGCTACCGCAGATTGCGAGACGATCGGTAGCCGTATTCGATGGCGAACCAGTTGGCATACCGTTCACGATCGACGAAGCGCGTGTTGCGGTCGTCGTTGATGTGACCGATTTCGTGGATCAGCACGTTGTTCAGGTAGTAGTCGCGAATCGTCTGCTCGTCCCAGATCAGCCACCAGAACTGCCCGTCCTGAATCCAGCGGCCACCGAACATTTCCGTTTCGATCCGCTGTTCGGGGTTGGGTGCCCGACAATAGAGTTCTTCCAGGCTCTCTTCGATCGGATACAGGTACACCGCGGTTCCCCACTGCAGTCCGTAGCATGGGAACAGCTTGCGCTTACGCGTGATGCGGCTGAACTGAACGGTCTCGACGCCTCGCTGGAATTCTTCCGGCAACTGAGCGATCCGGTCGGCGACTTCCGCAGCCGTGACAGGATGAACATAGCCCTTGCCGGCAGGTTGCACTGTGAAACGGATCTGTTCATCGCCGCGAGGCTCGTGCCAGATTTCCGGAGCGTCGAACGGCCGACCTTCCGCCAGACCGAGCCCGCGACGCTTGTGAGCCGATCCCGGTCGAGCGGCCGCGCGCCGGCCCGAAACCGGACGGCGTGTATGTCGTCGATTGCTGCTGCTTGAGGATTGGCGTCGATTTCTTCCCATGGAACACCTGCCGGGGAGGCATGTCATTGAAGTGCCACGCTCAGCCGTGGCCGTGGTGACCCTCCGTGGACTTCCGGGGCTGGCATCGAGAGCTGCCAGGCCGCTTCGTTATGTCAGCCAATGCTACGGTTGCCACGCACTGAAAACAGGTGAACAACGTAAGTTGTTGTGGAAAAAGGTGTTCCAGCGGAAAAACTTTCGTAGCATACTTTTCCCGCGTGTGCCGACGCTGCCATGAACGTCCGAAACCTATGGCAGCGGGCAGGTTACGAAATACGGCAGTTCGACGGGTCGGCTGTGTGGGCGTGTTCACACCTAGGACATCGATATTGGCCATTCGTACGATGGCCCTGCGAAGTCTTGCGCGACGCATCGCACAGCAGACTCGACGTTCTCGCTGAGCAAAAGCACGTGCAATCGCAAAGATCCGGCCACGAGGCACCGGGAGGATTCTGCGGTCGATAGCAGTTGTGCGGCCAGCGTCGGATTTTCCGGCACGGAATTCCCACACCCGCTTGCAATATGCACCGCGATTGACCACAGTCTGGACGTCACTTCGACCGCAGCTTTGGCTGTCGACAGAAGGCTGACATGACCAAAGAGTGCAATAGTGCGGCTGAAAACAAAATCCATGGAGTACCCTGAAATGACCAAACTGAAGAACCTGCTGAGCGGCGCGCCGGCTGCAATCATGGCGTCTGCTCTGCTTTTGAGCGTTTGTGTAGGATGCGGCGGCGAAGCGACCGATTCCGCTCCCGCGACGGACGCCCCGGCTGCATCAGGCAGCGATGCCGGCAGTTCCACTGACGCTGCAACGGAGTAAGTCCCGCGAATAAATTGGCCCCTGCCAACAGTTGCCCGCGCATTGACGAATCGGCAACAGGCGTTGACCGAACCGGTCGCCGCGGCTTCGGGTCTGGATCCTCCTTCCCAGAGTCGGTGACATGCTTCCTTGTGTGTCGCCGGCTTTGTTTTTGCGCCTTGCGAGCGTGACCGCGGATCATTCAGGCGACGTAGGAACACTGCCGCAAACTCTGCCGCACGCGTGAAAAATGGAGTCAGAGACCGGGAAGCAGATCGTCCGACGCGGCCCGGGTCCCATCGCAGGAAAATTGCAGGTCCGCGTTACTCAATCCTTCAACCGAGTTTCCGACAGGGGTTGGCGAGTCATGTCTGGTGGCAGTCCCTTTCCAGAGTATCCTGAGAATCCCTACGCGAGCGGCGATGAATTTCAGCGCAAGCCCGTGGACATTGAACTGCCGGAAGGACAGGAGCGCGGCAAAGTCAGTCAGATCCCGGTGCTTGGGACGTTGATCGTGGTCCAGGCGGTCCTCGAACTTCTGCTGGGTGTCGGCTTTCTGGTCATGGCGTTCGCGCTGCCTGAAGAGATCGCTCAACAGCTCAGGAACGATCCGCAGTTTCAGCAGCAGCAAAATATGACGCCCGAAGAATTTACACGTGCCATGATGGCGGGCCTTGTGTTCTTTGGCATCGCGCTGTCAGTGCTTGCATTCCTGACATTCATCGCCGGGTTCCGTACGATCCGACACCGCGGCCGCATCCTGTCGATCGTTGTTCTGACACTTGGGGTCGTCCCGGTCTTTTCGTGTTACTGCTTCCCGACGGCGCTGGCGCTGTTCATCTATGGGTTGATCGTATTGCTGAACGACCCTGTGAAGCGCGCTTTCGAGCTTGGTGAACAGGGCTATTCAGGAACCGAAATCCAAACCGCCTTTGCCCGCCTGCCGCTGGGGTGATAGCGGACGAGCCGGAATGCCTTCACTCAGGACTCGGTCGTGGCCGGCTTCTTTTCTGCGGCTGAGACGCGACTGAGCATCAGCGCCATCAGCACGGTGCCGAGTCCTGCCCACAGCACACGATTTCCGGTTCCTTCCGGCACGGGCAGATCGGCGTTGTCGCCGGAAAACAGGACGGCTGCCGTCAACGAAAACACAACGGCCGAAATCACAGCTCCGACAACAGCTGCGGCAACGGACTGCAGTGTGTCGGCGGCTCGAGTCGCCATCCCCACGGCGATGCCCACGGCAATCCCGATAATCGCCCACCCGGCGGCGTGCATTCCCATGGTGCGAACCATCGGATCCAGATTCGTCGACCGCGCCAGCAGGTCCTCTGTCCAGACCGCAGCCCAGCCGGCAGCCGCACCCAGACCGGCTCCCAGCGCGGTTCCGGCAAACAGGCCCAGCAGCACATGAGGCAGCGAACGTCTTGCGCAACCGGCGGCGCAACCAAAAACTGCCGCTGCCAGCAGGCCGACAATCGCCCATGAAAGTGCGGCGTTTCTGACGTAGGTTAAACGGTTCGCCTCGTTGACTTTCAACTGCAGTTCGGGATCCTGTTCGGCCATTCCCAGCCCCATGACCTCGCCCCCGGAAAGTTCACCGGATTCGAAGCGAGCCTGCAGTTCCGGGGAGATTCCGATCTGCGCCGTCAGCTCGTCCGGAAGCTGGAATGTCTGACCGAAGCGGTCCACGGCAATTCCGGCGACTGCCGTGGCGGCGACCGCAGCGATGAGGAAGAAAACGGCACGACGCGGCTCGTTCCGTGCTCCGCCGGACCGGGTTGGAATATCGGGCGGCTGACTCACATCCTGCTCGGTAGAGACATTCCCGGGACGTGTCTCAGAAGTTCGGGCCATGTGATGAGTTCCTTTGTTGTCGGACGTCACTGCTTGTTACGGGGCGAATACCACTCAGGTCCCAGCCGCGTGACGGGACCGGCGTTGCGACTTTCCACTGCAGCCTGGTGCCACATGGCCGCCATTTCCGGCTGATCGTGTTTGCTGCAGAGTTCCGCAAGCTGCTCGCGCACGGCCGCATCATCCGGTCGCCGCGCGCGGACGAAGAGTTCCGCAAGCTGCGTGCGGAATTCCCGGGACTGCTGCATGCGCGTCATGTGCGCCTCCGCGGCGGTCTCATCCCCAAGGCGGCTGAAAACCAGTGCCAGTTGATACAGACACGGAAAATCGTGCGGATCGGCTTCCAGCACGCGCTGCAGCGGCGCAACGGCTGCCTCGGCCTGCCCTTCGTCGACGGACATTCGCGCCTGAAGCATCAGCGCGTCGCGCTTGTCACCAGGCGCGGCAAAGGCCCGTGCGAGTCTGGATAGCGCCTCGTCCTGATCGCCGATGTGCCAAAAGCAGTCTGCCTGAAGAGCCAGCAGCAGCGAGTCCTGTTCAGGTTTCTGCAACGTGTCCAGCGCTGCCTGGTGATCGCCCTGTTCGATCAGCGCGCGGGCCAATTCGATGGCGATCAGCGTTCGGTCCTGCGCGGGAGGACGCCGCGCCAGCGCATCGCGGTAGTGCACGACAGCCGCTGCCGGATTGTGAAGGTCCTGCTGCTGAATCTGCCCCATCAGACGGTGCGAAGAATAATCGTCCGGCTGCAGGGCTGTCAGTTCGCGAAGCTGCCGCAGAGCCTCATTGAGTCGCCCTTCATCGTAGTCGATCGCAGCCAGCCAGCGTCGGCTTGCTGTGTTCAGCGGATTTTCTCCGGCAAGCTGACCGAATACGCCTGTCGCGTCGTCCAGACACCCGAGCTGATACAGACACTCTCCTGCCACAAGCAGCGCGTGGTCGCGAACGTCTCCGGTCGGTGCCGTCATTGCCAGTTGGCCAAGCGCTTCGTTATATCGGCCGCGGCGCATCAGCAACCCGGCTTCGAGCACATGCTGATACCGTTCAGACCCCGGGAACTGCCGCAATGCATCGAGCCGGCCTTCGGCGCGAATGAAGCGGCCTCGATCCAGTTCGGCCAATCCCTGGCGATACAGATCTGCCGGACGCTCCCGAAACCACCAGCTCGCCGCGACGCCGACAGCGATGACCACGGCGACGACAAGCAAAGTGAACCGCGCACCGCGCCGAACGCCCGGCTCGGTGCGCCTGTCAGCGGCCTGGCATGCTGCACGTCTGACAAGCCTGGTTGCTGGTACTGCGTCCATCACTGTCGCTCTGCCGGGTTTCTGTGTCACTGTCTGTCATCGCACCGGGAATGAGCGGCTGCTGACTATCGGGCACCGCTGACCTGTCTGCTCATTTCGGCCGCCCTCCGCCACGAATCGGCCAGTTCCGGCTGGCCGAGTTTCAGGCACTGTTCGGCAATCTGTTCGCGAATGACCGGATCGTCCGGGTTTTTGGCGGCCTGAACGAACAGCGTCGTCAGTTCTGTTCGCAGAGTTTTCGATTCCTGCATCTTCGCCAGTTCTGCCTGCGACGCTTCGTCGTTACCCAGCCGCTGATAGGCCACAGCCAGACTTAGCCGGCTTGTGAAGTCGTTCGGATCGATTTCCAGCGCATGTGTCAGGTCGTGGACAGCCTTGTCGGGCTGATTGTCAAGCATGTGAAACCGCGCGCTCAGCAGCAGAGCAAACCGGTCATTGGGATCGAGCAACAGTGCTTCGCTCAACAGCCTGCGGGCGGGTTCCGGATTGTCGAGACTGGCGTGGCACTCGGCCTTCAGCGCCAGCGACCGGCCGTCCTCCGACTGGACCTGTTCGATCGTCGTCAACGCACCGCGGTAGTCGCGGCGGAAAATCAGAGCCTCGGCCAGTTCACGCAGAATTTCCTCACGCGGCACCGGCGGCGGGCTGCACGATAATGCCCGCTGATAACACTCGACGGCCTTGACGTTGTTGGCGAGATCCCGCTGGTACAGCAGGCCCAGTTGACGCCAGGCAAGAAAATGGTCCGGACGCAGACGCGTGACTTCCAGCAATTCGCCCTGAGCGGCCTCCATTGCTCCGCGCTGATGGTAAATGGCGGCCAGCCAGCGATGAGCGTCCGGAATCGCGGCCGGTTCTTCGGCCAGCCCGCGAAAGACCTCTTCGGCCTCTGCAAACTGTCCCGTGCTGAACAGGAGTTCGCCGTGCAGCAGCGTCAGCGGAATGCGCAGTTCGCGGTTGTTGCCGACCGCCGCGAACTCGTAGATCGCCGTGTTGGGATTCTGCGTCCGCAACGCGAGCGCTCCGCGCAACAGATGTTCGTAATGCGGAAAACCTCCCTGCGCTGTGATATCGCGCAGCAGGTTCGTGGCCGGAATGGTGTCGCCGTGCTGGAAGGCCGTAAAGGCTTCATGGAAACGCGTGTGCATCTCCTGTGTCTGCCGCTGCCGGGCGGACCACGCGACGACCGCGACAACCACTACGCTGCAGACCAGCAGCCACGGAATCAGGATTCTTCGGGCAGGCATCACTGGTCGAAATCCCTGATGGCCGCGGCGCTGTCTGAATCGAGCAGCACGGCCCCGTCGAGCATTCGCCGGTGCTGCGCGGCCCGTTCGGAATTGCCAGCCTGCGCATGGTGCTCGGCCAGGGCGGCGTGTGTCGGCTGATGATTCGGGTCGATCAGGAGTGCTGTTGCCATCCAGGCAACGCCGTTTTCGTCGTCGCCCTGCGTTATCAGGATGGAACCCGCTTCGAATCGCAGATCGGGGTCAGCAGGGCGTTCGAATAATTCCTGCAGAATCGCGCCGAAGCGGCTGATTTGCTTCGTGTGCTCACGAGCCTTTGCAAGCTGGGCCGCGGCCTCGTCCTGCCGGCCCATCAGTGTGTAGATGGTTCCCAGCAGATGATTCGCCGGAGGATCGAAGGGTTTCAGGAGCAGGGCTTCTTCCAGCAGTTCGGTCGCCCGTTCATACTGCCTTGCCAGGTTGGCAACCTGAGCCAGCCCGGTCAGCGCTTCCACGCGGATTTCGGGTGTCAGGTCGTGTTCCAGCACGCGCAGGAACCCGGCTTCTGCGTCGTCGCTGTTGCCCTGCTTCCACATGGCACTGGCGACCCCCAGCATCGCCTGAACATCATCCGGTGTCCCGTTGAGACACCGCTGGTATTCGCGAAGTGCCGCATCGGCCTGGTGCAGTTGCAGCAGGCAGCCGGCCAGTGCTCGCCGCGCTTCCCATTCATCGGGATGTTCGGAAACGACGGCCTGGTATTCGTCGCGAGCCGCCTGCCAGTTGCCCATTCGCTGATGAATCTCGGCTCGCCACAACCGAGGGGTAACGGCATCCGGCTGCCATGAGATGAAGTGATTCAGACACAACAGGGCGTCCTGAAACCTGTAAGCCGACATGTGCCCGCGGGCGATTGCCTCGTAGACTTCGCAGGCAATTTCGTCGTCTGTCGTGGTGCTCAGCACTTCGTTCAGATACGGCTCCGCGTCATCCATTCGCCCGGTCTGAATCATGGCCAGATATCTCTGATGGCGCAGATCCTCGGGCGACCATCCGGCCTCGAAGGCTCGCTGCAGGTACGGCATCGCCTGCTTCAGATCGCCCGCGCGGCGGTGCGCACGGCCAAGTGTGAACAGCACTTCCGCGCTGCCGGGACTCAGCCGTTGCGCGCCATCCAGCGTCACCAGAGCGGCGTTGATGTCGCCATCGCGAAGCTGGTGCCGCGCTGTTCGAAGCTGCCACCATACGACCGCCGGCCGCCACAGTAACGCTGCTGCACTCACGGTCATCAGTGCAGCGATGACGGCGAAGCGAACGCGCCGGGCGCGCGAAAAATGCGCGGCGGTCATTCGCTTCACAACGTCCTGCGCCGCCGTGGCCGTGGCACCAGGTGTATGTTGCGATAAAGCCGCTGGCTGGACTGCAGAAGTGGAATTCCTGGTGCGGGACACGGGCGGGACTCACCTGGCATCGCCGAGGGCCTTCGGCGACTGTTATCTGACTGACGATTTGACATCCAGCGTGAAGTTGTTCTCTTCGGGATCATCCGTGACGGTGGCCGACAGAGGGGTCTTGGTCGCATCCGCATAGGACAGCGGGATCAGAGATTTCGGAGGACCAGTCTTGCCGGTCATCATGTCCATCATCGCCTTTTCCTGTTCCTCTTTTGTTGCGTTCGGTCCGCCGTCGAACCCCTCCCCTTCGACCTTGCGAACTGTGACTTTGTAGTCACCGGCAGAGATACCGGGTTTTCCCGATGACGCCAGGAGAGTGAATTTGCCTGCGGCATCAGTCCGCCCGGCTCCGCCCAGCATCTTGTCGCCCTGCGGCACAAACGTTACGGTCGCGCCTTCGAGCGGACTTCCGTCGACCGTCACCGTGCCACCGGCCTCGTACAAAGCCGGCCCCGAACTACCGCAGCCAGCCGCCATCAGGACGATCGAAGCGGATAAAATCAGGGACGCGCTCCTGCACATTTGCATTGTGTTGCCTCGCTTGATTCATGTGGATCCAGAAAAGCCGCGGCCGACAGTGGGTTCCGCGGCACGGATGACGGTCAGCCGCGCCGGCGAGATCGTGGCTCCTGCGGCGAACATTCTTCATCCGGGTGGGTGGGCATGCGCTGCGAACAATCGGAGAGCAATCCACCCGACGACAGGCGCGACAGACACCCGAACCTGCCGAGGCAGGTTTCGGGCGTTTCCGTCGTCACAGCAACAGGCCTTCGCGTCAGAATTCGCCAATCACCTGGCCGTCCTGAACGGCACCGAGGCGGTTGTAGGTCGCCATGTCAATGTTCTCGCTGATGAAGCGAACCGAACCGTCGGCCAGCACAAACTGCGCTCCACCGACATGCTTAGACTTGAACCCCCAGCTAATGTTCCAGTTGTGCGCGTAATAGCCCTCACACCCCGGCCAGCGGACCTGTGGATTCTTTTCACAACTGGTCAAATCGTTAATCGGCGTCGCGGTTCCGGCGTGAGCACCGTTGAACGCGTTGGCGTAGAACAGCCCGCCCTGCAGGTGATCATGACACTGTGCCAGCACTTCACCGACCATGATTGTGTTAGTCGTGCCGTCCGTCACCTGAGCAATCTTCACGGTACGGTTTTGTGCCGCACGCTGGCCGGAGGTTCGTTCGAACATTCCCAGAATTCGCGAGGATGGGACACCCGACACTGGATCCCTGTTGAGGTCTGGATTCCAGCCGCCCTGGTGTCCGATCACCGAGCCATATACTGTGCAGGCGCCGTTTCTCGAGGGGATAAAGTTGATGCCCATCGATCCGGAGTAGCTGCCCAGAAAGGCGTCGCCGCCCCAGTTGTCCCAGGTATCGCCGCGCGAATAGTCTTTCGAGTCGTCGCTGGGGCAGCGCGCGTACGGCAACTTCTTTTCTGTCAGCAACGTCCCGTCACGCAGAGCCCAGATCTGATTGGCACCGGCGGGTGGGGGATTGACGGGCTTGCTGACCCAGCCGCGGGTCATGTCGATCTGGTCGTACAGATTGGCCTGATCGATAAATGGCAGGATTCGCGCCTGCCAGCTAAGCGTCTGGTCTGACCACCAGTTGACGGACGCTCCTGCAGGCGGAAACATCCCATAGACATCGTGGTAGTTGTGTAGTGCCAGACCGTACTGCTTCAGGTTGTTCTTGCACTGAGTTCGTCGTGCCGCCTCCCGCGCCTGCTGCACCGCGGGCAACAGCAGTGCAATGAGAATTGCAATGATTGCGATCACAACCAGCAGTTCGATGAGTGTGAATCCTCGTACGTGACGAGGGCCGCTTCGCTGATACATTTCTACCTCCATTGTGACTGGTCAGAGGACAAACGATCGAACGGTCATCACCGTTTTTTCACGACACTCAGTTCTTATCCAGCCCCTTTCGCACTCTTGCTTCTTCCC
>CAZHET010000048.1:0-21114 GCA_964531585.1 uncultured Planctomycetaceae bacterium | reverse complement strand
CACGGTCGAGGCATGAATTGCAACGCTTTTCTACTGCATCGCCCGGCAACAATGCGGCAGGTCTGCGGATTCCGCGGCTGTGGCGGCCGATTTCCCGACCCGGCTCGTGCCTTGCGCTGGACTCACTGCCATGAAAACCACCGATGATCGGCCCGATCGCCTGACATTTCGTGCATATGACCTGCTCAATGAGCATTGTGAAATGCCTGGCAAAACAGCGCTACTGAATTTTATCCGGTCGGAAAAATCAGCGGGCAGGACCATCAAGGGAACGGCCAGCGGCGCGTTCACGTGGCTGGTTGGCCGCCACTTCGTTACGCCCGACCTCGCCGAAGCCTCCTGCGTTATGTTGTTCGCTAAACAATCGGAAGCAGTCCCCTCCGCGAGCTACTGCTCGCGGGCAGCGAGGCTGAGAGTCTTGCCCGCTGCTTCGAACGAACCTGAGTTTTCTGATCCTTTGTTACCCGGCGGTGCCGCCCGGCCTCCGGTCCAGATTTCCTTCTCCCGCTTACTGTACCGCAAGCGGACTGCTCACCTGCCTACGAGCCGTAAGAATGTACGCACCCCGACGTCAGAAGACGCGCCGCCCTGATCCAGCCTGTTGCTGACAGAGCGGCGCGTGCTTTGGTTGAGTTGTTCGATCCCGGCGACACAGGGTCGAGCGGGGGCTGGCAGAGACGGCTTATTTCCCGGTCGCAGTGACGGAGATCGTGGCGTTTCTTTGTGACGCATCGAGGTCGAAGCGATCGAGATTCATCACCTTGTTCCAGGTCGCCACGAAATCATGCACAAACTTCTGGTGCGAATCGTCGCTGGCATAGACCTCCGCAATCGCTCGGAGTTGCGAATTCGAACCGAACACGAGATCGACTCGGCTGCCCGTCCATTTGATGTCGCCAGTCGTTCGGTCCCGGCCTTCGAAGACGCCGTCGTCGGCAGCCGACTTTTGCCACTCGGTGTTCATGTCGAGCAGGTTGACGAAAAAGTCATTCGTAAGAGTCCCGGGCCGATTGGTCAGGACTCCTAACGGTGAGTTTCCGGTATTGGCATTCAGGACTCGCAGGCCACCTACGAGAACGGTCATTTCCGGCGCGGAGAGCGTTAGTCGGCTGGCCCGATCCAGCAGGAACTCTTCGGCGGGTCGGGCGTGACCCGCATTGACATAGTTACGGAATCCGTCGGCAGTCGGCTCCAGCACGGCGAAGGATTGAACGTCAGTCATCTCCTGGGTCGCATCGGTTCGTCCGGGGGCGAAGGGAACGGTCACGTTGTACCCGGCTTTGCCCGCCGCCTGCTCGATGGCAGCGCATCCCCCAAGAACAATCACATCCGCAACAGAGACTCGCTTGCCGCCTGTCTGGGAACGATTGAAGCCCTGCTGAATCTGCTCCAGCTTTCGAAGCACCTGCGCCAGTTCCGCGGGGTCATTGACCGACCAGTCCTTCTGTGGAGACAGTCGAATTCGAGCCCCGTTCGCACCTCCCCGGAAGTCCGTACCTCGGAACGTCGCCGCGGAAGCCCAGGCCGTCGAGACGAGTTCTGAGACCGACAATCCAGACGCGAGGATTGTGCGTTTGAGTCTGGCGATGTCCTGATCGCCGATCAACGCATGGTCCACGGGAGGGACGGGGTCCTGCCACAACTGTGGTACGGGAACTTCCGGGCCCAGCAGCCGCGAAACAGGACCCATGTCGCGGTGCGTCAGCTTGTACCAGGCCCTGGAGAATGCCGCGGCGAACTCTTCCGGATGTTCGTGAAATCGCCTGGAGATCTTCCCGTAGACCGGGTCCATCCGCAGCGCCATGTCGGTCGTGAACATCATCGGCGGGTGTGACTTTGCCGGGTCATGAGCGTCAGGCACCGTGTTGGCCGCGGCGGGGTCTGTCGGCACCCACTGCCATGCTCCCGCGGGACTCTTCACAAGATCCCAGTCATAGCCGAACAGGTTGTCGAAGTATCCGTTCGACCACTGCGTTGGCGTCGACGACCATGCGCCCTCCAGCCCGCTTGTGATCGTGTCGCCGGCGTTGCCCTTGCCGAAGGCATTCTTCCAGCCAAGACCCTGTTCTTCGAGACCGGCCGCTTCGGGTTCCGGACCGACATGCTTCGCGCTGCCCGCACCGTGTGCCTTCCCGAAGGTGTGCCCGCCGGCGATCAGCGCGACGGTTTCCTCATCACTCATCGCCATGCGAGCGAATGTGTCACGAATGTCGCGCGCTGCAGCGAGTGCGATGGGTTGTCCGTTGGGACCTTCGGGATTGACGTAGATCAAACCCATCTGCACGGCGGCCAGCGGGTTTTCAAGTTCCCGATCTCCCGTGTAGCGCTTATCGCCCAGCCACTCACTTTCCGATCCCCAGTAGATGTCTTCCTGCGGTTCCCAGACGTCCTCGCGACCTCCGGCGAATCCAAAAGTCTCGAAGCCCATCGACTCCAGCGCGCAATTGCCGGTCAGGATAATGAGGTCTGCCCAGGAGAGCTTGCGGCCGTATTTCTGTTTGATTGGCCAGAGCAACCGCCGGGCTTTGTCGAGATTCGCATTGTCGGGCCAACTGTTGAGCGGCGCGAATCGCTGCAGCCCATAGCGCGCGCCCCCTCGTCCATCCGCGACCCGATAAGTGCCGGCACTGTGCCAGGCCATCCGAATGAAGAACGGCCCATAGTGGCCGTAGTCGGCGGGCCACCAGTCCTGCGAATTCGTCATCAAATCCCTGATGTCCTTCTTCACCGCGGCAAGGTCCAGCGTCTTAAACTCCTCGGCATACTTGAAGTCTTCTCCCATGGGATTACCTGCGGGAGAATTCTGATGCAGAATCCGCAGATTCAACTGGTTCGGCCACCAGTCACGATTTGACATCGCTCCTGCTGTGGTATTGCCGTGCTCTGCCGGGTCCACGGCAGCGCTGGTGAAGCTGGTGAGGGCATGAATGGCCCCTGTCACCGGACACTTGCTGACTGTTTCCATGCTGGCTCCTGTCGTGGGATGTTTGCCCGGTTCAACTCCGGCGTGGTGTGGCTGAGCCAGTGCCGTCGTGGCAAAGCACAGCAGCCCCATGCTCGCGGTGAACCTGCTGGTACGAGTTGTTCTGGTCATGATCTCTTCTTCGTGAATGGTCAAAATGCAGCGATTGCAGAACTGGCTTCTACCTGGCCAGTGCTGAGTTACCGTCATTATCTTCGCATCGCACGTGATGCTTCCAATGCATTTCCTGAATTGAACCCATGCACCACACGCATTATGCTTCATTCGTCGACCGACACGAGGAGAGCTGGCCGTGGAACTTGAACAATTGCGGCACTTCATGAAGGTTGCCGAACTGCAGAATTTCACCCGTGCTGCGGAGCAGGTCGGCCTGTCTCAACCCGCACTGAGTCGCTCCGTCGCGCGCCTGGAGGATGAACTTGGCCAGCCGCTCTTCGAACGCCAAACGCGAAAGGTTGCGCTGACCGATGCCGGAAGCCTGCTCGTCGACCGCGCCCGACGTGTGCTGTTGATGGTGGACGACATGACGGCGGAGATCAGCGACGACGGGGAATCGGGACGCATCCGTGTCGCCGCGATTCCCACAGTCGCCCCGTACTTTCTGCCTGAGTGCCTGAAAGCGTTTCAGCGCCAGTTCCCAATGGCGCAGGTCATCGTTCATGAAGACACAACCGACATCCTGCTGAAAAAAGTCTCTGACGGCGAGATTGACGTAGCAATTGCGGCATTACCGATCGGCGCAAAGTATCTCGAGGTGCAGCCTCTGTTCGAAGAAGAATTGCTGCTTGTCACGAGCAGGGATCATCCCCTGGCAACGAAGAAGTCCATTCGTGTTCAGGATGTCAAGGATTTCCCATTCGTGTTGCTGGGTGAGGCGCATTGCCTCGCCGACAACGTGATCACATTCTGCCGACAGAAGTCGATCCACCCGGTTTCCGTCGAGCGGACAAGTCAGCTGACCATGATTCAGGAACTCGTTTCACTCGGACACGGAATTAGTCTTGTGCCGTTCATGGCCCGAAACCGGGATACATGCGGTTCCCGCGTCTATCGTTCGCTTACCGGACAGAAGCCAACACGTACCATCGTGATGATCTCAAATCCCTACCGGTATCAATCCCGACTCGTCCGCAGTTTCCAGGAACACCTGCAGCAAGGACACAGCAGGTGACGACCGGGCGAAACACCATTTGCCATTGAAGCCGCGCCGTTCGCCATTGACGCCGCAACAGAAGCGCAACAGGCCGCCAGCGCAGCTTCCGCCGTCACGACCATTCGTGCTGCCCGTGCTGCATCTGCGAAGCGCGGAGCAATGCAGCGCTGGCGTGGCGTGCAAACTCCGTTAGGCAGTCGGATGCTGATCGCGCAATGCGGCAGCGTATCCACCACAGGCTTGTGTCTCACGGCGCGATCCCGCGCGGAAGCAGGCGCTGTCACCTCATTTCTGCCATTGGCATCATCCTTGCACTGCATTGTCATCCGTGATGCCGCAGTGGTGCGGCATGGTTCGAACCCGGCCTTTGTCGCTGTGCATGGTGCCTGCGGCAGTGAGTGTCCGGACAAATCTTACGCCTTGCGAAGAACTTAGAGAGTTAGAGAGAAGGAGGATTCAGTATGATACGCTCAGTGATGACAGGACTCGTTTCGCTGTCTTTGTTGGTGGCAGCCGCAACGACCGCAACAGCCCAGGAAAGTCAGCAGCCCCGGCAGAGTCAGCAGACCCAGCAGGACGACACTCAACGAAATCGAAGTACGCAGATCGGTCAGCAGCGAAACTCTGATCAGGAGACCGGTCAGCAGCGATCCGAACTGCCGGAATCACTGCAGCAGCTTGATCTGAACGAGCAGCAGCAGCAGAAGATTCTGGCGATCTACAACGATGGCGATACTAAGGCTCGCAAGATCTGGAATCAGGTGCAGGAACTGCACCGCCAGGCTATCAGCATGGAAGCCGCAGTGATCGCCGCGGCACGGCTCGAAGGACATGACCACGCCGCTCATACGGCTCAAAGTGATCAGCAATCGAGCAGTGATCAGCAGTCGAACAGCAACCGGAACCAGCCGGTCGATACATCGCGTCCGGATCAGACTTCGGACGACGACGAAAATGTTGCATCCCGCGACGCTGCAAGTACGCGAACCGCGCTGAAGCCGTCAGCCGACTCGGGTGACCGCTCCGAAGAAGCTCGCAGTCAGAAAAACGCGAACGACCAGGCTGGCAATTCGCGCGATTCCCGATCAGGCGACCAAACAGACCGGTCGGAAAGCAGCCAGGCATCCCGCTGGAACGGGCTGACTGGAGACATGAATGTTGTGGCGCTGCGGGTGGCTGTTGCTCAGCCCAATGGCCGGGTGCGTGAGTATTTCCTGACTCAGCCGGTTAGCCAGGACGAGAACAACGAAACCTGCCAGATGTGCCAGGCTCATCAGAATCAATTGATGCAGGTCTGGAAGCAGATCCACGAAGGCCACGAGCAACTGGTGGAACTGGAAGCCAGCGCAATCGTTCAGGTGGAAGCTCAACTGACCGAACAGCAGCTGCAGCAGCTCGATCGCGCGATGGCACAGTCTTCCGGCAACGAACAGCGTGGCAACAGCCAGGACGGCAATCAAGGCCGCAATCAGGACAACCTTCAGAACAATCAGAACAACGATTCGCGCCAATAGTCTGGTGCGACGAACTGAAAGGACAAAGACATGAAATTCTTACTGACGCTGGCCGCGGCCGGCATGTTCAGCCTTGTTTCAGCGCCCGACGTCATGGCGCAGGGCGTGCAGTTTCGGGGCGGTTCGCGAGGACTCAGCTACGGCACGCCGTACCGTTACAACAACTCGTACGGCAACCGTCTGAACCGATACAACAACTTTGGAAATCGGAACTACGGCAATCGCGGCTGGGGAAACCACGACTACTACGGCGGCAACTACGGCCGCCGGAACAACTACCAAAACTACTATCGGACGTATCCGTACAGCGGATACAACCGTTGGTACAATTCACGTCCCGGTATCTCCATCGGGAACGGTCGGACGGGCTTCTATTACTCGTTCTGACCCGGCCGACACCGGCTCTCCATGTATCAGAAACTTTGCCGAGCCCGACTGCGATTCGCAGTCGGGCTTTTTTCGTGGCCCCACCGGAAAAAATTAAGTGGTCGCTGAGCAAATGCAGGGCAGCGGCACCGGCGACACGCCGTATCTCTATGCCGTGGGCCGAACCTCAGCTACTGCAACTTGCGACAACCGGCGGATAAAGTCAGTGTCAGGCGACAATATCTCAACGACGACGAACCCGATTGAATCCACGTTCGCCACCATCCGGCTGCGGCATCGACGCACCAAAGGCAGCGGCTCCCGACGCACGGCGTTCTGGCTACCGCGTCACGCCTTCCTCCTCGCTCATCGGTCGGCGGCATTCCTTGCTTGTTTAAGCTGGCAGAATCCGCCTCAAGGAAATGGAGACGACTCCGAGGCCACGAACTCATCACTCACGTCATTCAACAACACACCATCATCGACGGAGTTATCCAGGAATACGCCGCCTGATCTCAGATTCTCAGAACACAACAATTGACAATATCTCATCGCAGCGGGCATGTCTTGCAGGTGCGTTTTAAGGCCTTTCCTGTCCACTTCGACGATCACTATCTCGCTGCGCTGCGTTAGATTGAACGCACTCCACTGCGGGCCGGGATGGTCGAGCGAAGTCGAAACCGGGCGTGGCCGAGCCTGAAGCCGACAGCTCGCAGCGGCCCCGACGGCCTCTTGTGCGACGGACCAATTCTGACCCCCGGTCATTGGACTCGCCATGTCAACCGTGCGGAAAGCCAGGCGGACCTTATATCAGTTCACCACAGCCTTGTTCGCGGCACACCGTTTGGCGATAATCGGCGGCGTGCGAAATCGGCAGCTGAACTGGGGATCGAATCTTCGTCTTCGACCCGCGAGGCAGGCCGAAGCGACCCAGTCAGTCAAATCTTGCCTTGTGCCCCCTTGCCTTTCGACCTTTCCCTTTTGACCTTTCGATTCCCGCCTGGACTCGGTTGGAACCATGAAGAACGAAGTCGGGAGCAATTCGAACAGGGCCGAAGTTCGATTGGATGTCATCGCCGGACCGGCCACCGGTGTTTCGACTTTGTTCCAGTCGCATCAGACATGGATTGTTGGTCGCAGTCCCCGCGCGCAACTGAGTCTTCCTGGTGACAGAGAGTGCTCCCGGTTTCACAGCCGGTTCGAGATCAACCCGCCGGACTGCGTGGTTGCGGACCTGCGAAGCCGAAACGGGACGAAAGTGAACGGTCGATGCATTTCGAAAGTTACGTCTCTGCTGGACGGGGACCACGTGCAGATTGGTAAGTCACTGATTCAGGTGACCTCGCGCAGCTCGTCAACGGATTCCGCAATTCCGGAGTTCTCACCCTCCGATTCGACGACAATCATTTGCCGAACTCCTGCGGTTCCGGGAATCGACATCACGCACATGGTTGGCGAGGGAGGGATGGGACGTGTCTTTCATGGACTTCGGCAGGCTGACGGACTCCCGGTTGCTGTCAAGCTGGTCCGGCCGGCATCGGCAGAGGCCGAACGACTGCGGCAATTCATCCGGGAAGCCGCTGTGCTTGCGAAACTGCAGCATCACCACATCGTCCGGCTGCTCGACTTTGGAGTCGTGGAACGCATCCCTTTTCTGGTCACGGAATTTGTCAGTACTGTCGATCTGATCGATATCCTTCGAACCTCGTCATTTGCTGCTCGGATGAAAATCGCGTCAGGGCTTGTCTGCAGAATTCTTGATGCACTTCACTATGCTCACAGCAACGGTATCGTACATCGGGACGTCAAGCCATCGAATATGCTTGCGTATCGCACCAGCGACCGACTGCGTGTCAAGCTCGCAGATTTCGGCCTCGCAAAGAACTTTATCAATGCCGGACTGAGTGCGATGAGCACCAGTAACGAGATCAAGGGCACGATCGCCTTTATGCCACCCGAGCAGATTCTGGACTGCCGCCGTGCCACGCCGGCCTGTGATATCTATGCTGCCGGAGCGACGCTTTATCAACTCGTGACCGGACACCAGCCATACAACTTCGTCAATTCGTCTGAAGGAATCGTAAAAATTCTCAATGAGCCGCCCGTGCCGGTGACACAACGCTGCCCAATAGTCGATCCGGGCCTGGCCAATGTGATTGAACAAGCGATGGCTCGTCAGACCGAGGACAGATATGCGAGCGCTGAAGAGATGCGGGCCGCGCTCCTGCGTTATACTGACCGAAAGATGTACCACTCCGAAGACCCTGACGCGAATCTGGAGTCGGCGAAATGAGCGACTACCAGAGCTCCTGCATACATTGTGGAGCGATCGTGCGAGTCGCTGAACGCCATGCGGGAGTCGTCGTCCAGTGTCCGGCGTGTCGCGAAACGTTTGAGGTGAAATCCATCCGGAGGGCCAACCGTCAGTCAGGAAGTGCCGACCCTGTTCTGTCCGTTGAACCGACCGCCTCATCAAACCGGCGCCCCCCGGACCAGAAGGCTCGCGACGTCGGTTCCTCCCCCAATTCACGGTCATTGCGACCATCGGAACACGAACCAGTTCTCGAAAGGATCAGCCGGTTTGAAGTCCGCGAACTGGTAGGTGAAGGAGGGTTCGGTCGGGTGTACCGGGCCTGGGATCCGCAACTGGAGCGATTTGTTGCACTCAAGCTCCCGTCATTTCCGGTCGGTGATGAAAAGCGAATGTCTCGCTTTCTGACCGAAGCCCGAGCATCGGCACGACTTCGTCACCCAAACATCGTTCCGACGTACGACTTTGGGCGAGAAGGAAACAGGCTGTTTCTTGCCGCAGAGTTCGTTTCCGGGCCCACGCTTCGAGACCGAATTGACGAAGGACCGGCAGAGCCGAGAGAAGCCGCCGAGTGGGTTTCAAAGATTGCCGCAGCTGTTCATTACGCCCACGAATGCGGAATAATTCATCGGGACATCAAGCCTCACAATATTCTTTTCGACGATCGCGGCGAGCCTCAGTTGACGGATTTCGGGCTCGCAAGGCGGACCGATGATGCGTCGACACTAACGGTCGATGGTTCCATCATCGGGACACCGGCCTATATGTCTCCGGAACAGGCGAAAGGCAATCATCCTGATGTCGGACCCGCAAGTGATCAGTATAGTCTAGGCGTAGTCTTATACGAATTGCTGACCGGTAAGAGGCCATTTTCCGGAACTCCGCACAATGTCATGGCAGGAGTCGCCGAACAGGATCCGGCGCCGATCCGGGAACAACGCCCCGAAGTCCCGCCGGAACTGGCTGCCATCTGCAATCGAGCGATGTCGAAACATCCGGAGGACCGATACCGGACTGCAGCGGAATTCGGCGTGGAATTGCGGTCGTGGCTCAAGCGATCTCCTGCCGAACAGGAATTCCCGCCAGCGACAAAAGATCCCTCCATCTTTCAGGAACCCGTCCTGGTACGGTGGCCAGGATACATCGGGGCGCTGCTGGTAACAATTGCCATCGCTGCGGCATCCGGAATCTGGTGGGGGTTGGCGACGGACGAAACCGTTTCAGATTCATTACCGGAAGCAACAGACGCGGCCAGTGCCGGTCTGTCAACTGCCGCGAACGTCAGTCCCGCGCAAAGCGCAACGATAGACCCTGATGCCCCTGAAAGGATGGCCAGCGGCGGCCAGTTCCCCGCGACTGCGAAAGTACCGTTCGAGCGATCACAGGCGGTGCAGTACCAGGAGGCATGGGCTCAGTTCCTGAAGATACCGGTCACAACCACCAATTCCGTCGGCATCTCAATGTCGCTGATTCCGCCCGGCGAGTTTGTGCGAGGTAAGACGGCGGAAGAGGTTGATTCTCTAATGATCGCCATGGAGGAAGAGAATCTTCCGGATTGGTATGCGTCGGCCTTGCTGCTGGAACGCAACCAGCACACGGCAGCGATCATACAACCGTTCTACATTGGTGCCACGGAGGTCACTCAGGCACAGTTTCAAAGAGTCATGAGCAGCAATCCTGCGGGTTTCGCAGAGTCGGGTACAAGGAAGGACGAGGTCGTCGGCCTGAATACATCCGACTTTCCCGTGGAGAACGTGTCGTGGATTGCGGCCGTTGCCTTCCTGATTCGTCTCAGCCAACTCGACGGTCTGGAACCGTTTTATGAGATCGTTGAGGATTCGTCAGCAACTTTCGTGCACGTGAACCCGGAGGCAGACGGCTATCGCCTGCCAACCGAAGCGGAATGGGAGTTTGCCGCTCGTGCTGGCACCGGTTCCCGGTGGTGGTTCGGCGACAGCGCGGCTGATTCTGTGAAATACGAATGGACGAACCTGAATTCCGATGGCCGTCCGCACCCAGTCGCTTCGTTGAAGCCCAACCCGTTCGGTCTCCACGACATGCACGGCAACGTGTGGGAATGGTGCCACGATCGCTGGCAGAATGAGCCGTATGATTCCGGCGTGCCGGTCATGTCAGGAACACCCGGCCCGCAGATCGTGTCTCTGAACGACTACGTTGCGTCTCGCGGTGGAGCATTTGATGTGTCACCCGAAATTGGAAGTTCCGGTTATCGCGGCGCATCGCCGGTTCATCGCACCGATGGTCATATTTCCTTTCGGGTCGCGCGCACTGTGTCGCTGAATGGCGAATTCGAACCTCAATAGAACGCAAAAAGGCAGGTGCCAATAATGTTCACGCGCTTCGTCGCTTCGCCAGGGCATTCGCACGTCGATAGCCCGAAACTCACTGGGGATCGGGGGACTCTTTGCAGCAAAACACTCCGTCATTCCTATCGCGCGCCTCATGCGGTAAGACGCGTTCAGGATTCCGACGTTCGTTCGCGAACGCTGGCGATGGTCATCGTGGTTGGATTGTTGACGAGCCATGGTGTTGCAACTGTCGCTCAGGAGACGTCTCATGGGCGAAACTATGACGAATCGAAAGTTCGTGACTACACGGTTCCCGACCCGCTGCTGGGCGAAGACGGACGGCGAGTGTCGGATGCGACATCGTGGTTGACGACGCGGAGACCGGAAATTCTGCGCGACTTCCGGGACTTGATGTACGGGCATGCTCCTGAGTTGCCGGTCACACTGCGAGCGACCGTGAGTTCCGTTGAGCCGGAGGCTGTGGGAGGACTGGCCACGCGGACGATTGTCAATCTTCGCTTCTTCGAGGATGACAAGGCGCCGGATATTGATCTGATGTTGTACGTTCCCAACAACGTGGCAAAGCCGGTTCCCGTCTTTCTCGGCCTGAATTTCTACGGGAACGCCAGTATCGAAGCCGATCCCGCAATTCCACTGCCTCAGAAGTGGTTGCGCCCGAATGCAAAGCTGGCCTCGGCGGTCGTGAACAACCGGGCAACCGAAGCACTCAGGGGCCTGAATTCCGATCGCTGGCCGATTGAAATGGCGATCAAACGCGGCTATGCCGTCGCCACCTTATACTATGGTGATCTGGAACCGGACCACATCGACGGCTGGCGGGACGGTATTCGAGGTTATGTGCTCAGGCTGCACGGTCGAACGGAACATCGTCCCGAAGAATGGGGAGCTTTGGGAGCGTGGGGCTGGGGGTTAAGCCGGGCGATGGACTATCTGGAAACACGAGCCGACATTGATGCCCGCCATGTCGCCGTGCTGGGACATTCTCGTCTGGGAAAAGCGGCGATTTGGGCTGGTGCGCAGGATGAGCGATTTGCCATCGTCATTTCCAACAACAGCGGGGAGGGTGGAGCATCGCTGGCACGGCGAAACTTTGGTGAGAACATCGCCTTCAGTATCGATCATGCGTCCTGGCGGTATTGCGACCGCTTCCGGGATTTCATCGATCGTGAGGATGAACTGCCGTTCGACCAGCACATGCTGCTGGGTATCATTGCACCTCGACCGGCATACGTTGCCAGTGCCACCGAAGACTTACTGGCTGATCCCAAAGGCGAGTTCCTGACGGCGGTCCATGCGGAGTCGATGTATCAGCTATTTGGGAAACGGGGCGTGGCGACGGCTGACTGGCCGGCTCCCGACACGCCGATCGGAGACTCGATCGGCTACCATCTTCGCAGCGGAGCGCATGACATCACTGCCTACGACTGGACGCAGTACATGAATTTCGCCGATCGTCACTTCCACAAGTAGCGGCCCGTTTTGAGCCAACAAGCCGGCCCGTCCGCACTCATCTGTCACTGCCGCCACAGCCGCCAGTGACATCGGAACGCGGAAGCGCGCACTTTCCTCCGGTCGAAGTTGCGCTGGCGGGCGAGATCATCGGCGTGGTGTGCAGCGCGATCTGATCGCGAAGCTGCTGGATGTGCTCCTCGCTGGGCTCGATGGATTCGACGTCGAAAGCATTCGCAATTTCGTCGTCGTCGGGAAAGCGGTGAAGGTGACGGGTCATGATTGTTCGAAATCCGATGGACGAGGGAGGTCGCGAAGTCGTTGTCGGGCGCGCGACAGGGTTGTTTCAACGGGCTTTGAGCGAGAAGATGCCGCCGGTCAACACCGATCTGCTGGACGGCGAACTGGCATGGCGTCAACACGACGGCGGCCACACCGATCTGCCCAACATCCCGCACTTCATCAGGTGGATGAACCAGAACTTCTCGTCCGCTGACCAATGATGCACGGCGATCGCCGCACACACGGCGATCTCCTGCGCGTCGCTCAATTCCAGCAGGATCGCGCTGGAGCTTTCGGGCGAGTTCGGCACTTCAGTGATGATCCCGCACAACCAGCAGCAAGCGATTGGAGCGAGTCGACACGGTTGGTTTGATTTCGCAAACAGCGTCCGCCAACATGCCGGCCGGCGAACCGTCAAATTTCAACCGCGAGAGGTATCGACAGATGAGCAAGTGGCCAATCGGAGTCTTCGCGTCCATTGATGCCGGGCTGGGCGTTCACTTTGACGTTGTTAAAGAACTGGGCATTCCAACGATTCAGCTTCATGCACCTCACAAGCAGACTCGCACGCAGTCCAGCGCGGACGCGTTTCTGAAGAAGTGCGCGGACGCGGGAGTGACCATCACCTGCGTATTCGGAGGTTTTGAAGGGGAAAGCTATGCCGACATTCCCACGACGGCGCGCACCGTCGGGCTTGTTCCGGAAGCCACCCGGGCTGCTCGCGTGCAGGAAATGAAGGAGATCAGCGACTTCGCCAGACTGCTTGGCTGCAGCGCGGTCGGGTTGCACATCGGCTTTGTCCCGGAAGACACGTCATCGCCGGGATATCAGGAACTGCTGGACACGACTCGCGACCTGCTGGATCACGTCAAAGCGAACGGCCAGACGCTGCATCTGGAAACCGGACAGGAAACGGCCGAGCATCTGCTGCACTTCATCAGCGATGTGCAGCGCGACAACCTGTTTATCAACTTCGATCCGGCCAACATGATTCTGTATGGCACGGGTGAACCCATCGACGCGCTGAAGAAGGTCGGTCGCTATGTTCGCAGCGTGCACTGCAAGGACGCCAGTCGCGCAGCTGCCGACAAGCTTGGCAAGGAATGGGGTCGCGAGGTGGCTCTGGGCGACGGCGATGTCGGGATGGAAGATTACCTGCGGACACTGAACGATCTTGGCTACGACGGCCCGCTGACGATCGAACGGGAAATTCCCGAAGACCGCGATCAGCAGAAGGCCGACATCGGCAAAGCGGTCAGTCTGCTGGAAGAACTGCGTTCTCGAATTCTTTCGTAGGCCACCAGCGCCGCCACTGTCGTCTGCAATCCGGCCGCATGAGCAACCTTCAACCCGTCGCCGAATCCTGGAAGTTCTGTCCTCGCTGCGGCATGGCTGCGCCGCGACCGGGAAACAACCCGTTTCGCTGCCTGTCGTGCGGGCACACTCATTACTTTTCGCCGGTGACTGCCGTGGGAGCCATCACGACGGACTCCGATGGCAACATCATGCTGTTGATCCGAGCGAAAGACCCCGGGAAGGGAAAGTTCGGCCTGCCCGGCGGGTTCGTCGACGCCGGCGAGTCTGCCGAAGACGCACTGCGGCGCGAAGTCTTTGAGGAAGTCAACCTGCAGGTGACGCGACTGGTCTTCCTCGCCACTTATCCGAACTTCTATGCGTTCGGCGGAGTCGTGCTGCCGGTAACAGACATTTTCTTCATCGCCCGGGTGGATTCGTTCGACAGCATCGCCGCAGCAGACGGCGAGATCGAAGCGTGGCACTTCTGTCAGCCGGGCCTGAACGAACTGAACAACATGGCATTCGAATCGAATCGGCTGGCTCTTGAGAAGTTCCTGGCGACTCACAGCCGCTGACCGGAACAGCGCCCCGTGTTTATTCGGCTGCAGGCGTTTCAACCCACCGGCCGTTCAGCATGACGTCCTGGACATCGTACATCGCATTGATGTTCTTTGACGGGTCACCCTTCACGAGAACGATGTCGGCCAGTTTGCCGCGTTCGATCGTGCCCAAACGATCTTCGGTTCCGAAGTACTGAGCGTTGTGCAGCGTTGCGGCCGTAAGTGCTTCCAGCGGTGTCAGGCCGGCCTCGACCAGAAGTTCCAGCTCGCGCTGGTACGCCCAGCCGCGTTCGGCGTGTGGCACGCTGGTGTGCGAACCGGCGACAACCGTCGCTCCAGCCTTGTGGCACATCCCGACAAACTTCAGCATCTGTTCGAACGCTTCGGCTTCGACGGCGCTGGAGCCCTTGTCGCCCGCTCGCCGTTCAAAGACAGCCAGTGTTGGTGATACGACGACGCTCTCAGAAACGATCAGGTCAATGAGTTCGCGCGTTTTCTGAGAATCAAGATCCAGATTCGCCCACATGCGGTAGCGAAGTTCGCGACGAGTTTCCGGCACGGTTCGTACGGAGTCTTTGAAGTTCTGCGCCACTGCTCCATCGGCTATCACTGAGCCGAAGGACGTGACATGTTCAATGCCTTTGACTCCGACTTTGATCGCCGCATCGGCATCAACGAGTTCCAGGTGAGCAACCACCGGAATGCCATGTTCGGCGGCAGTTTCGCATACGGCCGTGAAGTGCTCCAACGGCAGGCGGAAGTAGATCTTGATCGCTGAAGCACGGTGCTCAACATGCTGTCGAACAACCTGACGGGCATGATCTTCGTCAGTGACGATAATCGCTTCCTGCGGCCAGATGGGCGGGTACGCGTCCAGATGAGCGCCGGTCAGAAACGCGCGCGGCATCGTCTGATCGGTCTGCATGACGGCCTGGTAGAAGCGAAACGGGTGGCCGGGATCGCGAAAGCTGGTGATTCCGTGGGCCAGAAACAGGGCCGGTGTCTCCAGATCATTCACGGTGTGCAGGTGCGAGTCGATCAGCCCGGGAAGGATCGTCTGTCCGGAAACGTCTTTCACTTCGGCGTTTTCAGGAAGCTGCGTCGTGGCTCGTTCGCCCGCGGCGACGATCTTCGCCCCGTCGACGATGACAACCGCGTCTTCGATCGGCTGACCTCCGCGACCATCAATCAGCCGTCCGCCGACAAGGGCGATCGGTGCCCCCGCGGCAGGTTCCACGGGCGGATTGACCTCCGCCAGGCCGTCGGCGAATGTGGAACAGTTCGTCAACCCCGCAACCAGTGCGACAACAGAAAATGCAGCGCGGAACATTTTCGCAATCCCCTCAGAACGAATTCAAAATGTTGATGTGCGACACGAGACGAAGTGCCGATTTGATGGACTTGAGCCATTCGACTGAATCCAGCCAGTGGTGGACCTGCCTGCCGATGTCGGCAGCATCGGTCACATGGCGGACGCTGTCATCGCTCGCGATATGAAACTCTCGTCTGCCGGTCGCCAGAATGCCAGGAGGGCAAACCACGAAGCACGCCGCGAGGCCATTTGTTTGATCCGAGCCACCGGCGAGATGCATCTGGGTGGAATGGCCGAATCGCCTCGTCGCTGGCTCGCGGTAAGCGGCTCACGCTGCCACCTTGAAAATGGCAGCGTCCAGGTCTGCGGCAGACTTCGTAACCCAGTGATGGATGCGTCAGCCGCCGATTGTCCGCTTCAAGGCTTCGTAAACGGCATCCGTCATCTGTGTTGTCGTCAGTGTTCCGCCCATGTCGGCGGTTCGCAGCGCGGGATCGTTGAGCACTTGAACCACCGCGTCCCGAACGGCCTTTCCGGCTCGTTTCGTTTCGTCGTGCGGAAGCCATTCCAGCATCATTGCCGTCGAAAGAAGCATCGCAACAGGGTTGGCAAGTCCTTTGCCTGCGATGTCGGGCGCGGAGCCATGCACCGGCTGGAAGACGGCCGTGTGATCTCCGATATCTGCGGACGGTGCCATTCCCAGCCCGCCGACAAGTCCTGCGGCAAGATCGCTGAGAATGTCGCCGAACATGTTCTCTGTCACCAGCACATCGAAGCGTCGGGGATCACGGATCAGCAGCAGCGCCGCGGCGTCGACATACACGCGATCGGTGTTGCAGTCGGGGAACTCAGCCGCCACTTCGTCGAAGATCCGTCGGAAGAAAACCATCGACGACAACACGTTGGCCTTGTCGACAAGAGTGACGTGACGCCTGCGCGTGCGAGCGATATTGAAGGCCAGCCGGCACACTCGCTCGGCCTTGCGGCGAGTGATCGTCATCGTGTCACAAACTTCGTCGGCGTCGGCTGCCGGAAGAGCGTTGCGGCGGGAAAACAGGCCTTCCGTACTTTCGCGGACCAGCACGAAGTCGATGTCGCCCGCCGAATAGTTCTTCAACGGCGTATCGTTGTCGTGATACAGCCGAACCGGACGCACTCCGCCGTACAAATCCAGACGTTCGCGAATGTCAATCTGCGGAACGATCTCGCGCCCGTCGGGATAGCGCACGCTGGGCAGACCCATCGCTCCCAGCAGGATCGCGTCGCTCGTCCGGCAGGCGTCGAAGGCAGAATCGGGCAGCGCGTTGCCGCTGGAAAGGTACTCAGCGACGCCAACCGAATATTCGGTCAGGTTCAGCCAGACGCCGTCAAGCCGCGACTTGATCTCATTCAATATGCGGACGGCCTGTGCGGTGACCTCGGTGCCGATGCCGTCGCCGGGGAGTACAGCGATGTTGAACTGACGGAGCGTCATAGGGAATGGCATTCCGCGGTAATCACGATTGGTGGCGATCGCGATTCGGGGGCAGTCGCAGCCGGACGGCGACTGGGGAGGGAACGGGGAGGGAACACGGCTGGGGACGTCGGCATTCTATCAGCAATTTGCGCGGACGCACGCGGCACCGGCTCCGCTCGAATTACACATCATCCGGCGATACGCTGTGCAGGCCGGTTTCTTCCGTTCCACAACCGCAGGAGTTCCTGACGTGAAGCACCTGATATCTGTGATCGCCCTGTCGTGTTGCACGTGTGCAGCGATCGCGGTCGAACAGCAGCCGATCCCGTTCATCTTCGACACGGACATCGGCAACGACGTCGATGACGCGCTGGCTCTGGGAATGATCCACTCGCTGCAGACTCGCGGTGAACTTGAACTGGTGGCCGTGACCATCACGAAGGACCACCCGCAGTGCGCGGCGTTCGTCGACGCGGTGAACACGTTTTACGGCCGCGGCGACGTTCCGATCGGAGTCTGCGACAGCGGCGTCACGACTGAACAAAGCACGTTCACCGTGCTGGCTGATGAGAAGGATGGCGGTAACTTTCGCTACCCGCACGATCTGCTCAGCGGTACGGATGCCCCGACTGCGGTCAGCGTGTTGAGAAAAGCTCTGGCGTCTCAGCCGGACGGTTCTGTGCTGATCGCTCAAGTGGGTTTTTCGACGAACCTGGCCAATCTGCTGAAATCCGGTCCGGACGACATCTCCACGCTGACAGGCAATGAACTGGCGAAGAAGAAAGTGAAGCTGCTGTCCGTGATGGCCGGAGCCTTCGAACAGATCCGCGATGATTCCGGCCAACTGTACGACCACAAGGAATACAACATCGTCAAGGATATTCCCGCCGCGCAGGTCCTGGCTGCCGACTGGCCGACACCGATCGTGTACAGCGGGTTTGAAGTCGGACTGGCCTCAGCCTACCCGGCCGTCAGTATCGAAAACGACTACGAATACGTGGAACATCATCCTCTGAAGGAAGCCTACATTCTGTACATGCCGCCGCCGCATAATCGACCAACGTGGGACCTGACCAGCGTGCTGTACGGCGTCTATCCGGATCGCGGCTACTTCAACGTTTCGCCAGCCGGTACAGTCACCGTTGCCGACGACGGCCTGACGACGTTCTCAGCCAGCGACAACGGCAGGCACCTCTACCTGATCATGTCGCCGGAACAGAAAATTCGTGTGACGGAGGCTCTGGTGCAGTTATCGAGTCAGCCGCCGAAGTAAGAGAGCACGTCGTCGCTGAAACTGGCAGCATCTCACAGAGGCACGGAGAACACAGAGCGGCAGTACTGACCAGCCTCTGTGATCTCTGTGCCTCTGTGTTTCAAATTCCCCGTAGCGACCGGCAGCCCACCGAAATCGGCACGGCCCATCGCTGACACGTCCTGACACTGCAGCTTCCTGTGCTCCAACGAATGAAACACAGAGCCACAGAGGACACAGAGCGGCAGTACCGACCAGCCTCTGTGATCTCTGTGGCTCTGTGTTTCCACTCGGGTGCCGGCCGGCACCAGCGAGTCGTATTCCGGCAAATCTGCGATGACCAACGGCATCAAGCCCGTGTCAAAGAACGCTCCGACGGCAAAGATCGCGGACGTGAGTTCGAACTGAACGTGCAATGTCCCCGTTATACGGATCGGCGCAGACACCGGACGGGCGTGGCGTACAATGCCGTGAGCACCGTCGACAGCAGGTCTCTCGAGCCGAGTCGCGCAGATGGCAAACGAAAACGACCTCGAACAACGACTTGTGATCCTGGAACGCGAAGTGGCTGAACTGAAACGCAGTTCGCAGACGTCAAGTGAATTGAATGGCAACTGGCGCGGCTGCCTTGTCGGAGATCTGCAGCAGTTTCCGGAATGGCAGCAGGTCAGCCAGACAGGCAAGAAACTGAGAAATCAACAGGCTGACTACACCAACCTTCCGCCCTCGCAATCACTGGCACGGGCAGTGGCACACAAATAGACTCCCCGTCAGTGCCACCCAGCCGATTGGTTGTTCCTCTTCTCAGATCGAGTGCCTCCGCTATGCCAGTAATGCTCAATTCCATTCTGCGAAGTGCCAACCTCGATCTCACGCAAGTCCGACTAATTCGCCATAAGGACAAGCGAGCTTCAAAGGGGCGTTCCCCATACGAGCTGTGGCGAGACCAGCCAGACCTGTTTGAAGCGTACCAATCCTCGCAGAATCCCTTGAACCGAAAGAAGTTCTCAGCTCCATTCTGGGCTGTGTTCGTCGTCGACGCATTCGACGGAACAATGTTCGGCGGGTTGTATGCCGCGAAGTACCGAGGACTGCTCAAGAAAGACAGACCGGCGCCTCACATCGAAGGGGAAATTGAGAAAGCGGGGTCATGCGACGTCTACGATCTGCGATTAGATGAAAAACTACGAGATGTGATTGGAAGAATGTTCATTGACTGGGGCCAAGGAGCACTTGCCTGGGTGCAATATGCTGATCGCAATGACAAGATTGTTACTGAATTGCGACTTCAGAATGCGGAGGTCCGCTTTCCGGGCTTCCTGAACTTCATCGAACCACTTTCCAGGCTCCCGAAGCTACCGGCAACATGGGTCGCTACTCTGCAATCTGCCCAAGGTGTGTACCTCCTGACCTGCCCAAAGACGAAGGAGCAATATGTCGGCTCTGCAACCGGTGTGGACGGTTTTTGGGGACGATGGATGAACTATATTCAGACCGGACACGGTGGGAACATCGGAATGAAGTCCAGAGACCCAAGCGATTATCAGGTCTCCATTCTCGAAGTTGCTGGGTCATCGGCCAATGCAAACGACATTCGTTCGATGGAGGGGCGATGGCAACTAAAGCTTCAGAGCCGAGAGATGGGATTGAACCGAAATTTGGCGCGAAGACATTGAGCGACGGGGTGGCACTGGCTGTGCCAGTGGTTCGGTCCGGACAAAGCTGGGTCATTTCAGTGGGTACGGCCGAGTCCGGAAACTGGGACTTGGTTCGGTCGTGTCCCAACTGCACGGCCTGCCATCCGGAGAGCACTGGCCTTGCCACTGGCACACCGGCCTCTGGCTGTGTGGCACTGGCTGTCCCAGTGCTTCGGTCCGGACGAAGTTGCTTCATTTCAGTGGCTACGGTCGAGTCCGGAAACTGGTATCTGGTTCGGTCGCGTCCCGACTGAACGGTTTGCCGGCCGAGATGCACTGGCAGAGCGAGTGGCACACACGACGCACTCGCCTGTGGCAGACTGTCTACCATCAACAGTGCGACCCTGCCGTTCGTGCCCGCGTTCTCACATCGCTTCGCTTGCTTGACCTTCCCCGGTCGGCTCCGCTGGGGAGAGGTGGTTGTGATTCCGTTTAAGCAACCTCGTCGTGACTGACAACGTCGTGACTGACGATGTCGTGACTGACGACGTCGTGACCGACAGAGTTGTCACGGAAATTGTCGCCCCGTGCAGCAGGCCAGGGAGGTCCACCGGAACCTACCGCTGATGCGGATCCGGGGCAGACGAATCGTCGAGATCCCATTCTTTGATGCGTCGCTGGAGCGTTCTCACACTGATCCCCAGGGATTCGGCGGCGTGGGTGCGATTGCCCTGAAAGCGGTCGAGGGCCTGGCGGATCGCTTCGCGTTCCAGTTCGTCCAGGGTCGTGTCGCGAGGAAGCTGCATGTCCGGCTCGAAAGTCACCGGCGGTTCCAGATGGCCCGGGATGTCGTCCACGGTCAGCACGTCGCGGGCGGCCATGACGACCATGCTTTCGATGCAGTTGCGGAGCTGGCGCACGTTGCCAGGCCAGTCGAAGGATTCCAGATACTGGATCAGCGTCTGGTCGATCTGCAGCAGCGGCCGATTCTGTTGTTCGCAGCATTCGGCCAGGAAATTGTGGACAAGCGGGCGAATGTCTTCTCGACGATCCCGCAGCGGCGGCAATGCGATTCTGACGACGTTCAGGCGGTAGTAAAGGTCTTCCCGGAAGGTCCCGTCGCTGAGCATTTCGAACAGGTCTCGACTGGTGGCGGCGACAACGCGAACGTCGACTGTCTGTTCGCGGTTGCTGCCGACGGGTGTGACTGTGC
>CAZHET010000047.1:19791-21116 GCA_964531585.1 uncultured Planctomycetaceae bacterium | reverse complement strand
GCGAAACGCGTCATTCACTTCTTTCTGAACGGCGGACCGTCGCACGTTGACACGTTCGACCACAAACCTGCTCTGGCGAAGTACGCCGGCCGGAAACTCAGCGAGACTTTGGCCACCGAACGAAAAACCGGAGCCGCGTTTCCGTCACCGTTTAAGTTTCGCCCGTATGGTGAATCGGGAATCGAAGTCAGCGAGATTTTTTCACGGACGGCTCAGCACATCGACGACATCGCCGTCATTCGGTCGATGTATGCTCAGGTCCCGAACCACGAACCGTCGCTGATGCTGATGAACTGCGGCGATTCGGTGCAGGCTCGCCCCAGTGCCGGAGCCTGGATTCTGTATGGGCTGGGAGCGGAAAACCAGAATCTGCCGGGCTTTATCGCGATGTGTCCCGGTGGCCTGCCCATCAAGGACAGCGAGAACTGGCAGGCCGCGTTTTTGCCAGGAGCCTACCAGGGGACCTATATCGACACGCAGCACACGCAGCTCAGCCGACTGATTGAGAACATCGAGCACCCACAGATCAGCACGCCCGATCAAAAGCGACAACTGGATCTGCTGGCCAGATGGAATCGGCAACATCAGGCGCAGCGACTGGATCGGCGGCTCGATGCGAGAATTCAGTCGTACGAACTTGCGTTCCGCATGCAGGCCGATGCCAGCGACGCATTCGACGTTTCCCGCGAGCCAAAGCATATTCGCGAAATGTACGGCGACGGAGTTCACGGCCGGCAGACTCTGATCGCTCGCCGACTTGCCGAACGCGGAGTTCGCTTCATTCAGTTGTGGCACGGAGCCGGTCAGCCGTGGGACAACCACGCGAACATCGAGGCCAATCACCGAAATCTGGCCGGCGAAATCGACCAGCCGATCGCCGCGTTACTGAGTGACCTGAAGCTGCGCGGAATGCTGGAGGAAACTCTGGTGGTCTTCGGCGGGGAATTCGGCCGCACGCCCACTGTGGAACTTAGCGGCGAGGGCGCTCCAATCCTTGGTCGCGATCACAATCACTACGGATTCAGCGTCTGGCTGGCCGGAGGCGGAATCAAAGGCGGCACGGTCTACGGCGCGACCGACGAATTCGGTTTCAAGGCCGAGCAGAATCCGACAAGCGTTCACGATCTGCACGCGACGATGCTGCACGCAATGGGAATGGACCACAGGAAACTCACGTATCGCTACGCCGGTCGCGACTTTCGCCTGACCGATGTGCATGGGAATGTCATTCATGAGATTCTGGTGTGATTCGCCGTGTCGGGAGGGTTCGCCGGCCGAAGGCGCGGGCGTGCCGCGTGTGCCGGAAGGCGCGTAATGCGCCAGCG
>CAZHET010000047.1:0-19781 GCA_964531585.1 uncultured Planctomycetaceae bacterium | reverse complement strand
TCGGCCGGAGTCGCGCCCTCCCGCGGATCGGCTGCTTCGACTGATCCCGCACTGCGTTCCGGCTGACTTGCGCTGGAGTTTCCTTCTGCATAAAGCTACCGTCAGGTCAGTCAGCGAGCCGGCGTCATCCGGCATTCCCGGTTCGGAACGAAGTTTTCGAGGTGCGATTTGTCCAGTAAGAAGATTCTGGTGATAGACGATGACCGTGAGATTTCTTCGACGGTGCAGGCTGTGCTGTCGTCGGCAGGCTACCAGGTGCTGACGGCGAACAACGGGCAGGTCGGCCGCAAGCTGATCACGTCTGAGAAACCGGATCTGGTGCTGACAGATATGATGATGCCTCGCATGGGCGGTTTTCCCGTGCTGGAGTTCCTCAACGAACTCGATGACCCGCCGAAGGTGATCATGATGACCGCCAACGAAGGCAGCCGCCACAAAGCCTACGCGGAGATGCTGGGAGTCGTGGACTACCTGCGAAAACCGTTTGCGATGGAAGTCCTGCTGGATTCCGTCCGCAGAGCGCTCGATGGCGAGCCGGCTGATTCGGTGTAGTTGTCAAACGCATGTCCCGACGGATCAGCGTTCAAATCTGACGAACCGGCCCGGAAGTGCGGCGGAAGAGTCGAACTCGGTCACAGCTCCATCCCGCACGACTGCTCTGCCGTTGACCAGCACGTCGGTGATGCCGGAGGCGGGTGTCTGTGGAGCATCGTAAGTCGCCTGATCGCAAACGGCTGCCGGATCGAAGACGACGACATCGGCGAACGCACCTTCGCGAATCACGCCGCGGTCCTTCATGCCGAAACGCTTTGCTGCGTGACCGCTCAGCTTGTACACAGCGTCTTCAAGTGACAACACACCACGATCCCGCGCACACGAACCCAGCAGCCGCGCGGCCGAACCGAACTGTCGCGGATGAATCATACCGCCTTCGGCATGAATTCCGTCGCTGCCCATCATGTACAGATCGTGCTGCAGGAATGGATCGATCTGGCGGTCATCGCCTTCCAGATAAACGCACAACACGCTCATGCGTTCCTCAATCAGCAGATTCAGCAGTGCTTCTTCCGCCGGCCGACCGGTCGACGCAACGTATTCGCTCAACAGGCGGCCCTGGTGGTGCGAATTCTCTTTTCCGGGCAGCCAGGCGATGCGAATGTTGTCCAGATCCAGCTTGTAGGTTCGCAGGCATTCGCGAAACCGCTCGCGCGTTTCCGGGTGGTTCAGCTTCCCCATCGCAGCCAGCGGACCGTCTTCCCAGACATCGTACGGCAGCAGGTAATTCAGCATGGTCGAACCCGGCATGTACGGATACACGTCAAAGCTCAGCGGCACTTCGCGGCGTGCCCGGTCCAGCCACGCCATAACGTCATCAGTCGCCTGACCGGCGCGAGCCTTCAGGTGCGAAATGTGCAGGCCGACACCCGCGTCGCGAGCAATCTGCAGCGCTTCATCCAGCGCAGGAATCATTCCCAGCTTGTAGCGAATATGCGTGACGTACAAACCGCTGAACTCGGCCACGACCCGGCACACTTCGGTCAGTTCGGCCGTGGTTGACCAGCACTGCACGATGTAGTCCAGGCCCGTCGACAGTCCAACGGCTCCCGCTGCCATGCCGCATCGGACCTGCGACTGAATCTGCCGCATTTGATCCGCATCCGGCGAACGGGAACCGAATCCACAGATCAGCGAACGCACGTTGGCATAAGGCACATGCGTCATTGCGTTCTGAGTCGTCCGTCCGCTGATCCGCTCCATGAATTCTGCGAGCGATTGCCAGCCTTCGTATTCATCAAGCCGTAGACCGTCCAGCGATCGCAGGTAGAAGAACCAGTCACGCCAGGTGTTTTCGTCGACGGGAGCGTAGCCGATGCCGTCCAGCAACAGAACTTCCGTCGTGAAGCCCTGCTGCAGCTTGGCGGACTGCAGCGGCTGTTTCAGCATCCAGCCGTCGGAATGCGTGTGAACGTCCACGAAACCCGGAGCGACAATGCACCTGGCAGCATCGATGGTCGTGGAAGCCTGTGCAGAAGCAAGATCACCAACGGCCCTGATGCGGTCGCCGGTGATGCCGACATCGGC
Organism: uncultured Planctomycetaceae bacterium; assembly: GCA_964531585.1. Lineage (GTDB taxonomy): Bacteria > Planctomycetota > Planctomycetia > Planctomycetales > Planctomycetaceae > JAWKUA01. Next base: position 17,699 of record CAZHET010000047.1, on the reverse strand, counting down.
GACGGTACGCGGTGAACGACAGCCATCGATGACCGTGCCGCCACGAATTAGTATGTCAAACATGGAAATCTCGCGGAGTCACGGATACAGGCCACGAACACGCGGGGGAAAGTGGAGGGAGAATGGGGCCAGCGTCTCGTTGGGCGAAGTGCCTTTCAGGCCGTTCCGGCAACGCGCCCTGACCCCATTCTCCCGCAGCGTGCAGCATATCGCGTGAACGGCTACCGATGCGAGTTTCGACGCTTGCTCCTCGTTGAGATTCGCTACTCGCCAGTCGTTCTCATCGAGTGGCTGGAGTCCGGAGCCGGAAGGTCGAATGGCAGCGACAGCATTTTGACTCGCTGAGTCAGGCTGGCGGGATATTCGACAATCGGGCAGTCATCGGTGATGGTCAGACTGCGATCATGACCGGGCAGCCGCGGCGAGTCCATCAGTGCCATCAGTTTGCGGGCCGACGCTGTTTCGGGATAGTTGCGAACTTCCGTCCACAGCGGGTCAGTGCTGTTAAGACACTGCTGCAGGGACGCTTCAGACACCGAGATCGGATCGTTCGACAGAATCGCCAGGTAGCCGTTGTAGAACGTTTCGCGATATGGAAACACTTTGTCCGCGGTTTCCCGCACGGCGAACGCCTGTTCCGGAGTTCCGTTGCAGTACAGGCAGAACACTCCGCCGGGTTTCAGCCGACGACTGATCAGACGCATGTATTCTTCCGAATTCAGCAGACCGCTGCCGGCCTGTTTCAAATACAGCGGCTGTGTCTGAATCAAATCGTATTGCGCCGGATTCAGTTCCAGTCCCGATCGAGCGTCCTGCCAGATCAAATTGATCTTCGGATTGGACGTGATGTTCAGCGTTCCGTCCGGGTACGCGGCGAACACGTCTTCCAGGACCCGGCTGATGTCATAGGCATCGACTCGTTCCACAGAATCCAGCTTCGCCAGCGTTGCCGCCGTGATTCCCGTCCCGACGCCAATCACACAGACATCCCGAACCGGTGACTCTGTGTGAAATGCGGCAGGCATGACGGCAATATGCCAGTTGTGAGTGCCAATATGGTTCGTGCCGTCGGAGATGGAGGAATGCCACAAACCGTCCCAGATCAGTTCTCCGTTTTCTTTGACGACGATCACGCCGTCGCGACCGCAGAACAGCCGGTGCCCGGGCAGCAGCCGACTGGTGTCAGCAACCAGGCAGGTGCCGACAAGTGCCGCCGCCATTCCGAGTGGAACCAGGTTCGATTTTGCCGACGGCAGCCTTCCGTCTTCGTTCCGCACGCAGCCCTGCAGCGACAGCACCACGAGTGCGATTGCCACGATGGCCAGATAGAACGGAATTTCATAGCCCACAAATGTCATCAGCAGAATGCCCAGGCACGATCCAACAGTATTCCAGACGTACATGCGGCCAACATCGCGCCCCCATGACTTTGCGGCTTCTTCAGTGACTCGGCCAAACAGGTACCCAAACAACACACAGGGCAGAAAGAAGTGACTTCTCAGGGCCACGAACTTTGCCAGAGATGCGACACCATAAATGGGCGAAAAGACATCCCACGCGGAGAACGCAACGCTGAGCAAACACCCTGCGGCGCAAAGCTGTAATGCTCGCGGAATGGAGATTCCCCGGCGACGCGAACTCAATGCGGCACCAATACTCCAGAACAGCAGAAATCCGCTCAGAACCGCGGCGAATGTGTATGGCAATGGCTGCTGTGTCAGGGGCATCAGCCGAAACAAATGCATCTCATAGGCCAGCGAACAGAATCCCAGGCCAAGCGCCAGCACATCCGATTCAGCCGGCCGCCACGTTGCCTTTTTCCCGTTCGTCGTGACGGATGCCACCGCGGCGGGAACGGCCTTCCCGGAAACCACGAAGATCGCCCCCAGCAGAATGACGGCGGCAAGCAGGTTCAGGAGTGCTCCACCGATGAGTGAAGTGGAAAGTCCCAGTTCCGGCAGCATATATCCGCTGGACACAACGGCTCCTCCGACGCTGCCCATTGTGTTAATGAACAGCAGCCAGCCCAGCAACCGGGAATCCTTCAGACCCAGATTGCGCTGACAGACTTCCGCCGCCAGAGGCATCGTGGCTCCCATCAGAAAGCATGGCACGGACAAAACAATCTGGGCACCGCAGGCATACATCAGCAGCAGCGGAATTCCGAGCGACATGGCTGCCTGCTGCGCCGCAAACACGGTATTGGAAAGGTCTGCCGCCAGGACCGCGCAGATGCAAAGATTCACGGCACCCAGCAGCAGTTCGATGCGGCCAAAGGTCGCCAAAGGATTGCGGAGCCGCGCCGATCGACGACCGCTCCACCAGGATCCGGCACCCAGCCCGGCCATAAAGACCAGGACGACGACGGTCGAACAGACCGTTTCGCTGCCACCGAGAAAGACTTTGAGCGCTCGTTGCCAGATGACCTGATTGATCAACCCGGCCGCTCCGGAACTGAGCAAAGCCGCTCCCAGCAACAGGGCGGCGGTGAGAAATCTGCCGGGAGGCAGAGGCTGGCGTTCATTGAAGTGCGTCGCAACGCTTTCGGCGTCAATCATCGCCGGCGCGCGGACGCCGGCGTGTTGTTGCTCAGCGATTGCGGAACTCATGACAGCGGTCCGGGAACGAGAGGAAGCGGAAACCCTCAGTGCGGTAGAGTTCTCTAGCTCACGCTGGCGCGGATGGCGAATTTTCTCAACACGCGATTACGACAGATGCACACGGCGAATGACTCGCAGCTTGCGCAAACGTCATGACCCGTGCAGCCGGCTCGCGATACGGTGTGATCAGGCCAGCCTGCTCTCTCTCGCCGCCGGGTTATGCCGTCGGTATGCCGCAGGATTATGCCGCCGGAGGCCAGAACGCCCACCATGCCAGTGCCACCGGGCCGGCGAACAGGAGACTGTCCAGCAGGTCCAGCAGTCCGCCAAAGCCGGGCATCAGCGCTGCCGAATCCTTCTTTCCGGCGTCGCGTTTCAGCAGAGACTCGCACAGGTCTCCGACCAGACCGACAACACCCATTGTCGCGCTGTAGCCAAGAACTGCCAGCAGGTTTCCCGCGGCCGGCCTGGCGTCGAACATCGCGCCGCCGAATGTCAGCCACAGCCAGCCGCCCAGCCCGCTGCCGACGACAGCTCCGACGGCTCCCATCCACGTCTTACCGGGACTCAAACGCGGAATCATTTTCCGCTTTCCCCACAGCCGCCCGAATGTGTAGGCACCGATGTCGCCGGACTTCACCGCCACGATCATCGATCCGATCGCGAAGTAGCCGACGGACGACGACGGGAACCAGCGGAACTGCGCCGTCACCACCAGCAATCCGCCGCAGTAAAGCACTGTCAGGGAATTCGCGCCGAGCGATTCCAGAGAGTTACCCGGCTTTGCAAACCGCAATGCTTCCCACGCCAGCAGCAGCAGGAATCCAGCGGTCACAGCGACAGTCACCCAACCGAGCGAACTCACCAGGCCGTTGATGCCCTCGATGGCCGGCAGCCTCACGTGGTTCCACCCGGCAAGCACGATCAGCACGCAAACTGCCGCCGTGGCACCGAACGACGGCTGCATCAATCGGGTGCGCAGCAGTTCAGTCATCTCAAAGCAGCAGCGGATGCTCAGCGACAGGCACAACAGCAGCAGGACGGGAGCACGGTCACCGAGCATGGCGTCCCAGCGAAACAGCAGCAGCAGCAGCGGGATCAGGATCGCGGAAATCAGCAGTCGCCAGCCAAGCATCGATCGTCAGTTCCGTCGCGGTAACCACCAGAATTTGCACGCCTGCGCGAGCCACCTGAACTCCGACGAGTCCAGCGACGCCCCATTAGGCCGACGCTGCTTCTTCAGGCGGAGTTTTCAATCCACCGAAGCGTCTGTCTCGCGCGGCGTAATCCTTCAGGGCCTGCCGCAGATGAGTTTCCCGAAATTCCGGCCAGAACGTGTCCGTCACCCACAGTTCGGAATAGCTGATCTGCCACAGCAGAAAATTGCTGATTCGCATCTCGCTGGCCGTGCGGATGACAAGGTCCGGATCCGGCATTCCGGCGGTCATCAGGTGAGCGGCCACGGTTTCTTCGCGGATTTCCGCGGGGTTCAAGTCACCGCTCTGCACGCTGTCGACAATCTGGCGAACGGCCTCTGTAATCTCCAGCCGTGCTCCGTAATTTACCGCCAGGCACAGCGTCATGCCGTCGTTGTCGGCAGACACATCAACGGTCCTGGCGATCTCTTTCTGAATCGTCGGGTCGAGTTCTTCCAGTTTGCCGATGACGGTAAACCGCAGGCCCTGTTCCTGAATTTCACGACGTTCTTCGATGACGTACTGTTTCAGCAGCCGCATCAACAGGCTGAGTTCCCGCTGAGGTCGCTTCCAGTTTTCGCTGGAAAAACAGTACAGAGTCAGTTGCTTCAGTCCCAGTCGCGAACATTCTTCCACAACACTGCGAACGGACTGGACGCCGCGACGATGCCCTTCGACCCGCGGGAAGCCGCGGCGCTGTGCCCAGCGTCCGTTGCCGTCCATAATGATGGCGATGTGCTGCGGCAGTCGGTCACGCTGCAGACCAAGCTGTTCGATCTGTTCGTTGGTGTATTCCGGTTCGCGAGACAACGCAGTGACGCTCCTGGGCGGTGATTCTCCCGGCCGCAATTGCAGCGATGCAGTCCGCTCGCCGCGCCGGTGACTCTGCAGTCGCTGTTCGGGCCGCGTTGTACCGAATAGGCAGGGTCCTGACCACTTCGGCACCGCGCGGGGACTCAGGCCGCCGACGTGTCGACCAGGCCGGCAGGCGATTCGGCTCGCGGCAGCTTCAGAGTAAACGTCGTGCCCTTGCCGACTTCGCTCTCCACGCGGATACGCCCCTTGTGAGCCTCAATGATCCGCCGGCACAGCGACAGCCCCAGGCCGGTTCCTCCCTGCCCACGAGCGTCCGCGGTCTTCGTTGTATAGAACGGATCGAAGATCTTCTGCAGCTTGTCATTGGAAATCCCGCAGCCCGTATCGCCCACGGAGATCTCTGCCCAGCCATCGGCGACGTTGTCGCGAATCCCCAGCTTGAGACGTCCACCCTCCTTCATTGCCTGCCGTCCGTTCACGATCAGATTCATCAGAATTTGCTGAATCTGGCTGGCATTGGCAACAGCCCAGACGCCGGGCTGCAGGTCCTGGTCGACGCCGATTCGGTGCATCTGCAAATCCTTCTGGACGAGCACCAGCACGTCTTCAAGCAGACGGTTCAGCTCGACCGGTTCGACCCGATCACCGGTATTGCGCGCGTAGGCCAGCATTCCGGTGGTGATTCTGGTCGCTCGCTGACCAGCCGACAGAATGCGGTCGAATGACTTGTCGCGGGTCTTCGCATCCTTGTGCCGAACGCCCATTTTGGCGTAGTTAATCACTGTGGTCAGGATGTTATTGAACTCGTGAGTGATGCTGCTGGCGAGTGCTCCCACGGAACTCAGCTTTTGAGCCCGCATAAGTTCATCTTCCAGTACTTTGACCTGCTGCTCAAGCTGCCGAATTCGCTGCTGTTCGGACTGCCCGCTGTCACTCTGATGTTCGCTCATCGTGTCCGCCGAATCTTCCGTGTGCCATGTACCAAACCGCACAGGCGCGACCGCGCCTGTCGCTCTGTGCCGTGTTGCCGCCCCCGGCATCCACTCTTCCCCTGATGGCGCGCAGCCCAAAGTGAAACGGACTGGTGCCCCGCTGAAGTTATCGACCACCAGAACCGCACCGTCTGAGTCTAACGGAGCTGACATGCCGCTGCCGTTGCAGCAAACAATTGCTGTCCGGCGGTGATTGCCACTCTGCCGCACCGGCAGAAACTGCCACATGCGCTGCAGGTATTCACCACCAGTCATGACGACAGGACGCAGTCGGACACCATTTTTGGTCAACGAAATGCCGCCGATTGTCAGTTTCAACACAACCTGCACACTCACTATTCCGCGGCAGATGGCCCACATTCTTTTGGGGGATAACCCGAAACGATTTTCCTCGGTCGCCACGCCCGCTTCACCGGCAGTGCAATTGTTGCCGCCTTTCTGCATCGGGCGTGTTGAGCTTTGTCACCCAACGCGCAGTACAGCCACGCCGCGCGTCCCGCGATGCGGCTGCTGCGGTTGAACGTGACATACATTTCCGGCAGAACGCGGTCCTGGTCGAATAGTCCTTGTTCAGCCTCCACAAACAACTGCCGGAACTCCGCTCATGCGACTTCGACAACAATCCAACACAAAACGCGATCGCCGCTTTGGCGCTGCGCTGGTGGAAACGGCAGTCGTGCTGCCCATCTTCTTCACGTTCATCTTCGCGTTCATTGAGTTCGGTCACTGCTTCATGACGATTCATTCGCTGAATTCGGCAGCGCGACGAGCAGCTCGGATTGGAGTCGGAGAGACCGCGACAACCGCAGACGTCAACTCACTGGCGCACGAAATCCTCGACTCGGCAATCGATGCCGACCTGGAAGGCGTCCAGATCTGGATCAAGGATGCCAGCGTGTTCGACTCCGCCAACGTTGATCCGTCCGCCATTGACTACGAATCCCTTGACGACATCGAAGTCGCCGATATCGAAACCCGCCAGTTGTTCCTGGTGCGGATTCAGGTTCCCTATTCCGAAGTTGGAATTCTGGGACCGCGCTGGATCACTTCCCTGAACCTGTATGGCCAGGCAGTGATGCGGAAAGAGTAGCCTGAATTTGACATCCCATCCGGCGACTGCACTGCAGATGACGAAATCAACACGGCCATGAGAATCCAACCACATTTCAAAAACAATCGAGCCGCCCTGTGGTCAACAGGCAGGCTTCCGCTGCCGCCCGACAAACGCCGCAGCGGTGTCGCCGCAGTCGAATGTGCAGTACTGCTGCCCATAATGCTGCTTCTGGTTCTCGGAACTATCGAACTGGGTACCGCCCTGCGTGCCCAGACGATCCTGCAGTCGGCCGTCCGTGAAGCCGGACGACTCGCTTCGATGGACTGGCGCTTCGTGGTCGCAGAGAACCAGACGCCCAATCAGAAGGTGGATCAGGACATTCGCAACTTCGTGTCTGCATCAGGCCTGCCGGGAGCTGACCTGATCATTCGCATCGAACATGCCGAGGGTGACGACGAAGGACAAACGTTTGACATCAGTGACGATGATAACAGTCTGGAACTGCTGCTCATCGAAATCGAGCTGCCTTACACCAGCATCAGCCTGTTTCCTGTCAGGCACATGTATGGCAAGAACGTCAGAGCGGCAATGGTGATGCGTGCCGGCATCGGAGGCGGCACACTGACGAACTGATTGTCAGACTGCAGGCGTGCGATATGTCCGGGACTGACCCTGATCCTGCGGGATCAGGCATCCAATAGATTTTGATGACAAACCACATTCGGTGACAAAAAGGGGGGCAACGACGATGAGAGTTCAAATGCGCCGGCAATTTGCCTGGCTGAAGGAAGAGCACCGCAAAGGAGTGTTTTTCGCGCTGGCCATCATCTGCCTGCTCGGCGCGATGACGTTTGTCGGCCTGTCGGTCGACCTGGGAATGATTACCGTCACGAAGACGCGCATGCAGGCGGCCGCCGACTCTGCAGCGCTGGCCGCGGCACAGGAAATCGTTGTTGCCGTCCGCGAGGCAGCCGCGGCCGGCGAGACTGACCTGCAGACCGTGCAGTCACTCTCAGCCGCCCAGGCAAGGTCAATGGCAGAACATGTGTGCCAGTTGAACGGCTTCTACATTGAACCGAACACAGATGTCACTCTGGGCAACCGGATCCTTGGCAATGACGGCGTGACCTATGTCGAAACATGGGGAGCACCGCCGTACAATATGGTCAGGGTCACTATCCGCAAGGATAATTCCGACAAGACTGCCCCCGATGCCAAGCTTCCCTTGATTTTTGCTCCTGTCGTCGGTGAACGTGCTCAGAAAGTCACCGCCCAGGCCAGTGCGTTCATTGAATCACGCGACATAGTCGCCGTTCTGGACTATTCCGGGTCGATGGCCTACGACAGTCTGATTAACACAGCAACGATTAACCGCCTTGGATTACCGGCTGTGGAAAGCAGCCTCGACGACATCTGGACGGCACTGTCCAACTCCGGCGTTGCCTTCAGTGATGACGCCACCACGCTCAAGTTTCCGACCACCGGGTTCGGAAACATCAACACCACAAACGGCGGCTACCTCAGCAGCAACGACGTTGACTCAGTCTTCGATCAGTTGAATCTGGGGAGCGATGAATCATCATCAGAACTTGTCAGGTTTTATGACTATGACAACTACAGCGGGCTGCTGCTGAGCCTCGGAGCCGGAACGTATAACCTGAACAACATGAGTGGCAATGTGGACGATGACATCAACTCGTTCCGCGTTCCTGACGGCTACACAGTCACGTTGTGGGACTTTGCGAATGCAGGCGGCTGGCAGTTCGGGCCAGTAACGGCAGATGTGGCCTCGATGGGCAGCTACAGTAACGATGCCGAATGGATCGTGATCACACAAGACGAGCCATCTGGCAGCTATGTCCCGTTTCCTCAGGAAGGGAAGAGTTCGTCGACCGGACTGCGAAGAGGCAAGCCGTCCGAAAGTACCAGCGAAGTCCGCTGGAAAGACTACATTGAGTTCGTCATGACGAACAACACGCTGAATTCGCACGGCTACCGCAAGAAATACTGCTATCGAACGCTGATGCACTATCTGATCTCCCGGCGGATGGAGAACAACAACTCCGAAGACCTGTGGCGTGCTCCGATTTATCCGCACCATGCCCTGAAGGAAGGCATGACGCTGTTCACGACATTCCTGAACAATCTGGGATACGGCGATTACGTCGGGCTCGTGACCTATGCCACGACTTCCCGCGTTGAAACGGGACTGTGGGACGACGGGGCCGGTTTGACCGTGGATCTGGGTACCGAACATCTGACTGACAACTACACGGGCATCGACGACATTCAGCGCCACAAGCAGCCGGGACACTACAATCGTGCAACCGGTATCGGGTACGGCATCGACGATGCCACTGGTCTGCTGGCCAGCCAGGGCCGTTATGGTGCTCAGAAGGCGATTCTGCTGATGACTGACGGACAGTCGAATCAGTATCCGAGAGGATTCGACGACGATGACCTGCCTGCTGACTGGGACTGGAACGAACTGACCGACTTCGACGGCGACGGTGTCGCAGATTTCGTGATCAACAACTCGTATTCAGGATGGGATTCCAACTGGCGTGCAGCGCTGTACGCGTTTATGAAGGCCAAGGAAGCCAAAGACGCGGGCATCACGGTCAACACGATTTCGGTGGGAGCCGGAGCAGACACTCAGCTGATGCAGGCGATCGCTGACATGACCGGCGGCAAGTACCTGAACGTTCCCGGCGGCTCCACCGTTGCGGAAATGGAAGCGGATCTGGAAGCCGCGTTCGCGATTCTGGCCGGAAACGTCCCGCCGGCGCGGCTGCTGAACGGTGCGGAGTAAGTCGACTGACGGTGCCGGACTGCTGTCTCCGGTTACGTCCGCATCACTGATTAATGTTTGCGAGCGAACGCCGCGAAGAACGTTGTTTCTTCGCGGCGTTTTGCGTTTCCGGCGGGCCACAGCGTCCGCTGACGATAAACGCCTTGCTACAAACGGGATATGTGGTCTACGATTTGGCGTGGAGTGGCTGCTGTCCCGGAAACTCCCTGCGCAGCAACTCCGCGGTTTTCCCACTTATCTCCTCCGCCCGCGATTGCACAACTGTGTCGATCGCAGGGTTCGTCAAAAGGGAAGTCTGATATGCGATTGAGTCTGATCTCGCCGGGCCGGCTGGTGTTCGGTGCGTGTCTGCTGCTGCTGGCAGCGGGCTTCGTCCGCGGTGGCGACGCAGTCAAGGTTTCTCCGGACGACGGACGGACCGCTCAGCTTGTCGCCAACATGGTGTCCGCGCGACACATCAACCACCCTGCGATTAACGACGAACTTTCCGAGCGACTTCTGAAGCGATACGTGGATGTCTGGGATTCGCAAAAGCTGTATTTTCTTCAGTCCGACATTGACGAGTTCGAGAAGTACAAGGACCAGCTGGACGACCTGATCCGCTCCGGCAACGTGGATTTCGCTGTGACCGTCTTCGAGCGTTACCTGCTGCGGCTGGGCGAACGGATGCCGTTGATCGGAAAGCTCATCGATGCTGATCACGATTTTTCTGTTCAGGAAGAGATGGTGCTCGACCCTGACGATCTGCAGTGGACGAGAACGGTGGCGGAGCTTCAGGAGCGATGGCGCAAGCGAATCAAATTCGACCTGCTGATGCTGAAACTGGGAGATACCGAACTGACTGAAGCCCGCAGCCGTCTGCACAAGCGTTACCACCGAAACCAGCAGTTCATGGAGCAGACCGAAGGCCACGAACTTCTGGAACTGTACCTGTCCTCGATGACTCACTGCCTGGACCCGCATTCCAGCTATATGTCGCCGCAGTCGCAGGAGGACTTTGAAATCAGCATGAGAAATCAGTTGCAGGGCATTGGCGCTCGACTGAAGTACGACGTGATCGAAGGCGGTGCCGCGTTTGCCGACGGTCGCCTGGTGAAAGGTGACAAGATCATCGGCGTCGACCCGGACGGGCCGAATCAGCCTGCGGAGCTTGTCGATGTTGTCGAAATGAAGCTGACAAAGGTGGTCAGCTACATCCGTGGCGAAGCGGGCACACAGGTCACACTGCAGGTAAAGAAGGAAGCCGGCGGAATCGAAAACTTTGTTCTCAATCGCCAGGTCGTGAAACTGACCGATCAGGACGTCAAAGGCAAGATCATCGAAAGCAGCGAGTGGATTGATGGCCGCAAAGCTCGCATCGGCATCCTGAACATCCCGTCATTTTACCGCGACTTCCAGGAAGCATCCCTGGGTGGCGAATTCAAGAGCACCAGCAAAGACGTCAAGAAGGTCCTCGCCCAGTTTAATGCTCAGGGTGTCGACAGTCTGATCGTTGACCTCCGCTGGAACGGTGGTGGTGCGCTTAGTGAGGCGATTGAAGTTTCCGGCCTGTTTATTCCTAAAGGCCCCATCGTTCAGGTTCGCGAACCTGACAACACTGTCACTCCGTATAATGACGACGATCCCGACATGCACTGGCGCAAGCCGATGATCGTCGTGTGCAACCGCCTGTCAGCGTCCGCATCGGAGATCTTTGCCGGAGCCATGCAGGATTACCGCCGCGGAATCGTGGTCGGTGACGTGACGACTCACGGCAAAGGCAGCGTGCAGAACGTGATGAACGTCGCCAACCGGTTGTCGTTCTTTGACAAGGATCGCGGAGCCCTGAAACTGACGATCAGCAAGTTCTACCGAGTCAACGGCGACAGCACTCAGAACAAGGGAGTCGTCTCGGACATTGCCCTGCCTTCGCTGCTGAATCACCGCGACGTTGGCGAGGATTCGCTGGACAACGCTCTGGGGTTTGATCGCATCCAGCGCGCGGACGGATATCTGCCGTTTACAACTTACCGAACGGACGCCATGGTGGCCGAACTGGCTCGCCGCAGCAGCGAACGCGTCTCGCAGGACCCGGATTTCCAGAAGACCGAGAAGAACGTGGCTCGTTATCTGGCGCGAAAGAACCGCAAGACGATTTCGCTCAACGAGGAAACTTTGCGGCAGGAAGAAGAGGAGCTGGAACGCGAGCAGAAGGAAGAGGAAGAGGCCATGAAGCAGGCCAGCGGCATGGGCGACAACAAGGATCCCTTCCCAAACGATGCGTACAACAGGGAACTGCTGAGGATCACGGTCGACTACATGGATCTTCGCGACAATCTGCGAACGGTGAATCGCGGTTAGTCCCGCGTCACCGTCGGCACGCTAAGTTGACAATCGGCCGCAGGGAAAGCCCTGCGGCTTTTTTTGTGCGGAACCACAACGGAGCCGGCGTGTCCTGCTTTGTGGTTCGATCTCGGCCACAGCGAAGCGACTGCCATGCGGCGTGCTGCCGGCAAACACGGTCATTCCCGGAAACCGCTGCCTGACAGCACGTCGCATCTCGGCGAGACTCGACTGCGACTACAGCGATCTAAGGCCAGCCTGGGCGGTTCCGCTGCAACAGCGGATGACCGAACGATTTGACGTGTACCTGCCCCGCCGCTATTCTCCCCCGCTTCCGTTGATGACCCGAAGTCCGTTGTGGGCTTTGGCGGGCTTTCGACCACCTCCCGAAAACTGACTGGTGGCGTGTTGTGTGTCAGACTTCGCAGGTTTTCGCCTTCGACGCCTGGCATTCACACAATTGTTCTGTTCGATCGCACCGGCCGGACTGCGGACTTCCCGCGGCCACGCCATTCCCGCGGTCGATGCGACGCAGCCCGTCGCGCTAACAGGAGATCGGCTATGGCTGAGATTGTCGTGAAAGAGATTCTGGATGCTGGTGTCCACTATGGCCACCGTGCCAGTCGCTGGAACCCCAAAATGCGGCCGTACATTTACGGTCGCAGGAACCAGATTCACATTATTGACATTAAGGAAACCATTCGCGGGCTGATTCGCGCGAAGAAGTACCTGATGCGAGTCGCTGCTCAGGGCAGCATGATCCTGTTCGTCGGCACCAAACGCCAGGCGGCGGCGGCGATCGAAGAACTGGCACTCGAATGCGGCATGCCGTTCTGCACCGAACGCTGGCTGGGAGGCACGCTGACCAACTTCCGCACAATTCGCAGTCGACTGAAGCGGCTGGAAGAACTGGAAGCTCTGCAGGAATCCGGAGAAATCCGTACCTACAGCAAGAAGATGCAGTCCACGCTGATGCGCGAATACCGCAAGGTCTACCGCAACCTGAACGGCATGAGAGACATGAACCGCCTGCCGGAATGCCTGGTGGTCGTGGATCCCGGCAAGGAGAAGAACGCGGTTCACGAAGCTCACCTGCTGGGTATCAAGGTGGTTGGTCTGATCGACACCGATTCCGATCCCGATGTCGTTGACCTGCCGATTCCCGGCAATGACGACAGCCTGCGGTCGATTCGCCTGATCATTCAGCATCTCACGGATGCGATTAAGCAGGGCAAGTCGTTCCGGCCCGAAACGCCGAAGAAGGATGACGCGCCGGATCCCAATGAGCCCAAGGCCGTGCCTTCGATCCGATAACGGACCTCAGTTGTCAGACCGGCACGATCAGACGCTGCCGAAGCTGGTCACCCGTGATTTGCTGATGGCTGTTCCGTCTGTTTGAAGCTGATTTTTCAACGCGCCGTGCGGTGTTCCGCGGTGCGATTCGCCAGACTGATGCGGATGCGTCAGTCACCAACCCAGGAGAAGACGACAAATGGCAGAAATCACGGCTGCCGCCGTCAAACAACTGCGGGAGAAGACTGATCTCCCGATGATGGAATGCAAGAAGGCTCTCGTCGAAGCCGGTGGCGACGAAGCCAGGGCAATCGAGATCCTGCGCGAGCAGTTCAAGAAGGTTCAGTTGAAGCGAGCTGACAACGCGACCGAGGAAGGCCGCGTATTCTTCAAGGTGAACCCGGATTGTTCAGAAGCAGCGATGGTGGAGATTCAGTGCGAATCTCCGCCCGTCGCGACAGGAGAATCGCTGCAGCAGTTCGGCGATGCAATGGTTACGCAGTTGCTCGACGGGCCCGGTGCCGCGACTCCTGAGGAACTGATGCAGCAGAATCCGGCCGGGTCCGACAAGACGTTGCAGGACCTGTACGAGGAAATGGTGAACAAGATCCGCGAGAAAATCGTGGTCAACCGGATCGCTCGCGTGACCGGTCCCGTCGGCGGATACATTCACCACGACTTCAAGACGGGAGCCATGTTCCAGGCAAAGGGCAAACCCGGATGCAGTGAGGTGCTGAAAGACGTCGCAATGCACATTGCGGCCCTGCGGCCGGGCGTCTGTTCGCCGTCCGAACTTGATCCCGCAGTGGTTCAGGCCGAGCGTGACCGGCTGACTGCAGAAGCCAGGGCGTCGGGGAAGCCGGACAATATCATCGACAAGATCGTTGATGGCCAGATGGCGCGGTTTTACGGCGAAGCCGGTGTTCTGCTGTATCAGCCGTTTGCCAAAGATGACAAGAAAACCGTTCAAAAAGCGCTGTCGGAGGCCGGTCTGGAAGCCGTGGGCTTTCATCGCTGGCAGGTCGGCGGCGGCAATTGAAATGACCGGTCCGCGGTCTGTAAGTTTCGAAAGGTCGATCCGCGCGGGTCGGCCTTTCTTTGTTGGAATCAGCTAATACGGGAGTTCTTCGTCCATGTCCGATCAGACACTTCGCACTGTCTACAAACGCGTTCTGTTGAAGATCAGCGGCGAAAGTTTCTGCCGCGAAGGAGCATCCGGCATCAGCATGGCGGAGATCACCAGTGTTGCCGAACAAATACGCGATGTTGTCCGTTCCGGCGTGCAGCTTGCCATTGTCTGTGGCGGCGGCAACATTCTTCGCGGCAAACAGTTCGCCGAGGTCAGCAGTTCGATCGTTCCGTCGACGGCTCACTACATGGGCATGCTGGCCACTGTGATCAACGCACTGGCGCTGCAGGACGCTCTGGAAGTGGCCGGAGTCGCAACTCGCGTGCAAAGCGCGATTCGCATGGAAGGCGTCGCCGAACCGTTTATCCGCCGTCGCTGCATCCGGCATTTGGAAAAAGGCCGAGTCGTCATTCTGGCGGCCGGCACGGGAAGTCCGTTCGTGACGACCGACACGGCCGCGGCTTTGCGAGCCCGCGAGATCGATGCCGATGTCGTTCTGAAAGGCACGAAAGTGGACGGTGTGTTTTCAGACGACCCGGAGAAGAACCCTCACGCCATTCGCTATACCGACATTTCCTACAAAGACGTGCTTAATCAGAACCTGCAGGTGATGGACGCTCAGGCGTTTCATCATTGCCAGGAACACAAGCTGCCGATTGTGATCTTTAACTACAAAAAGGTCGGCAACATCGCGCGAGTCATTGCCGGCGAACAGATTGGTACCCGCGTCACGGAGGACGGTCGCCCGCACACTCCACTGCCGCGGCAATAGAGTCTATCCACCTATCCGTCTTCACTCCGGTGCAGCGTGATCATGAAGCACAAGATTGAACGATCGATCGGCTTTTTTCGTGCCACGGCTCTCGGCGGACTGTTGTTTCTGCTGCCGCTGGCGGTGGTTGTCGGTCTGCTCGGCTATGTTTACAGCTTCGTGGTCGTGCTCTATGAACCGGCGAAGGAGTGGCTTCCGATCAGCTCCGCCGCAGGTGTCGCGACGCTGTTCATGGCGGCGGTGTCGCTGTTGTTGCTGGCCTGCTTCACTGCAGGCCTGATGGCTCATCGAGCGATCGGTCGGCGATTGTCCCGGTTTGTCGAAAGATACCTGAACACGTTTTTCCCCAAGTACGCGATCTATAAGGATCTTCTGGCCGGCAACATCGGCGGGACTCGCAGTGTGCCGTCGTTGAAACCGGTGCTGGTGATGACGCCGGAATGCCAGCGCGTTGCGTTTGAATCCGATCGTCTGCCGGACAGTTCGGTCGTGATCTTCTTCCCCGGCGCGCCGGACACGTGGATTGGTACCGTTGGAATTGTGGCAGCCGATCGTGTGGAACCGCTGAATGTTCCGTTCAACGAAGTCGTCGGCATGCTGGAACAGCTGGGAAGGGGTTCCGGTACATCACTTCGGGACGGGCGGTCCAGGTAGATCGTGATTGAGATTTGCGTTGCCCGCAACGGCACCAGGACACTGCGTGCCGTTCCGAATGATCGCTGAACGGGACAGATTGCTCGACAAAATCAGGTCCGCGTCCCCTTCGCGCTGACATTCTGCAAGGCCAATCAGAAGTTGACCGGGTTGCCGTCGTCGCGTTTGATCAGGTTTCGCAGCGGCGCTGTTGATCGAGTCCGTGATGAAACGAAAAGAACCGTCGGCAGGCTGGGCGTTGCAGCCACTTGCGGAAGACATGGCTTGCCGAAGCCACGTCTTCCTGCGGGTTTGCAACTTCCGGCGCACTCTGTTGAAATCCCCGCCCCTGACACTCTAATCGGTCCGGAAAACTTCGAAGGCTCACAGATGGAACCTGAACTGCGCGACAAATGCGACGAACTGACTCAGCGGATTGTTCACCTGCGAGGTTGTCTTTGACCTGGCTGGCAAACAGGACAAGTTGAAAGCGGTCACTGACCGCATGAACGCGCCGTCGTTCTGGGACAACCCGGACGCCGCACAGCAGACCGTCGCTGAAATGCAGCGGCTCAAGGCCGTCGTTCATCCGCTGCAGGGGCTGGTCGCTGCGTCAGACGATTTGCAGGTGTTGCTGGAATTCGCGGAAGAAGACAACGCCAGCGAGCGCGAGCTGCAGGCGACCGTCGACCGGCTGGAAACAGAAATCGACAAGGTGGAGCTTCAGGCGACGATGTCTCAGCCTGAAGACGCCTGTTCGGCCTACGTCCAGGTTCAGGCCGGTGAAGGAGGAACAGACTCCGCGGACTGGGCCGAGATGCTGATGCGGATGTACATTCGCTGGGGTGAACGCAGCGACTTCAAGGTCGAACAGATCGATATCTCCGAAGGAGAAGAAGCGGGTATTCGCAGTGCGACTTTGCTGATCAGCGGCGACTATGTCTATGGCTATCTGAAGGGTGAAACCGGAAATCACCGACTGATTCGCATCAGCCCGTTCGATTCCGCCGGTCGCCGACACACCGCGTTTGCCGCCGTCGATATCAGTCCCGAACTCGATGACAACTTCGAAGTTGAGATCGACTGGGACAAAGACGTCCGCGAGGACACGTACCGCGCTGGCGGCGCAGGTGGACAGAAAGTGAACAAAACGGATTCCGCCATTCGCCTGACTCATGAGTCCACTGGTGTCGTGGTGCAGTGCCAGAACGAACGCAGCCAGCACCAGAACCGGGCGACTGCTCGCAAGATGCTGCTGGCCAAGCTTTATCAGATCGAGATGGAAAAACGCGATGCGGAAATCGCGGCGAAACGCGGTTCCAAGTCCAAGATCGGATTCGGCGGCACGACCGTGCGGAACTATGTGCTGCACCCGGACCAGTACGTGAAGGACGCTCGCACCGGAACAAAAGTCGGCAATCCGCAACCCGTACTGGACGGCGACATCGACATATTTCTGGAGTCGTTCCTGAGGTGGAAACTGTCGTTGCAGAACAATTAGTTCGCGCGTGAAGTCGTTCGCGTGTGAAGTGCCGTCTCGACATGGTGACAGGTCGCGTTGTCAATCTCCGCCGCACGACGAATAAGGGCTCTTCCGGGAAATCGGGGTATCGCCGACAATCGGGTTGCTGGAGCCCTGTCCAGATACTCGACGCAGTCTTCGACGCAGCGACGAACTCCCTCTCTGCGACAGGCGAATCACGAGACTTGTCGCGTTTGGATTTCTCGATCGCAACGCGACACCTGTTGAGCGGCTGATTACACTTGGTGATGTCTCATCATCGTGATGTCTCACCATCTCGCTTCAACAACAGCCACGGCCGTTCGCATGAAAATTCGTGCAGCCATCCCGCTTCTCGCTGTGACGCTGTCTGTTTCGGAGGCAGCGGACGTTGACTTTGACACCCATGTGCGACCGATCCTTTCGGACAACTGCTTCCAGTGTCACGGTCCGGACAAGGCAACTCGTGAGGCAGATCTGCGGCTGGATACTCGACAGGGTGCCTTCGCAGATTCTGCCGGACACGCCGCGTTTGTGGCAGGCAGCGTGGAACGAAGCGAGGCCTTGCGGCGGATTTTT
>CAZHET010000046.1:0-21125 GCA_964531585.1 uncultured Planctomycetaceae bacterium | reverse complement strand
CCTTCCAGGGCCGTCGATGCAGTCCCGACGACGGCCCTGGAAGGCCATCGTACGGGGCACCACGGGTAAGAACTCACCTGCCGCTCGCCTTAGCAGACGGGTATCTGCACACCGCAAATTCCCAATCGCAGATCGCAGTCACGACGATCACCATCGTGCAGTCCTGATCTGTAAATTCTGAACCCTGAATCTGAACTCTGAACTCTGAAGTGTGAACTCCCAATGCCCTCCTCCGATCAAAGCCTCTTCCTGAATCGCGAACTCAGCTGGCTGGAATTCAATCAGCGGGTTCTGGATGAAGCTCGCGATCCGCATGTTCCGCTGCTGGAACGGCTGCGGTTTCTGGCGATCACAGCGTCGAACCTCGACGAATTCTTCATGGTTCGAATTGGCAGCCTGCGCACGGCGATCCGCCACGGACATGCGGGCGTCGATCCCGGCGGAATGACGGCCGCCGAACAGCTTGAAGCCGCCAGCAAACGCGTCGCCGAAATGGTGGCCGATCAGTACGAAACGTTCCTGAACGAGATCGAACCGCAGCTCGCCGAAGTCGGCATTCGCCGGCGACACGTCACCGAGCTGACGCAGCAGCAGTCCGATTTCGTTAAGCAGGTCTTTGAAGAACAAATTCTGCCCGTTCTGGCTCCCGTCGCGATCGTCGATCCGGAGCACTTTCCGCTGCTGACCGGGCGTACGCTGAATGTCGCCGTTCAACTGGCTCCACAGAAGGAGGGCGACGAGTTCCGCTACGCCGTCATTCCGTTCGGCCGATCCAATCTCAGACTCATCACGCTGCCCGCGGAAGGCGGCTTCGAATACGTCCTGGCCGCTGATGTCATCGGCATGATGATTCACCGCTTCTTTCCGGGGGAAATCATCATTTCCACCGTGCCGTTCCGCATCACCCGCAACGCTGATCTTAGTGTCCGGGAAGAAGACGGAACCGATCTGCTGGCTGAGATGGAAGACGTTCTGGAGGAACGCAAGGACAGCTTCTGCGTCCGGCTGGAACTGTCCGACGCTGTCACAACACCGCTGCTGGGCTTTCTGAAGAAGCTGCTAAAGCTGCAGAACCGCGACGTCTACGTGCTGCCCGGACCGACCGGGCTGAGCGACTTCATGCGGCTGGCCGATCTGAACGGCTTCGAACAGTACTGCTATCCGAAGTGGACACCGCGCAGTTCACCGGCCATCGATCCGGATCTGTCGATGTTTGACATCATCCGGGCGAATGACGTGCTGCTGCACCATCCGTACGAATCCTTCACGCCGATCGTCCGCCTGATTTCTGAGGCCGCCGACGATCCCGATGTGATTGCCATCAAGCAGACTCTGTACCGCACCAGCCGTAACAGCCCGATCGTGGCTGCGCTGAAGCGAGCCGCCGAAAACGGCAAGAATGTGGTTGTCGTCGTGGAACTGAAGGCACGCTTCGACGAAGCCCGCAATATCGAATGGGCCAGGCAGCTCGAATACGCGGGAGTCCAGGTGATCTACGGAGTCAGAGCCCTGAAGACTCATGCCAAAGCCTGCCTGATCGTTCGCCGGGAACCGCACGGGTTTCAGCGGTACGTTCATTTCGGCACTGGCAACTACAACGAAATCACCGCCGGACTGTACACGGACATCAGCTACCTGACGTGCAACGAAGAACTCGGCAGCGACGTGATCTCCTGGTTCAACGCGGTCACCGGTTATTCTCAGATTCAGCATTTCCACCAACTGGAATCCGCCCCCATCGGACTGCGCGAAAAGCTGCTGGAAATGATCGATGTCGAAACTCGCCGTGCCGAAAACGGCGACGATGCGCGGATTGTCGCGAAGTTCAATTCCCTGGGCGACCCGGAGCTGATCCAGGCGTTCTACAAGGCCTCGCAGGCAGGCGTCGACGTTCAGCTCAGCATTCGCGGCATCTGTTGTCTGAGACCCGGTGTTCCCGGACTCAGCGAACATATTCGCGTCACCAGCATCATCGACCGGTTCCTGGAACACGCACGCATCTTCTACTTCTATCACGGCGGAGATCGGCGAGTCTTCATTTCCAGCGCAGACCTGATGCCCCGCAATCTTGACCGCCGTGTCGAACTGTTGGTTCCGATTCTCAATGACGACTGCAAAAGGCAGACGATCAGAATCCTGGAAACGTGCGTCAGGGACAACGTCAAGGCGCGACGACTGAACTCCGACGGGACCTACAGTCTCCCCGCCATACGCCACGAGAATCCCGTCCGCAGCCAGGCAGAATTTCAGCGTCTGGCAAAGGATGCAGAAGAAAACGCCTTCGAATCCAAACGCATGACATTCATCCCGCTGGAACCAAATTAGGACGCCTGGCGGTGGAGACTCGCCACTTTTCGAGCGCCAAGTCCCGCGATAACCTCTGCGGCCAAGTGTTTTTCGCCCGCAATAGTTCAATACGAGCGAACCTCACGGACCGTTATTCTTCGTAGTGCCCGCGAAGCGAAGCGATGTTACCCGGGCAAATGACAGAATCGCATTCGCCGACGCACAATCTCTGCAGCGAAACACTCCGAAATGTTACGTCAGCCGAATACGGCGGATCATGGCCTGACTCGCTTTGGACTCCGCGACAACCACACGCGAGGCTCCGTCGCTGATTTTCTACGGACAACCGTCCGCGAAGCCTCCCTGCTGTCCGTTGTATCGGCATACTTCACGATCTATGCCTTTGACGCGATGAAGCAGTCCCTGGGGCTTATCGATCATCTGGACTTTCTGTTTGGCGAACCGACCTTCATCAATCGTCTCGATCCAGACAAGACAGAAACGAAAGCGTTTCAACTGCTCGATTCCGAGCTACAGTTGTCCAACCGGCTCCAGCAGAAGCGGGTCGCCCGAGAATGTGCTGACTGGATTCGCGCCAAAGTCGACATCAGAACTGTCATTCAGACCAATCTGCTGCACGGCAAGATGTACCACGTTGCCAACGGCGGGGTCGAAGAAGCGATCATCGGCAGCAGTAACTTCACCGTTCGGGGGTTGGGCCTCGGGGCCGACGGCAACAACATCGAACTGAATCTGATCGTCGACAGCAATCGCGACCGACACGAACTGAAGCAGTGGTTCCTGGAAATCTGGAACGACGAAGCGCTGGTGAAAGACGTCAAGCAGGACGTCATTCGCTATCTGGAAAAACTCTACGCCAATCAGTCTCCACAGTTCATCTACTACCTGACGCTGTTCCATCTGTTTCGCGACTTTCTCGACGGAAATCAGGACGTCGACGAAGCGCTGCGCCGCCTCGCGCTGCCGGACACTCAGGTCTGGAAAACACTGTTCTCGTTTCAGAAAGATGGTGCCAAAGCCGCCATCAACAAGATCCTGAATTACAACGGCTGCATCCTGGCCGACAGCGTGGGACTGGGGAAAACATACACCGCGCTGGCCGTCATCAAGTATTTCGAACTTCGCAACGAACGCGTGCTTGTGCTGTGTCCGAAGAAGCTGCGGCGCAACTGGACAGTGTATCGCTCCAACAGCACGCTGAACCCCTTCAGCGACGACCGTTTTCGTTTTGACGTTTTGCACCATACGGACATGTCCCGCAACTCCGGCGATTCCAACGGAATCGACCTGGCCACGCTGAACTGGGGCGCTTACGACCTGATTGTGATCGACGAATCGCACAACTTCCGCAACAACAAACTGGCGACTCAACGCCCCGGAGATACCGAACGCCGGCGCAGTCGTTATGAACGTCTGATGGAAGACATCATTTCATCCGGAGTCCGCACGAAGGTTCTTCTGCTGTCGGCGACGCCGGTCAACAATCAACTGTCCGATCTGCGAAACCAGATCTCGTTCATCGCCGGCTCCGACGTCGCTCGCAATGACGTTGCCGACAGAGCCTTCGCGGAAAACCTCGGCATTCCGTCCGTGAAAGAAACGACTCGCAAGGCTCAGGCCCAGTTCACCGTTTGGGCGAAACGGCCCGCGCCAGAACGGAAAACGCGGGAACTCATTTCGGCGATTGGTGGAGACTTCTTCAAACTGCTGGACGGCCTCAGCATCGCCCGTTCGCGGCGCCAGATTTCGACCTACTACGCGGGAGAAATGAAGGAGTTGGGCGGCTTTCCGAAACGCCCCGCCCCGAAAGCCATCCACGCGCCGATCGATCTGGCCGAACGTTTTCTTTCGTTCGAAAAACTGGATGAAGAAATCAGCAACCTGCGGCTGGCCCTGTACCACCCGACCAGTTTTCTGCGAGTTGACCTGCCTGATGACGTGCGAGCGGCTTACGAAGACAAAATCCTCGGCGGATTCACTCAGGAAGGCCGCGAACGCATCCTGATCGCGATGATGAAGGTCAACTTCCTCAAGCGGCTGGAAAGCTCCGTCGACTCCTTCCGGCTGACGCTACGTCGAACGATCGCCAAAATCGATCGATTGGAAGAACGCATCGACTCCTTCGACCAGCACCTCGATGAGAACCCGGATATCGATTATGACTCTCTGACGCCGGACGCCTTCGAAGACCCGGACTTCGAAGGCGAAGACTTCACCATCGGCGGCCGCCGGCGAATTCACCTCGCTCATCTGAACCTGCCCGAATGGCTGAAGGAAGTCCGCAACGACCGCACGCAACTGCAGTATCTGCTGGAGAAAACTAAGTCAGTCACGCCCGACCGAGACGGCAAGCTGGCCGAACTGAAAGCCCTGGTCCGGCACAAAGTTCTCAACCCGACCGTCAATCGCGACGGCGAACCGAATCGCAAGATCCTGATCTTCACCGCCTTCAGCGACACCGCCCAATACGTGTACGAGCAACTGTCAACGTGGGCTCGCGACGAATTGCAGATTCACACGGCCCTGATTCGCGGCGACGGAGGTAATTCGGCGTCCTTTGGCGGTACGGACTTCGACGACATCCTGACCAATTTTTCGCCGCGATCAAAACGGCGAGCCGATCAGAAGGCGGCGTTCCGCGAACAGTCTCAGCAAATTGATCTTCTGATCGCTACGGACTGCATCAGCGAAGGCCAGAACCTTCAGGATTGCGACCTGCTTGTCAACTACGACATTCACTGGAACCCGGTTCGCATCATTCAGCGATTCGGCCGGATCGACCGCATCGGGTCGCGCAACGAAACGGTGCAGCTTGTCAACTTCTGGCCGGTTGCGGACCTTGATCGCTATCTCAAGGTCAAACACCGAGTCGAAGCCCGCATGGCCCTTGTGGACCTGGCCGCCACGCAGACCGACAACCTGCTCGACCCGAGCCAACTGGAAGACCTGATCAAAAACGACCTGCTGTTCCGCGATCGTCAGTTGAAGCGGCTCAAGGACGAAATCCTCGAACTGGAAGACCTCGATGACGCCGTCTCGCTGACGGACTTCTCGCTCGATGAGTTCCGGCTCGACCTGCTTCGTTACCTCGAATCGAATCGCAGCGAACTGGAAGAATCGGCGGAAGGTGTCTACGCCGTGGTCGGGCCGAAATCGGAAGTTCCCGTCGGCCAGCCGGGCGTTCTGTACTGCCTGCGACATCGACCGTCCGGAGACCGCCACAGCGACACATCACAGCGAGACTCGACACAAATCAATCCGCTGTCCCCGTACTATCTGGTCTACGTCCTCGACGACGGCACCGTCCGCTTCAGTTTCGCGCGCCCCAAGGAAGTCATGCTGCTGCTGCGAGACCTCGCCGCCGACCAGACCACGGCCCACGAAACACTATGCACTCTGTTCGATTCGCGGACACAGGACGGTGCTGACATTAGCCACTACGACGAATTGCTCGGCAAGGCGCTGCAGTCGATTGAACACACGTTTTCACGTCGAGCGGCAGCCGGTCTGGTGTCCGGCCGTCACGCGGTGCTGCCGGAAGCCAGCCACACGCCCCGTTCAGACGGCAGCGATTTCGATCTTGTCACGTGGCTGGTAATCCTGCGGGAGACGCCATGAGCAAACACATCCTGACCGGCGACTACGCGACGTTCCTGTCCGACCTGAAAACCCGAATTCTGCAGTCGCAAGGGAATGCTGCTCGGGCGGTCAATCGAGAGTTGGTGTCGCTGTACTGGGACATCGGCGCGGCCATTGTGCAGAAGCAGCAAACCGCCAACTGGGGCGATTCCGTGGTCGAACAAGTCGCCGAGGATCTGCAAGCCGAGTTTCCCGACATGCGAGGGTTCTCTGCCAACAACCTATGGCTTGTGCGACGGTTTTATTCGGAATACTCGAGCGACAGTTTTCTTGAACAGGTTGTTCAAGAAATGAAAGGACGGGCGAAGAATCGTCTGGAACAGCCTGTTCCAGAGATCCAGTTTCTGCGACAGCTTGTCGCAGAAATCCCTTGGGGTCACAACCTGGCGATTCTTCACAAGGTGGCTGCCCCTTGCGCACGTCCCCTTTCGGTATTGCAGTCCATTCCCCAAGGCGGCACTCCGGACGCTGCTTCGCCCAGCGATCGGAATCACGTCATCTTGATCCGCGCCTGATTTCGGCCCGATCAGGATCATTGTCAGGGTCATCAGTATCATTTCCGGGGTCTGATCAGGGTCACTCGCCCTCCGATCGGTTCCATTTTCAGCGTCATCGGTATCACGACTCCGTCTCGCTGCCCAAGGTCGACCACGGCGAAACGGGACGACGTCGGCCTGTCAAAAAACTGAAGGGTTTGATAATGTTGTGTGCTGTCCGGTAATTCATTGAACGAACTCTGTGTGAGCGAGTTTGTGAAAAAGCTCAGCGAATACGTCAAGACTACGGAAGCTGCCGAAATCCTCGGTGTGTCACCGAATACCCTTCGAACCTGGGCTGAAGAAGGGAAGATTCAGATGCACCGCAATCCAGCGAACGGCTATCGGCTCTTCAGGAGGTCAGATTTGGAGACGTACTTGAAGGAGGTTGCAAAGCCGGTTCGAAACAGAAAGAAGGGAAAGTGATGTTCGGTGGAGACAAGGCGTGAAGAAATTCGCCCCGTACGTCTTGAGTCTCGCTGATCTGGTGGAACAGTCATCAGACGGGAGACGTGCATTCAGCCTGGCGTCGATCGCGCCAGCACTTGATGGTGAGCCATCTCGAATGCTTCGAGACTTGGTTGACCTCAGCATGCGCCGAGAACACGGGGCATTCTTTTCTGGATCGGACCTTGGCGCGCGTTTGACGAAGAAGTGGAAGGGAGAGATCTCGCAGCAGTCTGTTGTCTGTGACCCTGCATGTGGTGGAGGCGATTTGCTCTTGGCTATTGCCAAGCTGCTCCCAGTCAGTGAAGGGCTGAAGGAGACGTTAGAAGCTTGGGGAGGAAACCTGCGAGGAATTGACATCCACGGGGAATTCGTTGCCTCCTCGAAATACAGATTGGCATTGCAGGCGATCGTGTCAGGGGCGGCACGACAGCGAATCAACCGGGATGACATTCTGGGTTACTTTCCCGGCGTTCAACTTGGTGACGGGCTGCAGGCGAGACACGAGCTTGCAAGCGCCACGCATATAGTCACCAATCCGCCGTTCTCCTCCACCCAGACGCCTAAAGGTTGTAAGTGGACGAGTGGACGAGTCAACTCCGCCGCCTTGTTCATGGAAACAATCGTTCGCAATGCCACTTCAAGCACGAGAGTCTGGGCAATTCTCCCAGATGTCCTCAGAAGTGGAACTCGGTACGAGCAATGGCGACATCTCATTGATTCGCGACTCCGGGGAATTGAAGTGACGCCGATCGGGCAGTTTTCAAGGCACGCCGATGTCGATGTTTTCGTTCTTGAAGGAATCGTTCGATCGAAAGTCAAGAAGTCCAACATCAATGGCCTCCCTTTGTTGGCAGATGTTCCAAAGGATTGCCAGCAGACGCTTGGAGATCTCTTCACCGTTCGCGTCGGACCGGTGGTACCCCATCGGCATCCAAGCGATGGCAGAAAGGTTCCGTATCTCACACCACACAACTCCCCGGCTTGGAAACGTGTAACTCACATCGACGAGTATCGCGGGTTCACAGGAACGCTCTACAAACCGCCCTTTGTCGTGCTACGGCGAACATCCCGCTCTGACGACCCTTACCGAGCAATTGGGACGATCATTACCGACAAACGGGAAGTCGCAGTAGAAAACCACCTACTGATCCTCATCCCCAAATCCGGAACGATTGCGGCCTGCAAAGAACTCCTTCAGGTATTGAAATCCAAGACGACAAACACTTGGCTGAATGACCGGATCTGCTGCCGCCACCTGACCGTCTCAGCGGTAAATTCGATCCCTTGGAATATGGAGGCGAAATGACCACCGCACGGATTCGGTTCGCACCAGACATTCTGCGGCGACTGGGTGAGGAATTGAACCCGCACCCTGCCGTTGGAATTATTGAACTTGTGAAAAACGCCTATGATGCTGACGCGCGCAAATGCACCGTCACTTTGCAGGACGTGGATCAGCCGGGAGGCCAGGTTGAGATCTCCGATGACGGTGACGGAATGACCGTTCAGCAGATCGAACAGGGATGGCTTGTCCTCGGCCAGTCACAAAAGGACAAGAGTCGTCGCACACGGCTCGGGCGTATCCCAGCGGGGAGCAAGGGGCTCGGTCGATTAGCCGCGCTGCGACTCGGACGGTTTGCGCACCTTGAAACTCGTCCACGATCCGATCGCGCATCCGAATACGAGTTGCTCATAGACTGGAAACTCTTCGACAACGCATCGCTGATCGACGATGTTGATCTCGCCATCGACGTGAACAAGCGCGGGAAAGGACAGGCAAACGGCACAACGATTCGGCTTGACAAGTTGCGAGATCGAATTGGCCGGCTGGAGGTGAAGCGGCTTGCCAGGGCGATGCTGTTACTTGCCGACCCGTTTGGCGAAAACAGTGAAGGCTTTCAACCACGGCTGGTCGCGCCGGAGTTTTTAGACCTGGAAGCATTAGTCGAACGACGCTACTTCGATCACGCATCTTTTCATGTGACTGCAACGCTAAACAAGAAAGGCATTGGCACAGCCAAGCTGTACGACTCTCGCGGCACAGTTCTCTTCTCTGCAGACCACTCTGATCTGTTTCCAAAGGAAGACGAACAGACTCTCGAGTGCCCAGCCGTTGAGTTTGAGTTTTGGACATTTCTCCTTAACAGCGTGACGTTCGCTCCGCTCCCAGTGACAATTCAGGAAGTACGCGCATGGCTTGCGGAATTTGGTGGTGTCCACATCTACCAGAATGGATTGCGTGTTGCACCGTACGGTGACCCAGGACATGACTGGTTGTCGTTGAACTTCGCCAGAGCCAGGAGTCCAGAAGAACGCCCGTCAACCAACAACTCGATTGGAAGAGTTCGCCTGGAAGATTCTGAAGAAGTGTTGATCCAGAAGACTGACAGGTCTGGTTTCATTGAAAGCCATGCCTTTCATGAAATACGCCGGTTCGCACAAGCTGCTCTGAAATGGATGGCGGACCGCCGAATGGAACTCGCGGAAGCCCGTCGAGCGAAAGCCCGCGCGACTGCACCCAAGCGAACCACTAAGTCGAAGAAGCAGCTTGACGAGACCATCGACGCAGCTCCTCCAAAGATCCGGAAGCAGCTACGTGAGGCAGCAGATCGTTACGACAAGTCGCGCGACCGCGAAGTCGAAGAACTGAAAAAGGAAGTTCAGCTCTACAGAACCTTGAGCACGGCGGGGATCACAGCTGCAACATTCGCTCACGAATCGACCGGCAACCCCCTCAAAGTCATCCGGGCATCGATCGGTACAATTGAAAGGCGCGCGAAGGAACGCTTTGCGGCAGACTACAAACGACAGTTGCATTCAGCTGTCGAAAGAGTGAAGACATCTGTTGAAAGCCTCGGCGTCGTCGACACCGTCACTCTGAGTTTGCTGAGTCATGAGAAACGCCGTCTTGCAAAAGTCGATATCCACCAACTCATCGAAAATGTCATCAAGATGTTCCGTCCGTTTCTGTCGGGCCGACATGTGGAAGTCGCGTTAGAACTGGCGGACGGAACACCTTGGCTCCACGGCAGTGAGGCAGCTGTCGAGTCGATCGTTACCAATCTAATCAACAATAGCCTCGTCGCGCTGGAAGCCCGTCCCCCAGACGAGCGAAAGTTGACAATCGTGACGACCGTGAATGAAACGATCTTGCGACTTGCGGTGCTAGACAGCGGTACTGGCATAAAGGATATTCGAGTTCCTGACGTCTGGCTGCCAGGAAAAACCACCCGGAAAAATGGAACAGGTCTCGGCCTCACGATTGTGAAAGATGCCGTTCTTGATTTGGGGGGGCATGTGGGCGCGCTCGAGACGAGTTCCCTGGGCGGCGCTGAGATCTACGTCGAACTGCCGATTGTTGGTGCGTGAAAATGACAATGACACTTGAAGGTCGAACGCTTCGTAGAATCGCCGTCGTCGATGACGACGAGTCTGTGAGGGCAAGCTACATTGATGACCTGAGCGATCTCGACGTTGAACTGGTCGAGGTTTCGGGACTCAAGGGCGATGTGTCAACTGCGTGGGAATCGTCAATCCGTGACTGCGATGCAGTGGTGACGGACCTGGTCTTGAAAAGGAGTGGCTACGCACCATTCAATGGTGGGGCGCTCGCAGTTGAATGCAGACGCCGAAATATCCCTGCGATTCTCTGCACTTCTTACAGCGATGTGAACCAAGAGCTTCTTCGGTGCGAACGACGCCACGTGGCGGCAATCCTGCCACAAGCACTTTTTGACCTGGAACTCATTCACGATGGACTGCGACGGTCGATCGGAGAGATCGAGGGGCGATTCATACCAGAACGGCGACCGTGGAGAACACAGGTCGAAATCGTCGATGCACCAACCGGTGCGGACTACGTATGGGTCATCGTGATGGGACGTAGCCCGAACGAGAAGGCCAAGGTTTACAAGAGTGAACTTCCGTTGGAAGTTCAGAATCGTGTTCAGCCCGGAATGATTCTTCACGCGGTGGTCAACACCGGTGCAAAATCCGCGCAAGATCTCTACTTCGACGAGTGGGAACCAAAGTAGGAGATCGTCTTAATGAGTCCTTTGCCTGGAAACTATGTCGCCATTCTGGACGTTGGACACGGCAATTGCTGTGTCGTCAGCGATAGCGGTGAGACATCCGTTATTGACACCGGTTTGGGAACGTCGCTCCTTGAGTTCTTGACTGAGCAGGGCATAACGAGGCTGGGGTTCGTTTTGCTGTCGCACGCCGATCAAGATCACATTTCCGGCCTCCTGCAGTTGTTAGCATCGAGGGAGGTCGAGATCGACCGAGTACGATTGAACACGGACGCTGCAAAACAGTCCAAGCTCTGGAAGAACCTTGTATATGAGCTTGAGCTGCAGGAGTCCCAGGGAGTCCTCAATTGGGAAGTGCAATTGACAGTAGACTCTGGTGAGACTTTTTCGGTTGGCGGCGTCGATCTCGATGTGCTTGCACCTGGAAAGGCTTTGGCTGCATTAGGGCCAGGAAGTAAGACAAATGAGGGGAAGAAAATCACCTCGAATTCGGTGAGTGCCGTCATTGTTCTCCAGAAGTCCGGAACACAGATCGCCGCTTTTCCTGGTGACCTTGACCAAGTTGGCTTAGACGATCTGAAGCGGAGGTTTCCCAAGTCGCAATTCAACGCACCAGTTCTTGTCTATCCACATCATGGTGGCTTGAGCGGTTCCAGTAGTTCTGAAGCGTTTGCTCATGAAATCTGCAACTTATTCAGGCCGAGTGTTGTTGTCTTTTCAATCGGACGAGGAATGCATGGCACGCCGCGGCCAGAGATCGTTGATGCCGTCAGAAAGAACGTCACAAACGTGCGGATTGCATGTACACAGTTGTCGGAGCATTGCGCTCTGAGCGTACCAGCTGTCGATGCAAGTCATCTCTTGCCAGTGTACTCCGATGGACGGTTGGAACGCAGATGTTGCGCCGGAACGATGGTGATTGACGTGGATCGTGGCGGAGAGCTTCACCCCGCGATGCCAGACCACGGCGACTTCATCGAACTGAACGCCGCAACGGCGCTCTGCCGGAAATAAACTCACAACGGCCCTTGACACTGCTTGCAAATACAATACCGACGTCCATGGCACTCAAGTCACGATTGTGCGGTGGGATCCGGTGCCGGCTCTGTCATGCCGGACATCGAAGCACTTGGCAGACTAACGGTCTTCGGGTTCGTATCCCGGACTGAAAAACGCGGAATTCAGAGCGGCCATCGAAACTGTCGCAAGGCTGCAACAACACCCGTTTCCCCAGCCGGACGGCTAACCGAGATCCTGAAATCCGGAGAGCACATGAACCCGCCACCCAACACCGCAGCCTCCAGAACGCGTGCGATCTTGGAAGACCTTGAAGCCGTTCGCGAGAACCTGTTGGCGCTGTCTGACGATATCTGGTTGAGCATCGATCGGCAGGATTTGGCCGCATTCGACGAGGGCGTGCAGTTCATGCGGTCGTACGTTGAAAAATCTGCGGCCTTCGATCAGGTGGCCGGAGATCTTTCTGCGCTCATTCAGCAATACACCAGCGTCAGACTGGACGAGGGCGAAGAAACGGGTGGTGGAGATCGCGAGCGCAACGAACGCCTGATCGCTGAGCTCAACCGTGAAGAACCCCACCGTCTGGACGAAGATTTCACGTACAAGCGACCACACGGTTTCGTCCTGGACGGCCAGGCCGCCACCGGGCTGACGACCTGGCAGCGCCTGTACGAACTCGCCTGCAAGCAACTGTTTGCCCGAGACGAAGCTTTGTTCCGATCGCTCGCAGAACATCCCGATTTCATCAGCAATCGCGGCAATCACACAGTCACGACGGACGACAGGTCTTTAAGAAAACCCCTGGCAGTCAGCAACGATCTGTTTGTCGAATCCAATCTGTCCGCCAACAGCATCTGCGACGTGCTCCGCCGGTTGCTCGAGGTCTTTGACATCCCGGTCAATCAAATGCAGGTCTTCCTGCGACAGGACCGCGATGCATAACCAGGCCGACCCTGAATCAGTTTGATCCGGACACTTGCGCCTGAGTCAGTCAATTTCAATAGATGGGCGAACGGGACGTCGTCGGCTCATCACTTTCGTAGACAACCTGGAAGCCGATATTCATACCGCTGGCGTGGGCAACGGAGCCCGTGCGGACTGCACACCGGGCGAGGGCAGGGCGTCACTGGAAACAACCGTCGTCTTCAAGCATTCGGGAAAGCCATTGGAGCATCGGGATGGTTCCGCGGAATGATGCGGTGGTCTCACGACGGAACGGCTCACGGCGGAACGCCTCACGACGGAACGGCGGCGTTTGCGGCGGAGGTATCGGATACTGCTGCTGGTGGCGTTGCGAGCGCGACATAGTCCGGCCGATCTGCCGCGGTCTTGTGTTTGTAGGCCCGCAGCACCGTGCCGTCGTGAAGGAGAAATACGCCCGGCATACGGAACACGTTGCCCTGAAATGCACCGGCCTTGTGTCCCCGCATCGATGCCAGCAGGCCTTTCCACCACACTTTGGGACCAAGCAGTTGTCCGAACGACCCCAGAGTCAGGCCGAACGTGTCGTACAAACTGCAGGACGGATCCCGGAACGTGTTCAGGTCTGACAAATTGTACTTCTTCAGCAGCTCGACAGGTTCCTGCTGTCCCATGTGGACGAAGGCAATCTGGGTTCCCAGAGCTTCAATCTGCTGCCGCTGCTGCGCGACGTCTGCCACGGCTTCGCGGCAGAACGTGCATCCGGAATGTCTGAGGAATACCACCAGCACCGGCTGGCTGCGGGAAAGTTCCAGCAGGGAAATTCCGCGATTGCTCAGCATCCGTCCGACAGGATCAATCTTCCGCGTCGGTGCGGGAACGGTGAAGTGTTCGTGGCGTGAATGGTGATACTTCGCGGCCTTCCACAGCATCAATGCGAACACGAACCAGCACACCAGGCTCACCGCCGCAGCAATACATCCAACAGTCCACGGCAGCCGTCCGGCAGTCATTGGAACAATAAGCCACGCCGGAACGAGGGCTGTTGCCAGCAGTCCTGTCACAATTATCGGCCAGTGAGCGAATGGCCGCCTTGCCGCAGCCATGTATCCGACGCCGATGACGATGGTCAGCAGTCCGATGGCTCGCAGCAGGTCGAAACCGACCGGCTCAGGTTCAACCCCCAGCACTCGGAAAACCGCGCCGGGTGTCAACACGGCAGCCGTCCCTGCGACCAGCAAGCAGGCAGCGGCAATCAACAGGAAAGCCTTCATCCATGGCTGAGGTTCCAGCAACGCGGCCGTATCGGTGGCATGGTTATTTTCCGGTTCAGCCATTCTTGATTGCTATCCCAGACCATCAAAGAATATTCACCCGCGAACTCGACCGTGGCTGACGCAGTTTGAGTGCATTCGTGCCGTTGAGGCAACCAGCAGAGGAGAATCGCAACACTGGCCAGCAGGCTGTCCTGATGGCGGGGAAATTTCATTCGCCGATCGAGTTATGAACCCACCAGTTAAGAGCCCACCAGGTTCGCGCTACATTCGTCGAAAAGGTCACGAAGCTTCTCCACCGCGGCGATCTGCAGTTGACGAACGCGTTCCTTGGAGAGTCCAAGTTCCTGAGCCAGTTCCCGCAGAGTCTTCACAACACCGTTGTTGCCGATGCCGAACCGTCCGCGAACCACGACCTGTTCCCGCTCGTCGAGCTGCTCTGCCATGCGGGCGATCAGATCGTTGACGCGATGCTCTTCACGGATCCACTCGCTGATCAGCGGATCTTCATCGACGGCAGCAACTCCGTGCAGAAGTTCTGCGGTACCGGGAGCGTCGATGGGCTGTCGTCGTCGCCGTCGCTGCGCCAGACGAAAGAAGTGCCGCTGCACCGAATGCGTCGCGTAGGTGCTGAAGCGAAAACCTCGCGACGCATCGAACTTCGCGATCGACTTCAGCAGAATTTCGTTTCCCTCGCTTGTCAGCTCGTCGAACTCGTGGGAGGAGTTCGCGAACTTGCGGGCGATGGAAAGTACCAGCCGCAGGTTGCATTCCGCGATGTGATTTCGAACGGCGTCAGCGTCGGCCAGAGCGTGTTCAAGGGGTTTGCGCAGCTTCGCATGTTGCGATTCCGCGGCCACAAGCTGTCGGCGAATTTCTTCCGCACGGCGCAGCAGCAAATTCATCTTGCGAAACAGGAAGACTTCCCCCTGCGGCGAAAGCAGCGGAGTGCCGCGCATCGTTTCGAAATCGCCGGTTTCAGGAAAGTCGTTCGTCGCGCAGTCCTGATCGCTGTACAGCGATATGCCCTCCGGCAGGCTCAGCAGGTCCGCCGCATCCAGAGATTCAAAATCCGGGTCGTCAATGAAGAAAATGGGGTCATTCACCGAAGAAACCGTCCATTCTTTTTTTCTTACTAGTTTCGGGGGGGCCACGGAAAAAACGCACTTGTGCGGCGAATGTACTCCGCATATCCATCGCGGCGGGAAACCAGTGATTTTTCAAGCAGAGCCACTCCTGAGATCCGCAGGAGGAGTATAGACATCAGCACGCAACTGGCCAGGACCAGGACCGGTGCTCCGCAACTGAGACTCAGGACGCCCAGTCCCCACCAGACGCAGAAGTCGCCAAAATAGTTGGGATGGCGCGTCAGTCGCCACAGGCCGGTGTTCAGCACGCGTCCCTTGTTTTCGGGATTCCTGCGAAAACGGGCAAGCTGCCAGTCGCCAACGGTTTCAAAGCAAAACCCGACCGAAAACAGCACAATGCCGGTGATCAGCAGGGCAACACGATCTTCGCGATAGGCCTGAGCCAATTGCTGCGGCATGCTGACAAGGAACAGGATCAGTCCCTGCAGCAGGAAGACAGTGAACAGGCTGATCCAGCGAAACGCAGTGCCGTGCTTTTCCCGCATTGCGGCGTAGCGATGATCCTCCGGTTTGCCGTGGTTTCGCCAGGTCAGATAGCCGCTCAGTCGCACGCCCCACACCGTTGTCAGCACGGGAATCCACAATGAGCGCTCGCCCGCGTCGCGGACGGCCCATGAAGTCCATGCCACCAGCACGAAGCCCATGCCCCAAACGATGTCGACGATGCTGACGTCGCTTCGACGGACGCTCATCAGCCAGACGCAGAGCATCAACGAAAGTATGCCAACGGCGTTGAACAGCAGGATCGTTTTCATCAGTTCTCCGCCTTCACCCGTTGGATCCCGCGACGGCACCGTATGTTGCACGCCGGTATGTTGCACGCCGGTCGACTCCCGTGGAATGCTGGCATGCACTGAGCGATTTCAGTGCTGGCTTTATGCCGCCTGCTTTTCGAGCATGTAGTGTGCCACTTTCCACTCGGTTCCCTGCCGGAAGCCGAAAAGTTCTGAGCAGGCCATGAAAAACAGCCGCCAGCGATTTCGCCAGACCGCAGCGTCGGCTCCATACGTCCTTTGCAGAATCTGACGCAAATCGGTGCGGTGTTCATCCATGTTGTTCAGCCACGCATCGCTGGTCCGTTGATAGTGCAGGCCGTTCCATTCCCATTGCCCCGTGACTTTCATGTGATCCTGTGTCTGCAGCAGCAGCGATTCCGCGGGCATCATGCCGCCTGTGAAGAAGTAGCGGGCCATCCAGTCGGATTCGTCGCGAGTTTCGAACAGGTACGATTGGTTTCGATGGCAGAACAGGTGAACGAACAACCGGCCCGCGGGGTTCAGCCATGTCGCTATTCGTCGCAACAGTTCGGCGTGGTTCCGCATGTGCTCGAACATCTCGACGGACACCACGCGGTCGAACGTTTTCGAGATCGAAAAACTGTTCATGTCGGCGGTGATGACTTCCGGCGCTCGCAGACCGCGCTCGTTCGCCTGCTGCAGGATGCTGTTTCGCTGCGACTGAGAATTGGAAACGCAGACCAGCCGGCTGTTTGGAAAATGTTCCGCGATGTACAGGGACAGTGAGCCCCAGCCGCAGCCCAGTTCCAGAATGTCCATGCCGTCTTCCAGTTCGGCCCGCAGGCAGGTCGTGGCCAGTGCCGCCTCTTCCGCTTCATCAAGGCTGCTGCAGGAATCTGTCCATTCGCAGCAGCTGTATTTCCGGCGGCTTCCCAGCACCAGCTGAAAGAATTCCGGCGGCACTTCGTAGTGCTGTTCGTTCGCGGCTTCCGTGGCAACAGCGACCGGAGCCGTGCGGCACTGATCCATGAAAGACTCCGATCGCTGGCGCAGAGTCTCCGGATCGGCCGCTTCGATCTCCTGCAGCCGTTTGCGCAACAGCCGCCGGATGCCCGAGCGGACGACATCGTCCGGCAACAGACCCCGTTCCGCTGCCGCGAGCGCCGCGCTGAAAACGTAACGCGGAATCATCGGAGCTGCCGCTCCCAGACGGCCTGAACGACACCGACGGTGCGTTCGCGGAACGCAGCTTCGCAATAGGCCAGGTAGTAGTCCCAGGTACGCAGAAAACGCTCGTCGAATCCCTGCCGGCGAACGTCCGCGAGGCGCTTGTGGAATCGAAATCGCCATTCTTTGGTGGTCTGAGCGTACCCGTCGGCGAAGTCATCCAGGCGCACGAGCCGCATGGAAGTGTTTCCCGTCGCCGCAGTCTGCAGAGCAGTCACCGACGGCAGACAGCCGCCGGGAAAAATGTACTTCTGAATGAAGTCCACGGATCGAAGATACTGCGAGTATCGCTGCTCCGGCATGACGATCGCCTGAAGCAGCATCTGCGACTCTGGCTTCAGCAGTTGTTCGCAGACACGAAAATACTTCGGATAGTACTCACGGCCCACCGCTTCGATCATTTCCAGAGAGACAAGCCGGTCGAACTGTCCAACAGGAATCTCCGCGGAAGGATCAGGGCGAGTCAGGTCACGGTAGTCTTTCAAAAGTACCGTCACTCTGTCGTTCAGCCCTGCCTGCTGAACCCGGTTCCGGGCATACTCGTACTGCTGCGGCGAAATGGTTGTCGTCGTCACTCGACACCCCACGGTCTGCGCCGCGTGGAGCGCGAATCCGCCCCAGCCAGTCCCGATTTCGATGACATGGTGTTCGGGCCGAAGATCCAACTGCCGGCAAATGTGATTGAGCCGCGAAACCTGAGCCTGCTCCAGCGTCATGCCGGGCGATTCGAACATGGCCGACGAATACATCATCGTCGGGTCGAGAAACAGTTCGAAGAAGTCATTGCCAAGGTCGTAGTGGGCACGGATATTTCGCCGGCTGCCGTTTTTCGAATTTCTGGACAGCCAGTGACGGCCCCGGGCGACCAGTCCTGCCGGAAGTTCCGCCAGCGAACCTTTCGGCCGGAAGCAGTTGAGGTGGCGTCCGAACAGACGGAACAGAGATACCAGATCGTCAGCGTCCCAGTCTCCGTCCAGGTAACTTTCTGCGGCACCGAGGCTGCCGCGCGCAACCAGTCGCCGGTAGAACCTCTCGTTGTGGACCATCACAGTCGCTTCAAGGCCGTCATCAGCAGCATCACCAACAATGGTCCGATGACAGCCGTCGTCCAGATACAGGCGCCCGTCGCGGATTCGGGAAAGGCGTGCCAGCAACATTCGCTGGTAAACCTGAGTCAGCCAGCGGCGCGGCTGACCGCAGACCGGCAGCTTCACCGCGGCCAGGCGGGAATGATCGGTGATGTCGCCAGTGTCGTCGCAGGAAACAGAAATCGCATTCATTTCTTGCTGGAGATCCTCCGCCATAGAGTAGTGCCGCTGGTCAATGATCCGACTCGTTCCGCGCCGCCGCCGGACGGTTTCTGCGTGGTCATAGACACCAGACGACAGGTTTCGACCGGAATTCTGGTTTTCCCGGTCTGTTGGCAGTCATCGCAGGGCCGTTATCGCGCACGGATCATTTCCAGGCGGGAATTAACGGAAATTACGATACTTCACTTTGAGCGGCCTGGGATCGATGTCTGACGCCGCGTCTGACGTTTCGCAACGGGCTGTCGCGGCTTTTCGCGGGTGGGGGCAGAACGCGGCTCGTTTCCACCACAGTCTCGCCGCCTGCCAGTAAATTCGCAGGGTCGTCTGGATGGAAATTGCCGGATAGCGCAGCACCAGCCGAGCCAGTGTGGCAGACGAAATTTCGCGGCGCGCCATCAGCAGCGATGCGTCGAAGATCCGCTTTTCGTCACCCTCGAGATCTTCAAGGTGGACCGACAGCGTTTTGCCCGGCGTGCGGATACGCCATCGGTAATTCAGGTTCATCGGCAGGAATGGCGAGACGTGAAACTCCTTGTCATGCCGGTGCCGAATCACGGAAGACGGCCGGTCCGGCGTTTCGCTG
Organism: uncultured Planctomycetaceae bacterium; assembly: GCA_964531585.1. GTDB lineage: Bacteria > Planctomycetota > Planctomycetia > Planctomycetales > Planctomycetaceae > JAWKUA01. The sequence goes on along the minus strand of CAZHET010000046.1, from coordinate 1,945 downwards.
CCGTCCGTCGATGCGCTGCCGACCGATGCGACCCGCCTGCCGTCGATGACGTAGCAGTGCCGTTCATTCCAGGGTGTGTTCGTGACTTCGGCCACAACCGCGTCGACCTGTGTTCCGGCCGTGTTCCAGCAGTAGAAGAAGCTCACCGGATTCATCACGTAGCCCAGCCACCGTAACTGAGTCAACAGGCAGATTCGTCCCGACGGGCGGAACCCCAGCCGCTCGTGAACAAGGTCCTGAACGCATGCATCCAACGGCCGGTCCGGGTCGCCGAAGTGGTCGTTCCTGCGAAACCGGGCCAGCGCTGGTTTTGAGGCCGACCATAGCCAGAAATCGTCCAGAACCCGCGGCAGCTCGTCCAGATCCAGGTACATCAGAAACAGGCGGGCGGTGAATGTGTGAGCGGGATTTCCGAACCGCCGGTGCCGAACCCGTCCTTCATAAATGCAGCTATGCACCGCTTGAATCCTGAAAGGCACCGACGACGGCAAGCGCGCTGTTGACGCCGTCTTCATGAAACCCGTTGCCCCAGTACGCGCCGCAACAGGAAACGCGGTGGTTGCGAATCAGTTCCGGATGTCGCTGCTGAGCGGACCTGCGATTCACCGTGAAGATCGGGTGGCTGTAGCGGTATGTTCCCAGAACCTTTTTCGAATCGATACGATCGGATTCGTTGAGCGTCACGCAGAAAGTGTGCTTTGACTTCAGATGCTGCAGGATGTTCATGTTGTATGTCAGCGTCGCCAAATGGGAGTCGCCGTTTCCGGAGATGTGGTAGTTCCAGCTGGACCAGACTTGTCGCCGTTTTGGCAGAACGGATTCATCCGTATGCAGCACCGCAGTATTCGGCTGGTACGGGAATGACTCCAGCACCGCTTTTTCCGTCGGCGTGACGTCTTCGCCAAGCAGTCGCAGCGTCTGGTCGCTGTGGCAGGCCATGACGACTTCGTCGACGGTCGTCGTGTCCTGCTCTGTGATGATGTCAACCCCCTGAGGCCGCCGCCGAACTCTCTGCACGGCAGAATTCAGGCGGATGCAGTCACGAAAGGGTTTCGTCAGTGCCTCCACGTAGCGTTGAGAGCCTCCCGGGATGACTCGCCATGTCGGCCGGTCGCGGAAACTCAGCAGGCCGTGATTCTGGTAGAAGTCGACAATGAAGCGGACCGGGAACGACTCGAAGGTCGTCACAGGGCACGACCAGATCGCGGCCCCCATCGGCAGCAGATACCGCTGAGCAAACTCGGTCGAGTACCGGTGACGGCGCAGAAATTCGGCAACCGTGACGGAATCGTCCAGCTCCGACGCCAGTGCGGGGGCCTGCCGGTTGAACCGCAGAATGTCGCCAATCATTCGATAGTGACCGGGTCGCAGCAGATTTCGTCGCTGAGCAAACAGCCCCGCGAGACCGCTGCCGCTGTATTCCAGGTCATCGGGTTCTGAACTGACGCAGAAGCCCATCGACGTCGGAACTGACGGGACCTGCAGTTCCTGAAGCAGGTGAATGAAATTTGGATACGTGCGGTCGTTAAAGACAATGAATCCCGTGTCGATGCTGTGACATTCGCCCCCATAATTCACATCAACGGTATTCGTGTGCCCGCCGATCCAGGCATTCGCTTCGAAGACCGTAACCGCATGGCGCTGACTCAGGTGGTAGGCGGCAACCAGCCCGGAAATTCCGCTTCCGACGATTCCGATTTTCATTTCGATTCCAGACAACCATTTCACGTCGAGTCACAGGTTCGACAGGCCAGAACGAGGTTTATAGGCCAAATGCTGCGAGCGACCAGCAGGAAAGACAGCTTCCGACTCATGCAGATACAGGTGCGACCCTGGTAGCTGAACAGAAGAAAGCTGCCCGTTCAGGCACCGGACCGCAAATGGGCGAAGCCAGCCTCAGGCCGAGGCGCACAAAAGGTGCACGGTCCTGCAGGCCGTGGCAGCG
>CAZHET010000045.1:19463-21366 GCA_964531585.1 uncultured Planctomycetaceae bacterium | reverse complement strand
AGCAGCGAGTTGTTGGCTTGCAGGAACAACGATTCGGCCTGGATTCCCTGACGATCGTTGGAAAGACCAACTCGAAGCTCACCGCGCATCGAACTGTTGTCAGCAGTCGTCGCTGTAACGGCATGGACTTGTTTCCGCAGGTTGTTCAGGACGACCCGTTGCGGTTCGGCCGACGTCGCCAGCATCTTCTCAATGCTGTCGTCGAAAGCCCTGAGTCCTGAGGCGTCTGTCCATTCGAACGCCACCGAAGCCGGCGAAACTTTGTAGACCGAATTCGCGGCAGTATTCGCCTCAGAAAACAGACAGTGCTCTGCCACGGTCCGTGTCGTCGATCGCTCGGACATCATGCGCTCGACGAGGTCGCCGATGTCATAACGGACCACTTCAGGTTTTGGTGCTCCGAATTGCGGTTCGTCAGCAACTCGATTCACAAAGCGATCCGGCGGGACACTGTCGTGCTGCCCGACAACCGCTCCCGGCAGCACGACGGCTGCGAACAGCAATACGGCGACAGTATTCCACCACGGCATTCGCTTTCGGCTTCCATTCTTCAGCGACATGATTCTCTCCATTCTTCGGGATGTGATTTCCACCGGCTTCATGCCGGGGAAGACGGGAACAGGTTTCAGACGTTGTTTGCACTCAATCACGGCCAGCAGGCTGCGAGCGTACTCGGACGGGGAACAGCCGAGTTCCGCGATGACCTGTTCGTCGCAGCAACGCTCGGCTTCTCGCGACAGCAGGCGGTTGACAATCCATACCGCCGGATGAAACCACCACAAACACTGCACCGCTGCCTGCAACGTTCCTGTCCACAAATCGCCACGGCGAATGTGCAGTAGTTCGTGCGCGAGAATCGGCGACAACGTCTTCGCGCGACTTTCAACGAGGCAGCGCGGCAGCACGATCACGTGGCGGAAGATGCCCAGCACAGCCGGGCCGAACAGCACATCCGACACGATCACGCGAGGTACGCGCTTCAGCTTCAGCGTCGCGGCCAGCGATGTGACGTGACTCGTGATCTCCGCGTCGAACTGCGTCACCCGATTGCGCCGTATGCGGTGCAGACACCGTGTAAATCTCGTCGTCAGCAGAAGTACGTTCAATGCGATACCGATCGCCAGAATCTGACAAAGTGCGATCATCCAGCGGGACGTTTCCTCAATGTGCGGCGGTTCGGCGTTCGGCGGTTCGGCGTTCGGCGGTGCGGCAGTCAACACGGACACAGTTGTTTCCGACGAGGCGCTGAGAAATTGCTCGTTGTATTCGAGCGGCGGCGCTGGCAGGTCGACGGAAACAGGCAGCTCCGGCAGCAGTTCAACGTCCGGTGCCGTGAAGGGGACCGGTGAATCGGTGGGCTGCACGTACCACGGCACGGGTGCTTCACTCTGCAGCAGAATTGCCTGCACCTGACTAAAGACAGCGCATGAATGGCTCCACAGCGGCGGAGTCACGCATTTGATGACTACGATCAGCCACAGGGCATGAGCGACATGCGGGCGACTCCGCGCTACGGCACGGACGATGATCGCCACGACAATCGCCAGCACAGCGATCTGCCACGCCTGAGCGAAGACATGTTGCAGCAGGATGTCAGGATTCACGGCGAGTCCTCCCGGAGCAGTGTGCAGGAACGCTTCAGCGCGCGGCGCGATGTCTGCCGGAACGTGTCACACGAAGACACAAAGGCACGAAGGGGTTGCGTTCCGGACCGGTTGCTTCTCCGGATTTCATCGCCTTTGTGCCTTTGTGCCTTTGTGTGATTCACGGCGAGTTTTCCCGGAGCAGTGTGCAGGAATAATGCTGTCAGCAGCGCAGCGTATGTCCGCGTTTGCCGGCGGCCTCGGTTCCCGCCTTCGTGGGAATGACGGACGGTGCGGGAATGACGGACGGTGTGGAGTCC
>CAZHET010000045.1:0-19453 GCA_964531585.1 uncultured Planctomycetaceae bacterium | reverse complement strand
ACCGCGGAAACCGGCTCAGGCATCGTTCGCTCCCTCAAGTCGTCCCAGCAGTTGCCGCAACTGGTCGACTTCCTCGGGCGAGAAACTCTTCTCTTCCACCAGATGTTTCACCAGCGGCATTGCATCGCCACCGAAGAGACGTTCGACCAGGTCGTCGACGGTCTCGCGGATCACCGTGTGAGGCTTCACGCGAGGCGAGTAGATGCGGGAGCGGTTTTCCAGCCGGACGTTCAGATATCCCTTCTCTTCCAGCCGACGCAGATACGTCTGGACCGTTGTGAAATCCACGCGGCGACCGTCAGGCATCGCGTCATGCACCTGGCGAACCGACGCGGACTTCAGTTCCCAGACGATGCGGGCAACTTCAAGTTCAGCCTTCGACAATCCCGGTCGTGGCACCATCAGTAACCTCCATGTATCGCAATGGGCTGCGCGTTGTCGGCACGACGGTCCAGCCGACGGAACTCGACAGGAGTCATCCAGCAGGCGACAGTTCTGCGGGCGGCAACCTGACACGATCAATGACATCAATGACATTTGTCCCTGCGTGGCCGCAGTGTAAGGACATTTGTCATTGAGTCAAGAGGGTCCTGGCATCGCAGTGTCCGGCGGTGACCGTCCTGACCTGGTGGATGCATCGGGTCAGCTCAGCATCGCCAGCTCGCGGTCTTCGCGGACCGAACTGAGGTACAGCGGCTGCGGGCCTGTGCAGGGAGCAACGGGTGCGGGAAAATGCCGCTGAACCGCTCGCAGCAAATCGCTGCGGCTGATCTGGCCGACCAGTTGCGTGTTGTCCAGCACCGGCAGTTGGCGCGCGGCCGAGTGCAGGAACATCTGAGCGATCGTCAGAACATCCACACACGGGCTGATGGACGGTACATCACCGTTCATCCACGACTCGACGCACGTCTTCAGTTCCGGCTGCTGGCCTGGCTGAAGCTTCCTGGATGCGGTCAGTGGAGTCCGGCTGCATTCGACGGCGGCAACCAGAGCGTCGCGGCGGGTGACTTCCCCGACCAGCTTTCCGGCACGCACCACCATCAGGCGACGCATTGACGAATGCTGGAAGCGGTCCAGCACATCGATCATCGACGTACCTTCCTCAATGCTTCGCTGGCAGTCGCGTTCCATCCATGCTGTGACGTTCGACGACGGCATCTGTTCCCAGCACAGGCCAATGAATACGCGCATGGCGGACTGTTCCGAGAAAACTCCCAGCAGCGTGCCGTCGGGCGTCACGACCGGGGCACCGGATGCGTGCGCACCCAGCAGCAGTGCCACAGAATCGAACACGTCCTGATCCGGCTGCAGCCTGACTCGGGGCGGATTCATCACGTCCGCGGCCACCAGCAGACGCAGACAGGTCTTGGCGTCAAGTGGCCCGCCGTCGCCGTTTGCGTCGGCCAGATCCAATGCAGAAATGGCGGTCCGTTCCGAAAACTGCCCGACAAATTTCCCGCCGTCAGCGAGCACCGGCATGCCGGATATTCGCTTTGCCACCATGCGATCGATGGCATCCAGAACGTGTTGCTTCGGCGTGGTGGTCGCAATGCTGCGGGTCATGATTTCCGCGGCGGTGATCCTTGACGTATCCATGATGCATCCTCGATGTGACAGGGAACGGTGACGTGACAGGGGAAACTGGCGGCACGCAAAGCACTGGCGCAAACGCGTTGAAGGACGGTTGCACCTGACCACGGAACAACCGGAAGCGTCATCGTCGCGATCCCGGGTCAATTCCTCAACCGCCAATTCCCGTATTTGAGATACTTCGTCCATCCTGGGATTTTGTGGCAATCCCGGGGTTGCAATCAGGAACGCGATTCTACGCAAGTCCGGCGAGCTTGCGTCCGGTCCAGAACGCGCCGAGCAGGACGACCAGCAATGCTCCCCACGCCGGATGACTCCACAACCGCACGCGGCGGATTTCGCCTTCCGGCTCCGGCATGGACGCGATGCTGTCAATCAGGCCGTCGATGTCTTCGAGCTTCGTCAGGCTGCCGCGGCTGATTTCGGAGACTTCTTTCAGCACGTCCGGCCGAGTCGGCTGGCCCACATGTTCACGTTCCTGGCCCTGCACGGAAATGTTGGTCTCCAGCCGTGAACCCGTCTCCGCACACGTCGTGACAAGCTGGTACGTTCCGTCTTCCTTCGGAGTGAACGTGCCCGTGAACAGTCCCCACGCGTCGTCGCCCGCTGCCGCCAGTCGAACGGAATCGGTCTGGCCGGACGGAGTCACCACCTGCACAACCACCGTTCCGTCTCGCAGCGGTTCACCGGTGGCACTCATCACGTTGGCGTTCAGAGTCAGCACGTTGTCGGCTTCCGGACGGTCGGGCGAATAGAAGAGCCGCATTGATTCGCCTTGTGACATGTTTCGCTGATACGCCATCCAGCGAACGACCTGTCCCCAGAACCGATAGTGGTACAGGTCTTCGACTCCCCGCCGCCATCGCCAGGCTCCGTCGGTTCCCATGAACAGAACTTTGCCCGTCCCGAACGTGCGAGTCGCGATCAAAGGAACCCGGCCGAAACGAGTCGATTCGGAATCGTGAGTCGCCAGGACTTCGCTGCCGATCTTTGCTCGCAGAGACGCCGCGTACCACTGATAACCCGGAAGGTTCCGCCAGACCTGTTCGTTCTGATCGTCGCCGGGTTCCAGGCGAGTCAGCAGGCTGCGGCGTCCCGATTCGGTCAGCGAATAGCGAGCCGGCCGAGTCAGTCCCACACCGCGCGGCTGAGTCGCGTCCGGCACGACGGGGTACAGTTCTTCCAGCTCCGTCGTCAGCAACGTTGACTGGCGACCTCGAAAGCCCGGCAGAAACACCAGCCCGCCCGCGTGACTTCGCACGAGCTGACGCAGGTGCTCGCAGTTTTCGACGGACAACTGATTCGATTCCACTCCGACGTCGCCCAGGAAGACCACGTCATAGTCGAACAGCTCCTGATCGCTCGGAAACTCGTCCAGGTAGTTCCGCCCGCCGCCGACCGATTCTATGTCCGGATGAAACAGCAGACAGAACACGTCGGCTCCGGGATCGCGTTCCAGAGCATTCCGCAGATAGCGATATTCCCATCGCGGATAGGATTCGACGATCAGCACTTTCAGTTCTTCGTTGCGAATTGTGATCGGAAACGTCAGCGAGTTGTTGTCCGTGATCGTTTCGGCGTCGTCGACGGGGATGCTGATTGTGATCTCGTATTCGCCGGTCTTCGCGGGCTGCCATTCCAGCGTGTCCTGAAGCTGCCCCATGCCGGAGACTCGCACGGTTTTTTCAACCTTGTCGCCGCGCGTTCCCGTCATCGTGACGGCCAGATCGCGGTCTCGCGGCAGCCAGCTCACGATGCGGAACGGCAGCCGCAGCGTCTTGCCGACAACGCCAAACGTCGGAGCGTCCGAGCTGACCAGTTCGACGTCGGGAAGACGATCTTCGCTGCCGGTGGCGATCGAAAATACGGGAACGTTCTCCATTCGCAAACGCGTGGCCGCGGCATTCGGAGCGCTTCCGGTGTTCCAGTCGCCATCGGACAACAGCACGATGCCGCGCAGGTTGTCGTGGCGGTCGGCGGCGTTCTCCAGCGCGGCACCGAGGTCGGTTCCCTGATCCGCAGCGGCCAGTTTGGAGGAAAACGGTTCGATGACGACATCCATCCGTTCCGCCACGCGCGACCAGAACTCCGGCGCGATCAACGGTTCGACGGCGGCCGTTCGGGTCTGCGGCTGGTCGGCGGGTTTCGACGGATCCAGCACGTCGCGAGTCTTCATGCTGCCCGACACATCGTGCAGCACGACCAGCGTCGGCTGCTGTTCCGGTCGGATCTCCTGAGTGAACTCCGGCTGGTTCAGCGTGAGCAACACCAGCGCAATCAGAGTGAACCGCAGGCATTCCAGCAGTCCCATTGACTGCGAGAATCCGCTGCGTCGCCAACTGATGAAACAACACACCGCCGCCGCTGCAAGCACGAGCACGGAGACGATGAGTGTTGTCGCGGTCCAGTAGAAGGTCATAGTGGATTGCGATCATGGGTACCACATCCTGCCGTTCAGGCAAGTTGTGCGGCGAAGCCGTCGGAAAGCTGTCTTGTGCGTGCTGACACCACGAGCCTCTCGGTCTGTCAAAATCGTTCGCTGGCTGGTCTGCCAGATCTTGTTGCAAAAGGATGTCGTTCAAATGGCTTCCAACCGGTGCGCGTCACAACTTGGCTGAACGGCAGGATGTGGTACCCGCAAGTGCAACGGCGCGGTTCGCCGTCCAGTTTACACCGCCGATGTTTTCTCCTGTGTCGGTCTCGAAAACGGCCAGCCACGGCGGTTGCGGCGGACCAGTGGTTCCTGACCGCTGGCTTCCACTTTGTCCGGCACGCATAGTAGTGCTTCGGCCATCAACGCCACGATCATCAGCATCAGAAATGTTCGCCACACTTCACTGGCCAGAGCCAGCACGTTGCCGGCATCATCGTTGATTCGCGTGTAGTCCAGACCTTCCAGCGCCGTCTGCAGAGCCTCGTCGCCCGTGACTTCGGTGGAATCTTCCGCGGCTGGGCGATTGACGGCGAGCAACACGTCTTCATTCCGAAACAGGCCCGTCGTCAGCCCGCGGCGCGAGAGAAGTGTTTCCGCCGAGAGTTCATCCAGAGGCTGCCATTGTCCGATGTCTGTTGCGGCGAACTGTCCGGCAACAAGCTGACGCGCGGCACCCAGCGACGCCGCTCCCCGCGCCAGTGCTCGCTGAGTCATCACGTAGAACACAATGCCGTTTTCGACCAGACTGGAATTTTCGGCCGTCGGCAGCGTGCTGCAGAAGTATGCGGCGCCGTGATCCGAGAAAGCTCGCAGCAACAGCGGCCCGGCACCTTCCAACTGAGCCAGCACCGTGGACTGGTTCGATCTTGTCCCGCAGTACCTGAGCGTCTGAAGCTGACCGACCGGCAGTGGTGAACCGCTTTGTGTGTTGGCCAGCAAGTCGGCATCGGTCCGCCATCGGGCAACGGAAAAGTGACGACCGGTTTCCGCAGGCTGCCATTCCCTCCACGACGTTTCGAAAATCGTGCCGCCGTCGGGCTGTCGCGGTGGAAAGAAAAACACCGTGCGGCCCGACGCCACAAAGTCCGTCAACTGCTGAGCCAGCAAACCTTCAGGAATCGCCGCCTGCCAGATCACCAGTGCTGTTTCGTTCCACGGAATCGCCGCTGACTGAGCCGTCGTCAGGACTTCGGCTTCATAGACCAGATTGCGATCGGAAGGAGTTCCTGCGGCGATTCGCAGCAGCTCGGCCACGTCCGGCTCGTCCGACACGACAATGGTCTTCTGCACCGCGGGTTCGGCATAAACGAATCCGAATGTGTTGTCGGCGGCATTCGCGTCGCGAGGCAGCTCGATGCGCCCCCAGCCGCGTTTGGATTCGCGATCGATCGGAATCGCATGTCCATTGCGAATGAACTGCTCACCCGTCATTTCGACGTCCAGTGTCGACCGGGCTCCGTCGATGACGAACGTCAGCGGGACGCGCTTCGCGGAGTCGGCGGACTCACCCGCAGGCAGCGTTCGTGAAATCTGCAGGTCCATCACGACTTCGGCACCTTCGATCGTTTCACGGCGGTGAACGCCCTGGACGCTGATTGCCAGGTTGTCGTCGGCAACGTCGGGATACGTCAGCAGGTACAGCTTCACGCCTTCGCGTTCCGAAAGCTGACTGCGAATCGATTCCCAGCGACCGCCAGCCGGGTTCCAGTCATTCTGCCGCAGATCGGAACAAACCCAGAGGTCCGTGCGACCGGTTTCGTTGCTGACGATGTATTCAGCGACATTATGCATCAGCCTCGGAATGTCGGACGACGTCGCCGTCGGTCGAGTTTCGGGCAGGTCGATCAGGTCGGCGGCGGACTGCAGCTTCATTGGTTCCGCTGTCGCGCTGTCGAACAGAATCAGTTGGGTGTTCCTTCCCGTGTTCTGAATCAATTCTGAAAGCTTGACCAGCGCCGCTTCTCGCTTGGAACGGTTCGTGCGGGAATTCTGTTCTTCCATACTGACCGACCGGTCGAGCACCACGATCGTTGTGTCGGGAGCCCCTCCGGCAGTCAGTCCCAGCCAGCCTCCCGACATCGGGCGGCTGACGGCAAAGATCAGCCCGGCGATTGCCAGTATGCGAGCCAGCATGATCAGCAAATACCGCAGCCGGGCCATCCCGCGAGCCATCCGTTTGGCCTGCAGCAGAAACATGGTCGCGGCCCAGTTGATCGTGCGGTGCCGGTTCTGATTGATCAGATGAATCAGAATCGGCAACCCGAGCAAGGGCAGAGCATACAGAACGAATGGCTGAAGAAATGTCATGAAACGTGTTTCATCGCGCGCGGGCCAGGAGGAATCTTGCCAATACGTCGGCGTAATCTTCTTCGATACTGACCCGGTGATAATCGACTGCTGAATCCCGAACGACTCGTTTCAATTGACCCAGGTACTCCTGCACGGCCGCTCGATATTGTTTGGCCATCATGGTGGGATCGACCAACAGCGGAGCGGCTCCTTCCAGATCCACAAAACGCATGGGGCGATCGAACTCGAAATCGATCTCGTTTTGTTCCAGCAAATGGAACACAGCCACGTCGTGTTTGCGGAACCGCAGATGCTGGAACGCACTCTTGAGCGTTTCGGGCTCCATAAACAGGTCCGAAATAATCACGACCAGCGCCCGCTGAGCGACCTTCTCCGCGGCCTGGTGCAAAGCATCCGGAAGGCCGGTTTCGCCGATGGCTTCCATCGCGGCCAGCTCGTCCAGGACATACTTCAAATGAGCCCCACTGCGCTTGGCCGGAATCTCGCGGCGAAAGCGTTCTCCTGCGCAATACAGACCCACGGCATCACCCTGGCTGCCGGCCACGTACGCCAGTGTTCCGGCCAGGCGGCGAGCGTAGTCCAGTTTTGTGCTTCCCGGTTCGGCCGTTCCATTTGGCCCGAACTTCATCGAACCGCTGACGTCGATCACCAGGCACAGCCGCAGGTTCGTGTCTGCTTCGTACTCCTTGATATAGAACCGGTCGCTGCGTCCCCATGCCCGCCAGTCCAGGCGACGGGTGTCGTCGCCGGGGACGTATTTGCGGTATTCCGAGAATTCCAGGCTGGAACCACGAGTCGGACTGCGATGACGCCCGGACACACTGCCCACCATGGGCAACCGAGCATCCAGTGGCAGCCCGCCCAATCGCGAAACGACGTGTGGGTCGATGAAATCACGCATCAGCCCGTTGACTCCGCATTGAGTTCATCCACCAGTCGCTGGACAACATCTTCACTGCGGATGCCTTCGGATTCGGCGTTGAACGTTGTCAAAACACGGTGGCTCAGCACGGGCCGTGCCACGGCTAATATGTCTTCCAGCCGAGCCATATAGCTTCCGGTCAAAGCCGCGCGGGATTTGGCTCCCAGAATCAAATACTGGACGGCTCGCGGGCCGGCTCCCCACGACACCAGCGGCTTCAGCCATTCCGGCGATTCGTCCGTCTTTGGTCGAGTGCGCCTCACCAGATCGACGGCGAATTCATAAATGTGCTGCGGCACGGGAACTCGGCGAACCAGTTCCTGAAACCGGATTACCGACGGCGCGTCAAGCACATGGGCCAGTGCCGGCAACGCAGCTCCCGTGGTGGTGCGGGCGATTTCAATTTCCTCCTGGCGCGTCGGATAATCCACGTTGATAAGAAACATAAATCGGTCGAGCTGTGCTTCCGGCAGAGGATAGGTGCCTTCCTGCTCGACGGGGTTCTGAGTCGCCAGCACAAAGAACGGAGGTTCCAGCGTGTACGGACGCCCGACCACGGTCACGCGATGTTCCTGCATGGCTTCCAGCATCGCGGCCTGAGTCTTTGAGGGTGCTCGGTTAATTTCGTCGGCCAGCACGATATTGGCAAACACCGGACCTTTGACGAATTCAAATTCGCGGCGGCCTTCCTGAGTTTCCTGCAGAATGTCCGTGCCGGTAATGTCCATCGGCATCAGGTCGGGAGTGAACTGGATACGGCTGAACTGCAGCGACATGGTTTCCGCCAGCCGACTGACCAGCAGTGTTTTCGCCAGCCCCGGCACTCCCATCAGCAGCGAGTGGCCTCGGGCAAACAGACAGATCGCCAGTTGTTCAATGACATCATCCTGCCCGACGATGATTTTCGCCAGCTCCGACCGCAGCCGCTGGTAGAGATCTCGCAGTTCATCAATAGCCGCGACGTCGTCATCGTGCATTTGCGGCGCGGCGGGAGTGGCTGTTGACATGTTTGATGTATGGTCCGCTGGAAGTGAGGAGTGCAAAGGCATCGACCTACCGGGCCAGGCCCGGTGGAGTGTGTTGGCCGTTTTTCTTACGGCGGCAGACTGAAGCCGAACTGTCCGCCGTTCTGAGTATTCAGCATGACGTGTTGGCCGTTGACCTGGAACTGACTTTTCAGTTTTGTCCAGGCCTGCTGCTGAGATTCGGTCAGGAGGTCAGCCACGTCGTCGTCAGCAATCCGGAACAGCGGGATCACAAAGCATTCGAGTTCGCGAAAGTAGGGCTGCTGTGCTTTGAAGTCGGCGGGCAGGGCTTTGGCGACAAGGCTGCGGAGCGGATCGCGCTGGTCCGGAGTCAGCCAGAGTTCCTTATCCAGCTCGGCCGTCAGGTAGCTGGCGATCGCATCTGTGCGAAATGCGTTGCGTTCCTGAACAGCGGGGTCGGCGTTCAGCTTTTCAAGCGTGTGCAGCCACAGCTTGTTTCGATCCAGTTGAACGACGTCGGGCAGCGCCATGCCGAACGAAAAATCCTGGCCGGCGAACTGCTGAGCCATGTGCCCTTCCCACTCCTTTAACTGGTTGCGAGTCTGCTTCTTCCAGTCGGCAATGCACTGTGTGGCGGCACCTTTTCCGGCGACGGTCAGGTATTGAGTCTGCTCAGGCTGCAGATTCAGCGTGCCCGCCAGAAAGGCGATACGCACGGCGGCCGCACGGCCCAGACGCTCCTGCTGAGCGGGGACGGCATCATCGACCTGCTTGTACCACGATTCGACACCGGCGGCCGACGAGATCATCAGGTACTGTTGCTGACCGTTGTTCCCACGAACTTCGGCCAGCCGCTGCTTCTGAACGTCATTCAGCAACAGCTCGGGCACGCCCCGATCCCAGTTGTTCAGCGAAGAGTACGGCAGGTAATACGTCTGTGGATTGAATGCAAACAGACCGGTCTCGAGGTTGTCGATCGACAACGGCAGCATGGTCAGCAACACGTCGCGCTGAATGGGTGTCAGGAACAACTCGTCGTCGATCAGACTGACGATGTATTTCAGATTGGCTTTGCAGATGGCCTGCCGACGTTCGTCGAGCAGTTCGACGAGGACGTCACGGTGTTCCGCAGCGGCGGGGTCGTTCAGGAACCTGTCCAACTGTCGCCGACTCAGGAACGACGCGGCTCCGCGAGACGTCGTGAAGATGATCGGAGCGCTGTCCGACATCGCCTGATTCTGCCGCTGCGGATCTCGCTTCCACTTGTCTTCCGACTGCCTGATCTGCTTTTCGATTCCTGACTTCAGGTGTTGGTGAGCTTCGTCGGGCAGGTCGCTGTTTCGCGAAACCCAGTCATGGAACGCGGCGACATGAGCGGCCACGCGTTCGCGGCGCCTGTCGACATCGGCCTTCATCGGTTCAACGGCGACCTCCGCCGGCTCGTCGAAACCGAATACAACGTCGACCGGCTGCCGCCTGTTGCCAGCGACTTCATCCACGACTTCGCCGATCAGGTCCGCCAGTTTTTCCAGCGCGCTGTCGTCGGCCCCGTAAACGGTGCCGGTCAGGCAAAGCGGAATCAGGATCAGGATTTTCGGCAGGTGCTTCATGCCGCGTACCGCATGAGAAAAAGGACCGCCACGACGAAACTGGCCTACGGTCAGGAGTCAGATCGTATGACAGTTTGTCTGTGAAAGTCACGCTGGCAAGTTTAAAGTCGGAAATCGGGGCTCGATCAACCGCCTGGAAGAAGGCAGCGGTCGCCCATTTTGGCCATGCTGGAATTCGCCAGGACCCTGTTTTTATTGCGGAAGGTTGAACACGACGGTGCCGTTTTCCGTCGGCAGCGCGACGGTGTCGCCGTCACGCTGAAATTCGTTCTGCATCGCCTTCCATGCGGCGAGCTGCGATTCGCGAAGCACGGTGGCCAGTTGGTCTTCGGGAATCCGGAACAGCGGAACGACCAGCAGTTCGAATTCCTTCAAATCTGGCTGTCGGGTTTCGATGACCTGCGGGAATGAGGCGTCCACGAGTTTGCGAAGCGGTACTCGCTGATCGGGCGTCAGCCACAGCTCCTTGTCGAGCATCCCGGTGACATAGCCGACGACGGCGGTGCGCTGATACTCCCGAGTGCTTTCCTCAACAGCCGCGTCCTTCACCCTTTGAAGCGTGTGCTGCCAGAGTTCGTCATCGTCTATGCTGCTGATCTGCGGTCCCTGGACAGGCAACCTGATCTGCGCGAATTGCGGGACGTGCTCTCGCATCACCTTCAAACGCTCTATTGGCACAGCTAACGCTTCGACCGTACGCAGCTTCCACGCTGAAAGACACCGTTCTGTCACGCCTTTACTGGCAACGGTCAGTACCCTTTTTTGCTCGTCAGACAGATTCCAACGGTAGGCGGCAGCAGCGACTTCGTGCGCAAAGGCTGCCTGAAAACGAGGACGTTCGCGTGCCAACACGGTCGTCAATTGCACTTCAACGGCGTTGGCATCAACGTCTGACGTGAATTCCAGTGCGATACGCTCCTGCTGATTGCGCGACTGGCGACCGCTCACGGTCAATGATTGCAGCAGCAGGTGTTGCTCGTCGGTCAACACGGCCTTGCCGATGTCGCATAACAGCACATCCAGGGACCGGCGCGGCAGCATCCCGTGGATTTTGCCGAAGGAATACAGGCCCGTATCAAGATCGTACAGGCGGTGATGTACGACACCGATTCGCTCATGAAGCGCGTCACGAAATAAGTTGCGATCCTCCGGCGTCATCGGGATCTCGCCGTCCACCAGGCTGACGATGTAGTCCAGATTTGCCGTTCGTATCGACTGCCGCCGCTCATCCATTACTTCAAACCAGCGAGTCTGCTCTTCAACGGTGAGCATGTCCAGAATGCGAATAGTCACACCGCCAGGCAGCAGAAAGTTCTCCGTGTTGTGCTTGTGAGTGAAGACAATCGGAGCGAAGTCCGACAGCGGTTTCTTTCGTCGATTGTCGGGCGGAATCTCCCAGCGGATTTCGGCAGCCCGCAGTTCCTCCTTCAGCACCTCATCCAGTTGCAATCGTTGCTCGGCAGACCAGTCAAGGGTCTGCGCAACCCAGTCCCGAAACGCGGCCGCGTGTGCCTGCAGCCGCGCGCGACGTGCATCGACTTCATCCGCGGGCGGTTTTGCAGCGGCGGCAAGCACCTGGTCGAAGGCTGTTGCCGCGATGACGTCCTCTGCCGCGTTCAGGATGTTCTGGCGTTCCTGCATCGCGGCGAGAGCGGCCTGGTCCGCCGCTTGCTCGCGGAACTGCAGAACTCGGTGCCGCGTTTCTGCCAGCGGTCTTCGCGCGGCTTTGTCCGTGCGGTCACGATTTCGATCGGCCTGCGCGAAGACTGAGTTGCTCATCGCGATCGCCGCCAGCAGCAGCATTGTCCGTTGCAGCGTTGTCAGTTGCAGCTTCATCCGGGTACTCCTGCAAGTTGAAAACCCGCGACTCAGGCCTGATTGAGGACATTCTTGCTGTGACGGAAGCCCGAAAGACGCGCCGGGGGAAGTGTTCGAGCACCGGTCAGCCTGCCGGGCGGTGCTCCGTCAACGGGCGAACAACGCAGACGCAGGACGGAATTCAGCGGGCGAGTTCCCGATCAAGAAATGCGTGAATCTCATCCAGGCTGGACGCGGCAAGGCTTAGGCCGATTAGATCTTTCAGCGTGCTGAGCGACTGGACTGCGCGCAGACGGTCGATCACCGACTGGCCATCAGCAGGAAACCGTGTCTTCATTGTCACGCGAATTCCGTCGCGCAGACCTTCCCGGGCTTCTTCCCAGGCTTCTTCCCGGACCTGATCGCGCCCCTGCTGCATCCATTCTTCGGCGAGTGTCGGCATCATTTTATCTCCCGTTGGACCCAGGGCTTTCTGCACGGCCCGTTTCAGTTCCTGATGACTCACCCGATCAGTCGCCGATGAGATGTATCTCAGCACGGTTCGCAATCGTTCCACCGCGCCAGCGTTGCGATCGAGTTGAACAAACATCCTGATGATCTCGGTCACTCTGTCCGAGAATTCGTCACGAACGATGTATTTTAGCAGCAGCAGTGCTGCCTGAGTCATCGCTTTCCCGGTAATTTCGTCATCTGACCGCTCGCCCAGATCATACAGAAGCGCCACGAAGTCGGGGATGAAGCAAGCAAGTTCTTCCGGCGGGCGTACGATCTCGCGAAGAGTCCGGGCCGTCTTCCACGTCTGTGCCCCATGGTAAACGATCAGTGGAATGATGGGGCACAGTAAGAAACCATCCCTGTGGCGCTGTTCCCAGATGCGAACCATGTACCTCAGAAGTTGAAACGCCGCCATTCGCGACGGTGTGCTCTTATGTTCGAAGAGCACGTACACCATGCCGTCACCGGCGCCGGCGAGGTCGGGATTCTTCAGCGAAACACGAAACAACAAATCAGACTGACTCGTACGCAACTCCGCATCGACGAAGGAGTCCTTCGTCAGTTCCAGCGAATTCAGGTCGACGCAGGTCAGTACAGGAGCCGGCAGAAAATGCTCCAGAAAATCCCGCGCGGATTCCTTCTGCGAAAAATGGTCTCTGAAGAACGCATCGTGAGGATTGCGGGCTGGCTGTTCGCTCATGAGCTGACTTTTACCAATGACCGCAACTGCAGGAAACCGTCATCGTATTTGGCTGTGGACGTACGGCGCGCGACGTCATTTTGGAAAACGGTAACCGCAGGCCAGGCAAATTTGACCGCGGCAGTGATCTTCACAAATAGCGGGTGTGTAGCCCGAATGCCGCGTCTCCGGAAAATCCGTCACTTTTGCGGCTGCTGCTTTGACCACGCCGCGGATATACTACGTCCTGACTGCAAACCGCCTGCGGAAAACACAAAGTCGGAGATCTGCTCATGAGCGTCCATGAACTGCGGCTGCCTGAGACCACGCGGCGCCGCCTGGAAGAGTTCCAGCGCCGCGTGCGTGTCATCAAGATCGCCGAAGGAATTCTGGCGGGGATGTTCGGCCTGGCGGTTTCCTACATCGCCGTGTTTACGCTCGACCGGTTCGTCGATACTCCGGCGGTTCTGCGAGCCGCCATTCTGATTGCCGGCAGCGTCGGGTTCGGAGTCTTCTTCCCGCTGAAGTGCCATCGCTGGGTCTGGAAGACTCGCCGGATGGAACAGGTGGCGACGCTGCTGAAGCACCGGTTTCCGTCGCTGGGTGACCAGTTGCTGGGCGTCGTCGAACTGGCTCGCGGAGACGGGCAGCTCGGCAGCAGTGCCACGCTGGCTCACGCGGCCATCAAGCAGGTCGACAGTGTGGTGAAGGACAAAGACTTCTCCGACGCGGTCCCGCATCCTCGCCATCGGTCGTGGGCGCTGATTGCCGGAATTCCCCTGGCACTGATTCTGTTGGCACTGATTGTTGTTCCAGCCGCGGGGACTAACGCGTTCGCTCGCTGGCTGACTCCGTGGCGCGATGTGGATCGCTACACGTTTGCTCAGATTGAGGCGCTTCCCGACAGCATCGTCGTGCCTCACGGCGAAGAATTTTCGCTGGCTGCCGAACTGGCCAATTCCACCGAATGGAGTCCGTCGCAGGGCACTGCCAACGTCAGCGGGCAGGTTCCCGTCAACAGCGAACTGAAGGACAAACGGTACGACTTTGTGATTCCTCCGCAGACCGAAGCGGCCGCGGTGAATCTGCGCATTGGCGACGTTCGCGAATCGGTTGAGTTGCATCCGGCGGCTCGACCGGAACTGACCGCGATGCAGGCCACGGTGAAGCTGCCCGACTATCTGCAGCGATCAACGCCTGTCAGCACCGATGTTCGTGGCGGAGTGATTTCGCTGGTCAAAGGCGCGGTCGCGAGTTTCGAAGCGGAAGTCAGCCGACGATTGACGGAAGCCACCGTCAGCGGTTCCAGATCGAAGATTGACGAAACCCGCATCATGACCGACCCCATCGCCATCGCTGATTCGGCCGCCGTTGAGTTTCAGTGGAAGGATGAACTGGGTCTCGAATCAAAGTCACCGTTCACGCTGAGAATCAACGCTGTCGATGACGCGAACCCGATGATCGCGTGTGTGCAGCAGGATCCTCAGCAGGTCATTCTTTCCACCGATACGATCACGTTCGATCTGCACGCTGATGACGATTTCGGAGTGAAGCAGATTGGGCTGGAATGGAACGGCATCGAAGATCCGCTGCGCAATCCGAATCCGGATTTTGGCGAGAAGGTGGTTTCGGGCGGCGATCCGGAAGCCGTGACTTTGCAGGCCGTTGCCACGTTCTGTGCCGAGACCGACAACGTGCCGGCTCAGACTCTGGAAGTGCGAGCCTACGCCGATGACTACAAGCCGGACGGCGGTCGAGCCTATTCGCCGACGTACCTGCTGCACGTGATGACGCCCGCCGATCACGCGATCTGGATGGCTGCCCAGCTGCGTCGCTGGGCCAGTCGCGCGGACGATGTTTACGAAGAGGAAATGCGTCTGCACAACGCCAACCGCGAAATCCGTCGGATGAATGCAGAGGAACTAGCTCAGCCGGAAACTCGCCGCCGCATCGAACAACAGGCGGCGGCCGAACGAGCGAATTCGAATCGGCTCGGCGGAGTCACGACGCAGGGCCGGCAACTGATCGAACAGGCGCTGCGGAATCCTGAGATGATGGTCGGGCATCTCGAAACATGGGCTCGCGCATTGAAGCAGTTGGAAGAAATCGCCGACAAGCGCATGCCGTCCGTCGCCGATCTGCTGGATGAAGCGGCGAAGAATACAGTGAAGTCGACACAGAAGCCGACGTCGCCAGCCGGACCAAAGTCGGCGTCGATGAAGTCCAGCCCGGCTGTCGGCAACAACAGGGGAACTCAGAAAGCGAAACCGGGAGAAGCGGCGGAGGACAAGACCGATCAGCCGGCCGTTCCACAGATCGTCGACGTCGAATCCGGTTTCAACAAGACCGATGACGAACAAGATGGCGACAAGCAGGAGCAACCGCCTTCAAAAGGCGGAGCCAAACTGAGTCTGCCGACGACCGTCCTGCAGGGCGGGCCAAAGCCGAAGGACGAAGCTCAACAGTGCCCGGCTCAGGAACAGGTTGATGAAGCCGTGGAAGAGCAGGCCGACCTGCTGGCGGAGTTCGAAAAGATCCGCGAAGAGCTGCAGGGCATTCTCGACGATCTGGAAAACAGCACGTTCGTCAAGCGGCTGAAGTCAGCGTCGCGGCATCAACTGGAAGTGGCCGCCAGCCTGAACCGCACGCTGTTCAAAGGGTTCGGCGTCGATTCCGCAAAGCTCGACGCGCGACAGCGGGAACAGTCCGACAAGATCGCCGAACAGGAAGAACTGGAAAGTCGCTACGTGTGGACGATTCAGTCCGATCTGGAAGCGTACTTCGGCCGCAAACAGGATACGAAGCTGCTGCGGATACTCGACCAGATGGAAGAAACGGAAGTCGTCCGGCGGATTGCAGAACTCGGCGGACGTGTCCGTGTCAACATGAGCGGCGAATCAATTTCGCGAGCCGAATTCTGGGCCGACACGCTCGACCGCTGGGCGGAGGAACTGGTTTCACCGTCACCCGGCGGCACCTGACCCGGCGGAAAAGGCGACAGTTTGCCGCCATCAATTATCCTGGAAGTGATGCGAATTCTGGAAGGCGAAATGGACCTGCGAGACGAAACGCGGTCGCTGGAACAGGCTCGCGCAGCAATCGAACCGGATCAGTTCCATGACCGAGCCAACGGGCAGTCGAAGACTCAGGACGATCTTCACAGCCGCACGCAGAATGTGATCAACGACATCAGGGCGATTCCTGACGGAGCTGAAAAGTTCGGCAAGGAGATTGCGATCATCACGGCGGCCGCGGGTGCCATGAACGACGCAACCGGAATTTTGAAGCGTCCCGACACCGGTCCGGAAGCAATCGCCGCGGAAACCGAAGCGATCGAACTGCTGCTGCAGGCAAAGCGCAGCAACCCGAAAGGTGGTGGTGGCGGCGGAGCGAGTCCGGGCGGCGGAGGCAGCGGCACAACCGACGAGGTCGCTCTGGCACTGCTGGGACCAGGCTCGGATTCAAACGCCGCCATCGAAGCTCGCGGAGTGCGTCAGATGACGGGCAAGACCCAGGACGACCTGCCCGCTGAATTCCGTGACGGCCTGGACGCATTCTTCAACGCGATTGAGAACAGAAGATGACACAGCCATCGGGTACCACAACCTGCCCAAACGGCTGGATGTGGTACCCGGTGGTGTGATTCGGAGACCACACATGAAAACTCGGATCCTTCTGTTTTCCATCGCCACTCTCCTGTCCGCGCCAGCTCTTGCGCAGGATCCTGAACTTCGTTTCGGCGATGACGTGCCTCGTGATGTTGAACTGATCTATGAGCGAGGTCTGCAGTGGCTGGTCGACAATCAGTTGGACAACGGCGGCTGGGACGGGGCCGAGTATGGTCGCGGCGGCGGCGGATCGGGTAACTGTGGAATCACCGGCATGTGCATCATGGTGTTCCTTGCCAGCGGCGAAGACCCGAACAACGGCAAGTACAGCACCAACATTCGCAAAGCGGTCCAGAACATGATTCGCAGCCAGGACAGCAGCACCGGCTACCTGCCCGCCAGCATGTATCATCACGGATTCGGAATGCTTGGACTGTCCGAAGCCTATGGCGCGGTGGACGACGAATTGCTGTGGCAGGGCGAATCGGATTCGGGCAATCAGCGCACTATCGGTGAAGCGCTGGAACTGGCGGTTCGCTGCACCGTGACGGCTCAGAAGCAGAACCAGTGGGGCGGCTGGCGATATTCGCCGACATCTCGCGACGCGGATACGTCGGTTGCCGGAGCCGTCATGATGGGACTGCTGGCGGCTCGCAATGCCGGCATCAAAGTTCCCGACGAATGCATGGACAAGGGGCTGGATTACTTTCGCAAGATGACATCCGATCGGGGAGGCGTCGGGTATTCCGGCGGAGTCGGCGGGCTGGGCGGTTCGAAGAATCTTCAGGCCATCGCGGCTCTGGTCTACGCCATCGGCCGGCGCAAAGACCTGAAAGAATATCAGGGCGTGCTGAGTCAGGTGACGCTGAACCTGGAGCACGATGAGCCCAGTTATCCGTTCTACTTTCGTTACTACATGGCTCAGGCGCTGTTCCAGGGCGATTTCGAAGCGTGGCAAAAATGGAATCAGCGAACAATTCGGCAGTTGAAGGATCTGCAGGCGGACGATGGCAGTTTTAACAGCCAGCACGGCCAGGCATACGGAACATCCATGTCGCTGCTGGCCCTGGCGCTGAACTATCGGTTTCTGCCGATTTACGAACGATGATCGCAGCGCAGCACTGAAACCGGCAGGGCGAAGCTCCCGGTGAGCCGCGTGTGCCAAAGGACGCCCGACGCGGCAGCGGCTCGGCGGGAGACTCGCCCTCCCAACCGACAAACCCATGATCGAAGAGCACGCTTCAAACGACCTGGCCACGTCCGTATGCAGAGTGCCTTCGTGCAGCTCGCCTGACACAACTTCCGTTTTGGTCTCCGGCGCAAATCTATGAATCGGCTCCTGATTGCAGCATTTGTCGTGTGTCACGTCTCCGCGGCCACGGCCGAGGACGCGTTGCTGTTCTGGGCGAGCGGTGACAGCCTGGAAGGCCGGTTGGTGTCGGCCGATCCCGATTCACTGACGTGGCAGACTCCTCTGTTTGAAGACCCGCTGCAGATACGACTGCCTGTCCTGGCGGCAGTGCGGTTTCCCGACGATGAATCGCCGCCGAGCGATGACCCGTTTCGCGTGGTCATGCGCAACGGCGACGTGCTCAGCGGCCGGCTGGTCGCTGTCGGCGAAACGACGTTCGACTTCGAAAGCCGGCGGCACGGGCAATTGCGACTGCGGCGCGATCAGATTCGCAACCTGCGCCGCATCAACACGCCGGGACTGTTCTACCTCGGGCCGCGGGGTCTGGATGACTGGACTCGTCCCGGCAGCACATCGCCGCCCGATGACTGGCGCGAAGAACTTGGTGGCCACCTGGCAACGTCGAAGCCAGAAGCCGCTGTTTTCCGGGAGATGAAGCTGCCGGAAGCGTGCGAAATCGAAGTCATCATCCAGTCGACGAAGCTGCCATCATTCATGCTGGCCTTCAATACGGATGAAACAAATTCGCTGCGGCTGGAAACATGGGCCAATGTGCTGGTCGCGTGCAGCGGGCTGGACTTCGTGGAGGTCGATACGCTCGACGAAGGCCTTCGGCGAGTTCATCTGCATCTGTTTCTGGACCGCAAAGCGGGCACTTTGGCCGTGTACCAGGACAACGGCCGGCGGCTGGCGGACATTCAGGGCACGCCCGATCGTTCGCCCGAAACCGGTCTGTTGCTGCGAAACGGCGACGGCGATCTGACGCTGACTCATGTGCGAGTCAGCCAGTGGGACGGCAATCCGCCGCAGGAACTGAAGTCCGGGGAAAGCCGCGTTCATCTTCCCGACGGAACCGTTCGCTACGGTCGGCTGAGTGGCGTATCCGAGGACGGCAGTGCATTGAAGTTCACCGACGGAGATGAATCGTCAGAAGTCGCGATGGCCGATGTCGGGACGGTGATCGTCAACGATACTCCTGAAGAAACGACCAACCGACCGGCCACCAGAATTGTGTGGAGCGACGGTTCACTGATCTCGGGCGAAATCCAGGGCATCGACGCCAACACAATCTCGGTGTCAACCGGCTATTCCGCAGCAACAATCAACTCGACGCTTGCCGGAGTGCGCCGCATCAGCCTGCCCGCGACGGAAACACCGTCCGACGAACCGGATCAGTTGTTCTTCGACGGTGGCGCGTTGAAGGGCAGCCTGACGATTCAGGATGGCGAACGGGCACCGGTCCGCTGGAAGCCGCTGGGGGGCATCAATGCGTCGGCTTTGGCTGGTGGCGGCGATGCCCGGTTTCTCAGAGGAACGGCGGCGACGGAAGTCGCTTTTGACCAGCAGCAGTTTCCCGACATTATCTACCTGACCAACGACGACGTGCTGCCGTGCCGGCTGGAATCCACTTCCGAAGACAGCGTGAGAATCACTTCGCCGCTGGCGGAAGTTCGTGAGATTGCGGCCGAACATGTGAAGGCCGTGGAATTGTCATCCGGCGGCCGCGCCGGACATAAGGGCTTTGATACGAACAAGTGGCGACGGGTCAACGGTGCCGTCAAAATCAACAGCGAGTCGTTGAACTTTACT
>CAZHET010000044.1:0-21562 GCA_964531585.1 uncultured Planctomycetaceae bacterium | reverse complement strand
ACACCGGCGGCTAGCGCCGTACCGCTCACAAAGTGAGTGCCATTGGGCGCTAGCCGCCGGTTTTTCCGGGCGTTTTTCAATGCAGACACCGGCGGCTAGCGCCGTGCCGCTGACAGGTCAGAGCGAAAGTGAGTGACATTGGGCTGACGCCACCGGCTAACGGTGTGTCGGCCCGCCGGGCCTGAAACGCATTTGAACAAGCACCCCCATTTTCCGGACGAGCCGGAAGAACGCCGGCCGGTTCTTCACGATTTTGCGAGGCGTCTCACAGCTGGTCGTTGCGCCACAGGCGGCGAATTACGCTTCCATTGACCTCAGCATGGTGTCGCAGTGACGGCAGCCGGCGCGATGGGCGTCGATCTGCTCGGTCAGCTCCGTCACCGTGACGCCGCGAACGTAATCTTCGGCGTGTGTGTGAACGAGGTTGCAGGTGATGCC
The DNA here is from genome assembly GCA_964531585.1 of uncultured Planctomycetaceae bacterium. Classification (GTDB taxonomy): domain Bacteria; phylum Planctomycetota; class Planctomycetia; order Planctomycetales; family Planctomycetaceae; genus JAWKUA01. Next base: position 21,124 of record CAZHET010000044.1, on the reverse strand, counting down.
GCCCGGAGGTCCGTCGGAGCGTCTGAGCGCCAGCGCGCTGAGTCCCGCGCCGCCGAGCATGACGGCGGTGAGTGCTGCCCGGCGAGTCATTGTCCGTCGACGTTCCGTGGCGTCGAGCGATTCTTTCAACTGCTGCATCGTGCCTTCGGGACAGGCGGACCAGCGTTCGTCATTTGTCATCAGAATACCTCGAATCACCGGGCGACTTTGTGGCGGGAAGGCTGGCAGCGCGGGGAACGCCCTTCCGGTTGGGACGGAACTCTAGCGGCTGGCGGAGGATATCTCTGTAAGCCGCCTCACACCATACCGGCACTTGCGTTGATTCCCGTGTGTTGACTCCCGCCGGGGCTGAAACGCACTTGAACAAGCACCCCCAATTCCGGGTGTGCCTTCATTCCAGCCCCATGCCGCTCAGATTCGCGTTCTGCAGACTGGCTTTCTTCGCCGCGTCCTTCAGCTTCGACACGACGAAAAACTTGTGATTCGCGACGGCCTGTTCGGTGGTGTTCAGGCGGCGAGCAACATCCTTGTTGGCCCAGCCCAGCACGAAGATCAGTTCGACAACCTGCAGCCGTTCCCATGCGTCTTCCTGCTTGAAGCTGCGGATCAAATCTTTCAGGCACTGGGCCACGACGGCTGATTCGGCGTGAGATTTTTCCGAACTGCGCATCAGGCTGGAGGCCGCTCGCGCATGACCGGTGGGTTCGCGAGCCGGGCCGTCATCGGTTCGGGATGACATCAGCGGCACCGTCGGACGCCGGCCGGAGCGGCGCATCGAATCGATCAGTTTGTGGGCGGCGATCGAAAACAGCCATGATTCCAGCGGCGTGTTTTCGTCGTAGTTTGGCAGCGCTTTCAGAAAGCCGAGAAATGTTTCCTGCACGATGTCCTCGGCCGATGACGTGTCGCTCAGGCGGCTGCGAGCGAACGCCAGCAGACGGCCTTCGTACCGGTCGATACATTCCTGCCACGCATCCGCTTCGCCCTGACGAATTCTGCAGACCAGTTGCTTGTCTTCTTCGCTGGCGGGCATGAGATTCCGTCTTGCGGTGAGTGAAACCTGGCTTCGTAAAGTTGCGGAACGCCGCAGCGAGGCAACGACGCCATTGACGGCAACGATGGTCCTCAACTGCGGAATGCGTGTCAACGCCGCGATTTCCGCAGCGGATCATTCCAGATGCCGGAAAAATTCGCCGTCCTCACAATTCCTGCCCCAAGCCTGCGCAAAGGAAATTCGTTGAACGTTCTGGGACTCGATATCGGCGGGGCCAACATCAAGGCCGCCACGGCAGACGGTGAGACACTGTCGCTGCCATTTGCCATGTGGAAGCAGCCGGATCTGCTGGCGGAAACTCTGCGGGATCGCGTCGCCGAGCATTTCGGCGACGTGCCGCAACTGATCGCGCTGACGATGACCGCCGAACTGGCCGATTGCTTCGAGACCAAGGCCGCAGGAGTTGGCTTCGTCGTCGACGCGGTCCAGCGCGCGTTCACGGGCGTTCCGCTGCGAGTCTGGCTGACGTCGGGGGAATTCGCCGACGCCGACGACGCCTGTGATTTGCCAGTGCTGGTGGCCGCCGCGAACTGGCACGCTTTGGCGACGTGGGCCGCGCGAGCCGTTCCGACCGGACCGGCGTTGCTGATCGACGTCGGCTCGACGACCACCGACATCATCCCGCTGCTCGACGGCAGGCCCGTTCCCGACGGACTGAACGACCTGGACCGGTTACTTTCCGGCGAACTGGTTTACACGGGAATTCGCCGAACTCCCGTTTGTGCGATGGCGTCGAGCGTTCCGCTGCGTGATGCGGAGTGTCCGCTGGCTGCGGAAGTCTTCGCCACCGCGGGTGACGTACATGTCATCACGGGGCAGCTTGCTGAAGACGTCGACGACCATGACACGGCGGACGGTCGTCCGCTGACTCGCGATGCATCGCTGAACCGGCTGGCTCACATGCTGTGCTGCGACCGAACGGAACTTGAAGACGCCGAACTGACGGCAATCGCGGACTTCCTTGCCCGACGGCAGCTTCAGCCGATTCGGTCCGCTGTGGAACGCGTGGTGATTCGTCTGCGGCAGAATTCGGAGACCGCGGCGGACACACCGCTGAACGTGCTGCTGAGCGGTAGTGGCACTTTTCTGGCGAAGGCGGTCGTCGTGGCGTTTCCGCATCACTCGTTCCTGAAACCGCTGCTGCTGGACGAGATGTTTCACCGACCGGTTTCCTCCGCGGCCTGTGCGTTCGCGGTCGCCCGGCTGGCTCACGATCGCTGCCGTGACGATTTGCTGGAAACGACTCACCTGTGAGCCACGCGCCGAGGTCTGGTTGTCCGGACTTCGCCCTTCCCGTACGATCCCGCCCCGCGCGATGACGCGCGACAACTGATTCGTCTCCAGCCTGTTCAGACATGTCCGATCCGGATTCCGACACACCGCCCGCTTACGCCGGCGGTATCGTGACGGTTGGTAATTTCGACGGTGTGCATCGAGGTCACCAGCAGATGCTGCAAACGCTGCGCGAGGTCGCGGCGGCGCGGAACACGAGTTCCGTTGTGGTGACCTTCCACCCTCATCCGATCACTGTTCTGCGGCCGACCGCGGTGCTGCACCGGCTGACAACGATCGAACGCCGGACGACGCTGCTGAAGCGATACGGTGCCGATCACGTGATCGTGCTGCCCGTCACGCACGATCTGCTGACGCTTGAACCGCGGCGGTTTTTCGAGTCTGTGCTTGTCGAACAGCTTCACGCCGGGGGCGTCGTTGAAGGTCCGAATTTTCGCTTCGGAAAGAACCGCGCCGGCGACGTGGATCTGCTGAAGAGTCTGTGTGAAGCACGGGGCATTCACTTTCAGGTGATTGACGCAGTTTGCGATTCGGCAGAAATGATTTCGTCCAGCCGCGTGCGTGATCTGCTGATGGGAGGTCAAGTGACGGAAGCCGTGCAGCTGCTCGGGCACGCTCACCAGATTTCCGGCACTGTGACTCGCGGAGCCGGCCGGGGACGCGAACTCGGCTTCCCCACGGCAAACCTCGGCAGCATTGAAGTGCTGCTGCCGGGCCACGGAGTCTACGCAGCAACGTGCCACATCGACGGAGTCAGCTATGCGACGGCCGTCAGCATCGGCCCGAATCCAACGTTTGAAGAATCCGCCGTCAAAGTGGAATGCCATGTCGACGGCCTGACGCAGGTTCTGTACGGCCGGACTCTGGCCGTCGATCTGCTTTCAGAAATCCGTCCGCTGAAAACGTTCAGCAGCGCGGACGAACTGAAAGAGCAGATCGCACGCGACGTTGACGCCTGTCGCGACGTTTGTCGGAACGCCGACCGGCTTCGCGCGCCGGCGAACTGACGCTGCACAGATTCGTCGCCGCGAATCCATACGCACAGCCGACTATTGTGGCGATGAACTCCGGAACCGAGCCGTCCGCAAAGCACCCTCCAGGCCGAAGGCGGGGAGGGGCGAGCGAGCGAAGCACGTTCGGGGGACGGCTGGCCGCGCGTTGAGCAATCTGCGGCGTCAGAACAACGTCGACCGCGCGTTCGAGCCCCCTCCCGAACATCGCTCCGTTTGTTCGCCATCCCGCAGGCGCAAGAAAAGGGCCGCTTCCCGGAAGAAGCGGCCCTGTCAGAATTGTCACTCGTGCGACTGCCCGTGCGGCAGGCTATCGGCGATTGCGGCGAACTCGTCCGTCACGGCGAAGTGTGCCGGTCGCCACGATTCCCAGACCAAGGCCGGCAAGCGACAGTTCGCCTTCGGATGCGTCGTCACTGTTCTCGGTCCACCATGTCGCGGAATCCCAGTCGGCCATGACTTCGTCGAACGCTTCGACCGTCGGCGACTGAGCGGTTTTTGTGGCCGACCCGTCCATTCCTGTTGTGGCGTCCGCCGCATGACTGGCTTCAGCATGCTCGATCCGAGTGCCCTGCGGTGTCGCGTCGCGGAGACCTGCAGCCGGTGCCGACGAAGTCTGAGCGACCAACGCAGGTTCTGTCGTGTGCTCAACCGCGGTCAGGCGGTGCGAATGTGCTGCGGCAGACTGCGGGAACGCAGAGGTGAGGATCGCTGCCGGAGACGACACGTTCGGAGTGCCGAATGCCGAGGCATCGACCGCGACCACCAGGAAATCGACCGCCGCACTCCATTCGGACACTTCGCCGGAATCACTGAGTGCTCGCACCCAGACACGGTACTCACCCGGTGCCAGGTCGGCCGTGGCGGCGTAGGAATTGGTGGTCAGGTTGTTCTCGTGGATGACCTGCCCGGTCGGAACGTCCAGCCGGTTCACCCAGATTTCGTAGTGGTCAACGCCGGCGATTTCTGTCCAGGCGAATTCCGGTCGTCGACCTGTCGTCGAATCATTGACCGGTGACGTAATCACGGGCTGGCCGAGTTCCGGATCTCCGGTCACGACGAAGTTGGTTGCCGGCGACCACTGCGACACAAAGCCACGCTCGGAGATCGCTCGAACCCAGACGACATGCCGTTGATCAGCCAGGTCGGACAGTGGCGAGTAGGATGCTTCAGGAACAAACCGATCGCGGACGACGACGCTGCCCGTGTCACGGTTCGAGATCCAGATTTCGTAATGGTCCGCTCCCTCAACCGGATTCCACTCAAACTGCGGCGTGCGGTTGGACGTTCCGCCGGACGGGCTGATCACTTCCGGCGTCGCGAGCACGGCGAATGTGCGGCCCATGCTCCAGACGCTGGCGGAGTCCATCGGCCCGAAGGCTCGCACCCACGCACGATACTCGCCGCCCGGCAGAGCCTGCGTTGTCTGGAAGTTCGACGTCAGCAGATCTTCCACACGGACGAAGGGAGACTCACCGGTGGTCAGATTGGAAACCCACAAGTCGTAACGAGTGACGTCGACGACGTTGGACCACGTGATTTCCGGGAACACGGAGCTTGCCAGGTTCTGCGATTCAGCAGGAGCCGTGATCACTGGTGGCGTCGTCACGCGGAAGTCATGACCAACGCTCCAGAATCCCGCGACTTCCTGTGCGTTGTAGGCTCGCACCCACGCGCGGTAGCGTCCCAGGCCGAGTTCCGCCGGCGGAGTGTAGCTGGTAGCCGTCTGTCCGGACGAATCCTGCACGTCCTGCACGCGAATAATCTGGTTCACGCCGCCCGACACGTAGTTCACCCACAGGTCGTAGCGAGTCGCTCCTGGCAGCGGATCCCAGGTGATCGTCGGCCTGGCATCCAGCGTCTGAAAGCCCGGGCCCGTGAGCACAGGCGGTTCGTGATCCAGCACAGTGGCGTTCACGGTGCCGTCCACATACCCGGCGGCTGTCGCGGTAAACGTGACCGGCTGGTCGCCATCGATGTCCGTGTCATCCACCGGAGTCACAGTGAACTGCACCGACGTGGCATTGGCCGGGATCGTGACCGTCACCGGAACCGTCGCAGCGGTCAGATCGCTGCTGGTCAGCGTAACCGTCAGGGGCTGCGAACGATCATCGGTATTACTGACCGTCACAGTACCAGTCACCGGACCCGTCCCGCCGTTTTCCAGAAAACTGGTGTGCGACAAGGTCACTGTCAGAACTTCGTGGTCTTCGACGGTGATGTCGAGCGTTCCGGGGTTAATGCCGGCACCGGAGGCGTCAAGTGTGGCCACCTGAGTGCCGTCCAGCAGGGCGTCGTCTTCGACCGTCACGGTCACAGTGGTGCCGGTACTGTTCGCCGGAATCGTCACCGTTGTGCTGGCGGCACCGTTGAAGCTGAGTTCCGACACGTCGTTGCTTGTCAGAGTGACGGTAACGGCACTGGAAATGTCCAGCGCGTTGACTCGCCGCACCAGCAGTTCCAGGGAACCGCCGTTTTCGGCGATCGTGGTCGACGGTGTGGACAGCACGATCGCGGGTTCGTGATCGGTCACAGTCACAACCTGCGACGGCGTATTGGAAAAGCCGGTTGCTGAGGCCGAGATTGTGACTTCGATGTCGCCGTCGAAATCCGCATCGTCAACGGCCGTGATGTCGAAGTTTGCCGATGCCTGGCCCGCCGGAATCGTCACGGTGACCGGGACCGTCAGTTCGGTCGTGTCGCTGCTCATCAGCGTGACGGTCAGCGGGTTCGCGAACGGAGCGTCACCGGTGTTCAGACGCGTGACTGTTCCCGTCAGAGCATTGGCTCCGGCAGATTCCGAAACGGTGGACGCGCTGAGCGTCAGTTCCAGAAGTTCGACGTCGGTGACGTCGACCGTGTCGCTGCCGAGGTCAAGGTTGTTGAGGTTCACGCTGTTATCAGGAGACGTCACACCCGAAGCGCTGATTGTCACCGTGCGTGTGCCGTCGAGGATCTGATCGTCGATCGCGTCGAGGCTGACCGTTCCGATGGCCTGATTCGCCGGAATCAGAACTTCGATGGTCGATGACGGGCCGTCTTCGCCGCCGAAAGCTGCTTCTGAGATGTCGTCGCTGGTCAGCGTGACCGTCAGCGGTGCCAGCCCGATCGTCGTGAAGTCCAGCCCCCAGTTCAGCAGCGTGCCGATGTCCTGCTGATTGTCATCGCGGATCACCAGCGTCCATGTGCCGGACGGGTTTTCGCCGTCGAACAAATTCAAGCCGTGTGTCGGGTATCGCTCCGGACGGAACCGGCCCGTGTACGGTGCGGAACCGTCGGCGATGCGGATCAGTGCTTCATCGTCCAGAATCAAGTCGGTCATTTCCGTGCCGTTGTTGCCCTGATCGGTAAATAGTACCACCGTTGTGCCGGAGGGGCTGACAAGGAACACGTCAAGGTCCTGCAGCCACGAGTGCGTCAGCGACAATCGAACATCGATGTCCGTGATCTGCGATATCTGGTCGGGGATCGTGATGTGCGATTCGATAATCGTGAAGTCAGGAATTGGAAGCGCCTGAGAGTTCGTCGCTGACTGGGCCATTGACCAGGTGAACGGGCCGTCAACATACGTTCGGCGTACCTCAACCGACGTCGCTCCGATACCGGCGGATTCGCCAATCTGGTCGGCGACGACATTAACCAGAACGCCCTCGAAGTCGAGCACATCGACGGTGTCAGAGAACAGTTCCTGGTACTGTGAATGGACGGGTGCCACAGTGACCGTCTGGTCCCCGTCGATCAGGTTGTCGTCGAGCGCACTGACTTCGATGCTGGCGGATGCCTGACCGGCCGGGATCACGATCTGCGCGGGAACAGCCAGTTCCGATGGGTCGCTGTTGCTGAGCTGAACAATCGCTTCACCGCCGATCTGGCTGAAGTGCCGACCGAACGTGACAAACGCTGTGCTGCCGCCGACTGAGTACGTCGTCGGGGCTTCAAAATTCACCGACGTTTCGCCGACAGTTCCTGTTACTGATGAGAACAGGATTCTGCCGGCAATGTTCACATCGATATCCGTGAGTCCGGTCACACCGCTGTTCATCGAACGCAGCAGAGCACCGGCGGCATCGAATTCGTGAATCATGCCGTCGGAGGCGGCACCGTAGATCATGCCGTTCGCAGCGACGGTGATCGACTGCACCGGTACGGCCAGGTCGAAATGTTCTTCCAGCGCCAGAGTCGTCGCGTTGAAGCGTCCGACAGTCGTTCCGGCCTGATCCAGCCCGTACAGTTTTCCGTCCAGGCCACCGGATACATCGCGATAACGCAGAGCCGTGATGGCCAGACCCTGAACGTCGTCACCTCCCAGCGCGTAGACTCCCGGAGGCGACGTCAGACTTAGTGTGATGGAACGCTGGAAATCGCCGTTCCGGTTGAACACCTTCACGTCGGCCGATTGAGCCTCACCGACGTAGATCTCGCCGGAAAGGACTGCCAGGCCCTGGTCGGACGATCCCGAGCCGGTGCTCCACGTGTTGCGGATTGCTCCCGTCGTGGGATCGACCTCGTAGACCTGATCGCCGACCGCCGAGGTGGCCAGCAGTGAGTCCGGGCTGGCGATCGCAGCCAGTCCGCCCGTGATACCATTGCCAGCCGGCGTTTGAACGAACACTCTGCGTACGACCTGTCGCAGCACGGGATCGTAGACCGCGATGCGATTCTGCGCGGCGCTGTCCTGCACGTAGAGCAGCCCGTTGAGGTAGGCAAGACCGTCCCATCTGGTGGAATCACCGAGCTGATGGACGTCAAGGACGGCCCCCGTGTCTGCATTGAGCTGGTAGATCCGGTCATTGTCGAGCGGCCCGGCCAGCACCCACAGGTGCATCCCGTCAAATGCCATCCCTGTGTTGCTGCCGAGTGGATTTGTCACAGGCAGCGGAAAGCTGTTGACCGTCGCCCCTGTTACCGGATCGACTTCCTGAATCGTGTTGGCCAGGGTGTCGTTGACGAACAGCCGATCACCAATCTGGCGATCTGCGAACCGTGTTACCGTGCCGTTGTTCAGATTCAGACGCACGATTCCAAACGGATCGGCCGAACCGGACGACATGTCCGTCACGAACACGAAATTGCCGACAGACGTAATGCCGCCGGTTCCCATGTCTGCGCCGTCCGTCGACAGACCGGGAATCGTGAAGTCCTGCCATGTTCCGCCCGCAGGATCGTAGACCGACACGTAGCCTTCGGTCGTTCCATTGAAGACCGCGATGCGGCCGTTCTGCAGGAACACCGCATCGTGAGCATCTTCGCCAACGGGGCGGGCACCGGCTGGCCACGGAATCGGAACCGAACCGACAAACGCACCGGTCGGATCGTACTCCCTCAGTTCGTTGTTGATGGTGACGAACGTATTCGGCGGATCGATGTCGGTGTTGCTGCGAGTCACCGTCAGTGTGGCGGGACTGTCAGAACCGTCTTCGACAAGCGACGGCTTGTCGATTGTCAGCGTCAGTGTTTCATGATCGGTGACGTCCAGCAGGGCAGTGTCAATCAACTGGCCGGCCAATTCGACGGTGAAGGCCACGGTCTGCGTGCCATCGAGGAGCGTGTCATCAAGAATATCGATCGGAATCACCAGCTCGCGATCACCGGCTGGTACGGTCACTGTTGCCGACGTGGCTCCTGCGAACAGCGGCACAGCAACTTCGGAGTCATCGTTGAACGACACGACGACGGTCATGTCCATATCCAGCGGGAAGCCCACCTTTCGCACGGTGATGCTGGCGGCGCCGGCTCCTGCGTCTTCACGGATGGAACCGGGAGTCACAGTGATTTCCACGTCGCGAAGCTGTGCCACAGCGCCGGCCAGGTTCAGGCGGGCTCCCGTCGCGACAACGCCGTCCAGTGAGGCGAGCGGGTCAGCCCCGTCGTACAAGGCGCGAATGATTTCTGTATGTGGCGCACTCGGTGCCAGGCTCCGGAGCAGCCCAATTGCCCCCGCCACGTGTGGCGATGCCATGGAAGTACCGTCCGAGAAGTCGTAATTCGGGCCATAAAAGGCTGAGCCGTTCCGTGGGGTGGTACTCCAGATGTTGACGCCCGGGGCACCGATGTCGACAGTCGTCGGACCGAAACTGGAAAAGCCTGCAAGGTTGTCATTCTGGTCCGTTGCGGCCACCGCAATGACGTTGCTGTTTGCGTAATTGGCCGGGTACGATGGGAAAACATCGTTGTTGGAACTGCTGTTGCCCGCGGCCGCGACAATGATGTGACCGTTGGTTTCCGCGAAGTTAACTGCATTCTGAAAGGCAGTTGTGAAAGGCACGGTATAACTGTGATTGGAAACCGCAGCTCCCATATTCGTTGCGTAGATGATCGCGCCGATGCCGCCGGACACGGTCGGACCGCCAAGGTCTGTGCCGATCTTCAGCGCCATCAGGCTGACGTTCCAGTTGACACCCGCCAGCCCCAGTGAGTTGTTACCGACGGCCCCGGCTGTGCCCGCGACATGCGTCCCGTGTCCGACAAAGTCCATTGGGTCATTGTCGAGCGATCCGAAGTCCCAGCCGTTCACATCGTCCACAAACCCGTTGCCGTCGTCGTCGATTCCGTTGCCCGGGATCTCACCGCCGTTTACCCACACATTGTCAATGAGGTCCGGATGCAGGTAGTCCATACCGCTGTCAACAATGGCCACAATGACGTTGGTACTTCCGATCGAAGTGTCCCAGGCGAGTTCTGCGCTGACGTCCGCCCCGGCTGTGCCTGTCACGCCGTTGACGGTTTGGCCGGTATTGTTTAGTGACCACTGCAGGCCAGAGTAGTCAGGGTCGTTTGGTACTGCACTCCATTCACCGATCCAGTCCAGTTCTGCGGACGTCACTCCCGGCCGGTTGCGAAGCAACGGGATGGCGTCTGCTGCATCCACCCCTGCAGGCAGCTCCATCAGATAGATCCCGAAGTCGCCGAGCGGGTTAATTGCAGAACCGGGAATCACGTCTTCAAGCGTCTCCGGCTGGCTAACTTCAGGGCCAGCCGCAGTGTCAAGTGTCAGGAGGACATGATTTGGCACATACTCAAGGCCGGTTCCCGCCAACAGAGTACGTTCTTCCAGTGACTCCACGGCAAACGACGCGACCGCGGTCTGTCGGATGCGTCCGTTCCGCCTGCGGGTCTGCCCGGTTGTTGAACGAGAGTTGCGGAAGGTTGACAGCAGAGAATGCAGAACAGTCATGAATAAGAGCCCTTCGAGGATCTGGGACAGGTCAATGTGGCCGGAAGATGGACGGACCCTGGTTGCAGGGCATCACTGCGCAGCAAAAAGCTGGCGTTATCACAACTGCTGGCAGCACCGGATGCCAGTTTGTTTTGCAAGGGAACCTGCCTAAACAGCCAAAAAAAGGCGCATCCCTCGCCGGATGAGACGACAAACCGCGTCTGACCCAACAATTCAGCAAGCTCCACCCAGGCCGCGCACTCCGTCAGCTCGCTGGCGCAGACGCTGACGCTATGCACTGGTGGTCTGATTGCTTATCGAGTTCTCGGCAGAATTCGCCGCCCGGAGCGACGCAAGGTGGGTAAGAACCAAGACCGAGCGGCGACTTCGCGGCGGCGCAGGCGGTTTTGTGGAAGCTGTCGAAAACCCCACCTGCGGGATTTGAGTGCGAGCTGAACGCAAGTCACGGCTGGCACGGAGGTCGACGCGCCGTCAGGAGTCCCGCAGTCGTGTTCCCACGAAAAACAGGACGATTCCCGTCAGCAGGCACATCGGCATCACGATCAGCGGGAAGCCGAAGTACAACTGGAAGGCAATCAGCACCGGCAGCACGGACAGCACGAAAAGCTGCATCAGAAATCCCAGTCGGTGCTTCATGAACATCTGCCACTTGCCGCAGGGGCGATCGTCAGGCTGACATTTTCACGCATGGTCACCTGACCAGCGAATGACCCGCAGTTTCAGGCGAGCGGCGTGAGCGAACACGCCGGTTACACATCACGCCTCAGGTACACCGGTCGGCGGGGGCGCGGTGGCTACTCCAGATCGAAATCTTCCGGGTTCAGTTCCTGAGTTTCCCCCGCCTTGACGGTGACGGCGTACTTGCGGTTCAGCCAGCCCTTCTTTTCATGCCAGATACGAAACTCATGTTCACCGGCCGGCAGATTTTCGATTTCGAATCGGCCTTCGTGATCCGTGACGGCGGCATACGGATGATCCACAACAAGCCAGTACGCTCGCATCCACGGGTGGAAGTCACATTTGACCTGGTTTGGCAGTGATTCCTTGGTGGCCGTCGGGATTTCGACTCCCGCACCAGCGCCCGTGTTTGCGGCGACCAGCACGTTGCGTGGCTGGTTGCGGATGAAGATCACGTTGGTGTTGTGAGCAATCGGGTCGCTGTTCAGTACTTCAACCGTCTGTCCCGCCTGAACGACCATCACGTGCGGAATGAACTCACAGTTCTTCTGGTCGAAGATGACCCGTGGCTCTTTCGTCCCCGCATCGGGATGGATGTCTTTGGGAGCCTTCGCGAGGAACACGAAGCAATTGGCAATGCCCTTCGTTTTCGGGTCGACGATCACTTCCGGATTGATCGCGTCCTGCGCGGCGCAAACTTCCTTGTCCTTGATGTCGGCCCCCTTCTTGTGCAGCAGGGCCTGTTCCGGCACGTCTCCCTTGAGACGCACCTGTCCCTTGATGGAACCCCACTCAGCACCGAATGCGGTTGAAACAGATAACAGGCAGGCCAGCGCCATGGGCAGCAGGTTTTTCATCAGGATTCCCCTAATTGTTTTTCAGGCAGGATATTGAGAGGTTCAAGGCGAGTGGCAGAGAAGAGCTTCCGTGGCGGACGCTGGCATGATCCGGCACGTCGCCGATGTTTTCGGCGTTGGCAGTGCCGTGTGCATTCGCCGCTTCCGACTGCGGGTTCGGGGCAATCCTATGTCCGGACGGCAGGAAAGTCGACTTTTGCCGCCGATTCTCGTGCGCGATTCCCGTGTGTTTTCGTGGCGACTTCCCGTGGTCAGGAACTGGCGGGATCGCGAGCGTGCTGCGGAACCGACCACACCGTGCGATGGGCTTCGATGGCCAGGTGTCCCGAGCAGACTCGGCGGATGGCTTCCGGATAGGCGATCTTTTCCTGCTCGAAAACCAGGCGGGCGAGTTCGTCGGCGGTTGCGTCATCGGGAACGGCTGTCGTTCGTTGCAGGATAATCGGTCCGTTGTCGTATTCGTTGTCCGCGAAATGCACCGTGCAGCCGCTGACCTTGACGCCTCGATCGATTGCCGCCTGGTGGACGCGATGGCCGTAGAAACCCTTGCCGCAGAACGCGGGAATCAGCGAGGGGTGAATGTTGAGCACTCGCCGCTGGAAGTCGTCCGGAACCGTGACCAGCGACAGAAATCCTGCCAGCACCGCGAGGTCGACGTTGCGGCCTCGCAATTCGTCAAACACGGCGGCGCTGAAATGTGCGGTCGACGCGTAATCTCTGCGGGCAAGGATGTTGCACGGCAGTCCGGCGTCAGTGGCTCGCTGAATTCCGTAGCAGCCGGCCTGGTCAGCGATCACGACCGAGATTTCCGCCAGCAACGTGCCGTTGCGAATGCAGTCGATGAAGTTCTGCAGCGTCGTGCCGCCGCCGCTGATCAGAACTCCCAGGCGAACGGGGCGGTCAGTGATGGCCGGCAAGGTTTCCAAGAACACGTCCTGCGGTCAGTTGGTAAAGTAGGCGTGCAACGACCGGGTTTGCCGGTGTTCAGAAGAGATCCAGTTCCAGGTCGAGATCAGACGGCGGCGGTTTCTCGAACTGCGGGTCTTCGTTGATTCGACGCATCAGCCGGCGGCGGTCTCGCGTTTCGCGGTGCGACCGGCCCCAGGAAATCATGATCGCCAGTGCTGCCAAAATGCTGACGATCACAAGCGTCGGTCCGCTGAACGATTCTGTTTGTTGCTGCAGCGCCTGCTGAGCCAGTGGCGATCCGGCTGATAAATCGCCGGAACTGACCAGCGTGCGAATCTGATCCAGAGTCGGTTCCCAACGAATTCGTCCTGCCAGAAGCAGAGGAGCGATCCTGCGATTGTCCTGCGAACCGTAGACGTAACGCTTGAAGAAGCAGCCGGTGACACTGACTCGGTCGATCACTTCAGCATTGACAGGAAATCCGGGCGGCAGGTCGGGAGTCACAATCACCGCCGGATTGTTTTGTGAGTCATCCGTGAACAGCCACAGTTCGTGCAGTGGCTGACCGTCAAACATCGTGCTGTCGCCCGCGTAGCTGACGACGTGCCGAACGTGTCCCTTCAACGTCACCAACTGACCCTGCCAGGCATCGGAGTTTGTGAACAGGTCGACATAGGTCTGAAAGGTCTCGGGATCTCGACGACACCGCCGATATCTTGCCAGCCGCGCCGTCACCAGTCGCTGAATCCGGACGCGTTCATTCTGCAGGCTGGCCTGTTGTTCCGGCGTGGCAGCCTTTTCCGGGTTCAAAGCGGCCAGGTCGGCTGCCGCCTTGGTTCCGACTTCCACGATCAGCGAGTCGATGCGCCGGATCAGAAACTCGTCGGCCTGACGCTGCTGAGCATCCGCGTCGGCGATCCGCATTTGCAGAAGCGTTTCGTAATACAGCCACGTCTCTTCCGGAAGAATGCGACGTTCCGGAACGGTTTCCTGGCGAATCAGTTCGGTGTGAGGCTCGACGCTCATCTGACGGAGCGATTCGCAGTAGATCAGCGGTCGCGTGTCCCACTGCTTGACGACCCAGCCTTTCACCAGCACGGGCAGCGAAGCCGCCGTCGCCGGCCAGGTCTCCAGCCCGCGTGCCGTCGAGCCGGGTGACTTCAGTGACTTCGTGTCGACGATGGCGAGCTGCTGAGTGCCGTCCAGTGACTTCAGGACGCCGCGCAGCAGGCGGGCTGGTCGAGTCAGCATGCCGGCGGTTCCGGAAAACCCCGTCCTCAGGTCAACCGGCTCCGCGGGTTCGAACAGGCCGAACATCACAACCGGCCGACCGACATACTCTGACGGGTGCCGACGAATATCGGCCAGCAGCGAATACCGATCGTCAGACTCCGCAGGTGGTTCCGGTTCCCGTGCAGGCTGCAGCGGAACAATCGGGTCGTTGGCATCCCGGAACGGATCGGCAAGGTCACTGACAACGGGTGCGGCTGTCGGCGGGCCCGTCAGTTTCAGCTTGCCGTTTTTCCACGCCATCCGGCGGACTTCGGCGAACTTGTAGAAGGCCTGTGCCCATGTTGCCGTCGGATCGCCTTCGGGAAGTCGCCACAACTGCTGGTACTGCCGCTCGATGCCATCCAACAGATTTAGATACACGTCCGCTTCGATGGGGGTCATGCCGGGTTCACCGTGACGGAATTCGACAGCATCCGCCAGCATGACATCGGCGACGGACGTTCGCTGCTCATTCCAGTCGAACGGCTGAACCCGCTCGGCTTGCGGGTCAGGGCTCCGCTGAACTTGCGCCGCGGTGACTTTCAGCCAGCCCAGAGCTGTCAACAGAACCGCTGTGTGCAGCAAGAATTTTCGAAGGCTGTCCATCCGCCGGCTTCCTGTCCGAAGTTTGTGCAACTGCGAAGTCTAGGAACTTCCGGCAATCGGAATCCAGTTGAGCGGCCTGGTCTGTCGCGAAAAACGGCAATGAAGTTCCGTGGGCGGATGCCCAGCACACGCCGTCATTCCCGCCTTCGAGGGAATGACGGAGTGGGCAGCGTCCGGCACGTGACTGGTGCTGCCGGTAACGGGTGCGTGCGTTTCATCGACCTCGTGCTGTCAGTTTTTCGGTGGCTCAAACGCAAAGAAACCCTGGCAACCGTGACCGGTCAACAGGGTTTCATTCAACGCGATTTCTGGACGATCTGTGTCAGCCGTTGAAGAACTATGGGCTGGCCAGCAGGCGAGTTTCGATGTCGTCCAGCTTGTTGTTGTTATCAATGGCGAAGACCAGTGCTCCGGCGGCTGCACCAACCGTTGCGACAGTGATCACGTCCAGCATGCCGAAACCTGACGGGCCGGTGGCACCGGGATACGTCTCGTAGCTCTGGCCGCGAACGACAGCTTCATTCGCAGCGACGGCGATGCCCTGCGTTGCGGTCTTCGGAGCCGTTCCATTCGCCCACAGGCGAACCGGTGACGACGAGGAACCCACCATCAGTTCGTGAGCGCCGCCACGCACGCCGGTGATCGCGAAGCGTCCGTCGGCGTTGCTGCTGGTGGCAGCGACAGCCTTGCCATGATACTTCAGTTGCACGGGCGCGGCGGCGACAGCCTGCCCTTGTGCGTTGTGAACGACACCGTACAACGTGCCGTCCTTCGAGATCTCAACGTCACGAATCATCGACTCAGCGCCAGCCATCACCGGACCGGACAACAGAACCCCAAAGCACACAGCAAGGCTGGCAGCTTTGGTCAACATTGTGTGCAGTTTCATCTTCAAACCCTCTTGGTATCGGGAACAGCAGGCGCCAGTGGCTGACCGCCAGAATTACTTCCAGTTACACTCGATTTCGGCAGAATTCAGGCTGCCACTACAATCGGACCAGGGAAAAAGTGCTGCATTTCCGGAATAACCGGTACGGCTTGCCGTCGCGGACGCCGGACGTTGGCCTGAGGGGACTGCAAGAAAAACATGCCTGGAAGCTTCAATGCCCGTTGCGGGATTTCCGACTGCCTGACCATCCGCAGCCCGTCCAAGATCAACGTGTTTCTGGAAGTCCTGGGGAAGCGGTCCGACGGGTTTCATGACCTGGAAACCGTGATGCTGCGGACACAGCCGGCCGACGTGCTGCAGTTCCGCGCCGTGGAATCGGACCAGTTGAGTTTGACACTGGCCGCCGGGACTTCGCCGGCAATCGCCACCGGATTTCCTCTGGACGGCTCAAACCTGATCCTGCGCGCTGCGAATGCGTTGCGCGACGCCTGCGGCGTGCGTTTCGGAGCGCACATCACGGCAGCGAAGAAGGTTCCTCCGGAATCCGGACTTGCGGGAGGATCCGGGAATGCAGCCGCCACACTGCTGGCCCTGAACCGGCTGTGGCGGCTCAATCTGACGCAGGTGGAACTCCACCGCCTGGCAGAAACGCTGGGAAGCGACATCAATTTTCTGCTTTCCGGCTGCCGCGCGGCCATTTGCCGCGGGCGAGGAGAATCTGTCGAACAGATTCCGCTGCGAGGGCGTTTCTACTTCGTGTCCGTGCGTCCGCGAACCGGCAACAGCACCGCCGCTGTGTTCCGACGGCTGCCGCCACCGACCGACCGGCGGTGCCCGGAAAAGATTGTCCAAAATTTGTGTGGCGGGTTTTCCAGCGCGTTCGCGATGAGTCTGTTCAACCGTCTTACCGAGCCTGCCATGTCAGTGAATTCTGAGCTGGCGGGCCTTGTACAGAGGGTCCGGAAAACACTGGGGCTTGAACTACATGTGTCCGGCAGCGGCTCAACCTGTGTCGCTGCCGCGGCCAACTATCGTCAGGCCGTCGTGTTCGCGAGTCGTCTGTGGGCGGTGACGGGCCTGACACCGAATATCTTGTGGAGCTAACCAACTGTTCCCACCCGAATGGTCGTTTCCCCGAAGGACGAAGGAATTCCGGGAATGTCCCTTGGGGCGAGTTGGTAAGTCAGGAAGACTGGTGAATCTGTTGGGTGGGCGACTCGTCCTCCTGCTGAAACCAGCCAAGCGAATTCAACAGAGGATACACATCGTGGAGATCACCGAGGTACGCATCAAGCTGATGGACGACGGAGACGATCGATTGCAGGGATTCTGCTCGATCACAATCGACGGAGAATTCGTGGTTCGCGACCTGAAAATTATTCAGGGCCAGAAGGGGCCATTCGTCGCCATGCCCAGCCGGAAACTGACGGAAAAATGCCACCGCTGCTTCATGAAGAATGAAATCCGGGCCCGGTATTGCTCAAACTGCGGAGCGAAAACCGAATTCGTCAACGGAACTGCGTGTACCAACGACAGCCGTACACGCCTGTTCGCGGACATTGCTCATCCGATCAATTCGGACTGCCGGCAGAAGATCCAGGACGCGGTCCTGCGAGCCCTCGACGACGAACGCATTCGAGCTCGTCAGCCGGGCTACGTCTGCACTTACGATGACTATGACGAATTTTACTCGCTGAGCCGTTCCGACAGCCTGCCTTCATGAGGCGAGCGGCAGGTGAGTTCTTACCCGTGGTGCTCCGTACGATGGCTTTCCAAGGCCGTCGTCAGGACTGCATCGACGGCCCTGGAAGGCCATCGTACTGGTAAATTCTCACTTGCCGCTCGCCTAAGCTGCAATGCTGCTGTCACGCAGCCCCCGAGAAAGCCAATTCGCGTCCCGGATGCCCGACAGCATTCGGGACGTTCTTTTTTGCGCAAATCCCTGCGCAGTCAGCGACTCCGTCAACCCGGATCATTCACGCGACTCGCGTGTTTTTGTCTCGGGAGGGCGAAGCTCCCGCTGAGCCGCGTGTGCCAAGCCGCGCCTGACGCGGCAGCGTCTCGGGAGGGCGAAGCTCCCGCTGAGCCGCGTGTGCCAAACTGTGCCCGACGCGGCAGCGGCTCGGCTGGAGCCTCGCCAAATTCAATCGCCTGCCTGCCAATGTGTCGGTGGGAACAAGCCTGACCGGTTACGAGTCCGTTGGGAACGGCAGCCAGGAATCCGGGCTACACGTAGGCGCACTGGCTGATGCGTGACAGCAGCCAGTGGTCAATAAATCGCGCGTCGGGCCCATACGGGTTCAGGGGCGATTCGCTCATGCGGACGTCGAGTTTGGCTCCGGCAGAACGCATCAGGCGCACCGCTTCGACGTTGCCCGCCAGCGTTTCGTTGCAGGCATTGCGGGACACGGTCTGCAGAACATGTTTCCCGCGAAGATCACCGGGGAAGATGCCACGGATGGGTTCTTCACTGCAGATCGGGTCCATCAGAATTGCTCCGGCGAACCAGTCCGGATGCTCCAGCAGCAGTTGCAGCGCCACATCGGCACCGGCCTGAGCACCCGCGACGAAGATTCGTTCGCTGTGGATGTGAAACGCCCGTCGCAGACGCCGGGTGGTGATGTTCACCAGTCGGGCCAGCGGGACTTCACCAAAGCTGAGCGAATCGTGGTTCCAGGCGAATGAGCTACGTCCTGGCAGCCGGCGGTTTCCTCGCAGAGCCAGTCCGCAGTAGTTCTGGGGACTGATGGAATGCATGACGGTTTCGACATCATCTTCGTTGCCGCCGTCTTCATGGAACCAGATCACCAGCGGATAGGAATAATTCTCTTCGTAGCGTTCCGGGATGAAGATCGACACCGGCCAGTCTGATTCCGCGGCAGCAGATTCTTCGGCCATCACATCGGGCGAATCAGCCTGCTGATCGAGCAGCTCCTGCAGTTCCAGCGGCAGCCCGTTCACACGTGAGTGCGGCGACAGAAATGAGAGGTCGTTTGACAGGTACGGCTGAATCTGAACTCGATTGAACATAACTCGATCTTCCGTGGTTGGGTTTGAGGGGTTTCGGCTATTCAGACCTGGGAAGGGTCCAGGTCCTGCGGGTCTGGCGGGCGTTCGTCCTGTTCGACCGGTCAGCCTGCGGATTTCACTCTTTGAAGTACATCCTGTAGCGGGAACTTGCTTCCGGGACACGCTGTCGGTCTGACAGAGCTGTGAGGAATGATTCTCGATTCGTGAATGTCGTAACGTCGGGAAAGATCAACCAGCAGTCGTGTGACGGCCGCGACCTGAATTTCCGACGGCGGTTTGTCTTCGAAATTTCCAATCAGGCAAACACCGATTCCAATGTCGTTGTGCGTAGTGCTACCCGAATGGGCTCCGTGAATCTGCCCTTTCCAGCGAAACGTTGAGGAAATTTCCCCGTCTGCCATCCCGGAGCCGTTACCAATCACAAAATGGTAACCAATCCCCAGCCAGTTGTTTCCGTAACGATCCTTACGACGTCCATGCTCCTGATGAATTGATTCCACGCTGCCGGACGTCGTCGCCGTGTGGTGAAGTACGATGAACTGCCAGTCACGCTCTGCTGCTTCCGGAATCCACGTGAAGGCGGATGACGTAGTTTCGCGCGGACGCTGCACCGCCAAAACAGGCACAGACGTTGTGTTGACTGCCGGGTTGTTGCCTGCCTTGTTGCTGACGTCAGGCATCACCCCGGAAGGCGGACCACAACAAACCTGTTGCGCCTGAACGTTCGCCGTGGTCAGCAGACAAAGCAGCACCACATGTCGCGAAAATGTCATCGGCGGACTTTCCCGGCAGAAGAATTCATACTCGACCGGCAGCTGCTGCGGCAGTCGGCAAGTGACTCTACCCCTGCCCTAAAACCCTGTCAATTACCGTCTTATAGTCACGCGACGGACAGCCGATCGTGCGATCTTCCGGCTGTGAATCCTCGCGAACTAAGTGGAGTTTGACGGGGCTTTGCAGGGCAGGAATCACAACTCAGCTTGCCTGCCTTGTCCACGTGTCGCGGTGCTCGCAGAAATCCGCGATCCCGTGCAATTACAGCCGGACTGCTGCTGATGATGCAGGAAATCACCGAATGGCTCGGCCACAATGCGCGTTGACAGGTGGGCCACTGTTCATGGACCGCGCCCGAATCGGGAAGTAGGATCTCTTTCCGTTGGGGTGCCATACAGTTGTTCGTGTTCTCGTCCGAATTCTCCTGCCAGCCTGTCGCACGCTGATGGCTCTTACCTTTCAATGTCCGGCCTGCCGCGGCCGTTTCCGTCTGAAAAGCCTGGCCACCGATCGGACAGTGCGTTGCCCGACCGAAGGTTGTGGTCAGCGCATTCGGCTGAAGGCCAGCCGAATCGAGGCTCCGGCTCAGGCAGCCCCTCCCCGCAAAGTTCCGCCGGCGGTGCCTCGTTCCCCGGCGGTTCGCTCCGGCTCCAGGGATCAGCCGGAACCGTCCCGTCTGCAGAATTCAGCGCCCCGACGAATCCGCCGCCGAAACAGTGAACGGCCGGCTTACCACAGAGCCGCCGTGGCGCGGCCGTTCCCGAAGCTCGTCGCCTGCGTCGCAGCCGTCGCTGTGGTTGTCGTTGCAATCATCGCAGGCCGGGCCTTCGTTCCGTTTCGTGCAACACGACCAGACGCAGCACAACCGGAAGCAGCCGTCGCGATGAGTTCCTCCGAGCCTGCATTTCCGGCCGAAGCGGATGCCAGCGCGATCGCGGAAACTCCTGCCGTTCCGCTTCACGAATCGCAAGCCGCAGACGGTCCGCCGCCCGGCGCGAGCATGCTCACGTCGATTGATCTTCAAACCGACCGCAAGTCGCAGCGGCAGCAAGCGCTGGAAACAACACTGTTACCGTTCCTGAACACGTACTGCATTGATTGTCACGGCCCGGACGAGGAGCTGGCCGGAATCGCGGTTCACCGATTGAACTCCGTCGACCAGTTGCTGCCGCAGCGAAAATCATGGGAACGCGTCTACCGCATGGTGAATTCCGGAGCCATGCCGCCGTTCGATCACGATCAGCGACCGCAGCCGGCGGAAGCTCAGATCGTTGCCGAATTTCTGCACGACGAACTTTACAGCTTCGACTGCGCGCAAATCGACAACCCGGGGCGCTCCACGATTCAGCGACTGAATCGCGCCGAATACAACAACACAATTCGTGACCTGTTTGGCATCACGATGACTCCCGCCGACGACTTTCCGTCGGATGACGTGGGAGAAGGCTTCGACAACATCGGCGACGTGCTCAGCCTGCCGCCGCTGCTGATGGAAAAATATCTGATCGCTGCCGAACAGGTCGCCGCGGCCGTCATCGACACGACGGATTATTCTCAACCGAAGAAACTCCGTGT